>MWEK01000006.1 GCA_002070955.1 Planctomycetes bacterium ADurb.Bin069
AGATCAGCACGGTGGCCCGGCCCGCCACCTCCGAACCCGGCATCTTGGTCTGTGCGGTCGACGGATCCACCGCCGCGTCGTACTGGATCGGTCCTTCCACCAGAAGTTCCGGTTGCCGCTCGCGCACCAGTTCGGTTGCCGCTCTGACCTTGTCGACGTCTGCACCGGTACCGGAGCTGCCCGTCGAATACGACAGCATGGCAACCCGCGGATCGATGCCGAACTGGGCGGCGGTGCGCGCCGACGAGATGGCGATATCGGCGAGTTGTTCGGCCGTCGGGTCCGGCACGATCGCGCAGTCGCCGTAGGCCAGCACCCGGTCCGCCAGACACATCAGGAAGATGCTGGAGACCGTGCTGACACCGGGTGCGGTCTTGATGATCTCGAAGGCCGGGCGGACGGTGTGCGCGGTGGTGTGCCTGGCCCCGGAGACCATCCCGTCGACCATGTCGTTGTGGACCAGCATCGTGCCGAAATAGGAGACGTCGGAGATGATCTCGCGGGCCTGGTCGACGGTGACACCCTTGTGGCTGCGCAGCTGCGCATACTGTTCGGCAAACCCGTCGCACAGGTCGCTGGTGCGGGGGTCGAGCACGGTGAGCGACGCGAACGGCTGGTTCCGCCTCGGAAGCCTCGGGGAGGGCCCGTACACGGTGAGGGCGCGATGCGAGGGCTTTGCCGAGGCGTCGCTCGCCGAAGTGAAGGTGAACACCGAGATCGCCGTCGTGCTCGCGCGCACGGGCGGGCTACGCGGCATCGTGCTCATGGCGCTGACCGGCGAGCGGGTGACGTCCTTCCGCGTGCGGCTGAGCGCCATGCGCGCCGATGGCACGGAGGAGGAGGGCGGCCGCGGCGGGTTCCGGGGCCCCGGCGGCGGCATGTTCTCCCCGCGCGAATTCTCCAGTCCCGATGGAAGCTTCCAGATCAACGGCCTGGCGCCGGGCACGTACTACCTGGAGGCGGCGGCGGAGGGGCGGAGCGGCAGGCAGGTGATCGTCACCATCGTGGCGGACGAGTTGACCGAGGGAATCGTCGTGCCCCTCGAGGAAGGTCTCTCCGTCGCGGGCTATGTCATCGGGAAACACGGCCCTCTTGCCGGCGCGGAGGTTTTCGTCGTCGCCGCGCCGCGCGCCGAGCGCCGCGCCGGAAGGGCGCCGGAAAGATCCGCCGCGGCCGCCCCGGCGCGCCTCGAGGGAGCCGCGGCCCATAGCGACGAGACGGGCATGTTCACTCTCAGGGATCTGCCTCCCGGGGCCTACGAGGTGATCATCCATCACCGCGATTATCTCCCCGAGACGCGCAGGATCGAAATCCGCGGCGACGGCGTCGCCAAGGAGATCAGGGCGGTGCTCCAGGACGGCTTGTCGCTTTCGGGAACGATCAAAGCCGACGCCGCCGTCCCGTTCGCGGTGGTGACAGTGCGGGATGGGCGAGGGCTGGCGAAAACCGCGACCGCCGACAAGAACGGCCGCTACGAGATTCGCGGCCTGGCGCCGGGCACGTACTCGTATTCCGTGGGCCTGCGCCCGGGCGAGCGGCCGCAGACCGGGAGGATCGCGATCAAGCGCGGCGCGAACCGCTTCGACATCACGCTGCGGTGACGGCAGGCGCCGGACGCGCGCGGGCGGGAGCATGGGGCCCCGCCGGCCGCCGGGAGCGGCCGCGAGCTTTGCGCGCGCGGAACGTGTGGAGACGGAGCCCGAGACGCGGGCGCCGACGGAAGGAGGAATTCAGCCATGAACGGACGGCGACGGTTGCAGTTGAGCCTCGCATGCCTTGCGGCATGCGGCGCGGCCGCGGTGCTTTGCGCGGCCGATGCGCCCGCCAAGGTCGAGCTCAAGCTCGGCAAGGGCGATACGTTCCGGTACACGGTGACGACGGCATCCGCCACCGAAGGCGGCGACGGGCAGGGTGCGTTCAGGCGGTCGAGCACCGCCGAGGTGCTGTACGCGATCAAGGTCGAGGACAAGAAGGACGGCGGAGACCTGGTCCTTTCCGTGACGTACGTCTCGGTGAAGATCAAGGAAGAAGGCGGGCGGGGCGCCTTCGAGTTCGACTCGGCCAAACCCGGCGGAGGCGCGGAGACGGCGGAGCTGGAAAAGATCGTGAAGAGCGCGATCAAGGTGATCGTGGCGGACGGCAAGGTCAAGGAAGTGACCGGATTCCCCGAGGCCGCGCAAACCGCGGCCGGCAGGGGCGCCAAGAGCGGCGCGGCGGAGAAGGGGCCGCGCCGCATGCCCGCCTCAGGCGGTTTCTTCCGCGGCATGAACGTCGCCGGCGCGATCGCGCTCACCCGCGACCTGACGTACATCCTGTCGCCGCCGATCCAGGGCGTCGCGCTGGAGGAGGGCAAGACCTACCAGGCCGCGGCGGTCGAGCGGTCCGCCGCGGAGGGCAAGGGCCGCGGCGGCGCGGGGCGCATGGCCGGCCTGAACCTGGCCTACACCTACGTGGGTCTCGAGGGAGAGGCCGTCAAGTTCGCCGTCCTGAGGAAGGCGCCCCAGTCGGCGCGCGGCGGCCTCGGCGCAGGCATGGGCCCCGGCGCGGGCCTGGAGGCCAGGGGCGATGCGTTCGTGACCCTCAAGGACGGTCTGCTCCGGAAGCTGGAGCTCAAGTCAGCGAGCGAAGAAGCGAGCGAGCGAAGCGGCCGGGCCGCGCCGATGAAGAGCTCGATGACCATAACCGTAGCCCGCGCGGCGGCGAAGTAAAGCGCTCAGCCCCGCCGGCCGTCGAGAGCCGGCGACGGCCGGCCCGGGCCCCGGGTTGTCTGACGGCGCCCGGGGCTCGGCCCCTTTCGGCGCCGGAGTCCGGGCGGCGGGCGATCCGGTGGATTAATTCGCGGCGGAAGATGGTTGACTCTCCGCCGCCGGCCCGTAGACTTCGAGAATAGAGGCTTTGCGAATGGGAGGTGTCAGATGCGAGTCATAGTCTTTGCCTGTGTGTTGCTCGTGATCGGAGTTCCCGCGCTCGGGGCAGTGGCGGTGACGCCCTTTCAGAGCGAATGCCTGCCCGAGCCCCCCGCGACGGAAGGGGCGCTGACCGTCACGGTGGAGGGCTGTGTCGTGCACATGAAGCACGATTCGGTCCACACCAATTGCTGCCTGGTGTACCAACCCAAGGTCGAGATCGACGGCTTCGACGTCACGATCATCGAGGTCGACACCGGACCGCCGTGCGACTGCATCTGCTGGTTCGATCTGGGCCTGACGATCGAAGGGCTGCCGCCCGGCGTTTACACCATCACCGTGGTGCCGTTTCCCGGCACCGAGAAGGCGACTTTTACCATCGTGGTGCCGTCGTGCGAGGATTTCATCATCATGGCGCCCGAGGTCTGGGCGTACATGGGGACGCGCGGCGTGGTCGTGCCCGTATTCGCGACGAACGTTGCGCCGCTTCAAGGCTTCTCCTTCGGCGTGACCTTCAACCTGCAGCATGCGCGCATGGCGGATATCAATCTCCGGGGGACGATCACGGAGCGAGTCGGCGCCGAATACGTCGCGCTCGCCATCGACAACGGTGAATTTTCCCAGACTCCGCCCACCCGCGGCGAGGGCTGGGCCACCTTCGCGGTGGTTCTGGATGTCGAACCGCCCTTCGAGGGGCAGACGATTCCGGCGGGAAACGGCCAGCGCATCGCCAATCTGGTCTACGACCTCCAGTTGCCGCCGAACCCCGCGCGGAGCATGAGGGTGCCTTTTGTCGACGGTCTCGGCAAGCCGCCCGTTCCCGTCGTCTACGTCGTCAAGGGGCTCGACGTGCGGCCGGCCAAGCGGAACGGCATCATCCAGCTCATGTGGCCGCCCCTGTTCATCCGCGGCGATGCCAACGACAACGGCAGCATGACGATCGCCGATCCGATCTATCTGCTGAACTACCTCTTCGGACACGGTCCCGTGCCGCCTTGCCTTGATGCGGCCGATGCCAACGATGACGGTCTCCTCAACCTGTCCGACGCGATCGCGATTCTGGCCTATCTCTTCCGCCAGGGCGTGATTCCGCCGCCCTCCCCGCCCGGACCGCCGGGGTACGATCCGACGCCCGACGATCTGGACTGTGCCCGGGCGGAGCAGGGGCCTCGGGTTTAGAAGCGCGAGGATGCCGGCGGCGTTCTTCCCGGAGCGTCCGGGAAGACGCCGCCGGCTGTCTCCGCCTGCCGAGCCTTCGGCTCAGTCTTCCGCCGCGAGCCCGGCGAGTTCCTCCGGCGTCAGGTTGTGGCTCATGATGCTCAAACGGTCGGTGGCGCCGGCGGCGGCGTAAGCCGCTAGGATCCAGGCACCGCGGAACGCGGGGCCCGCACTGAAGCAGATGAGCGGGCGCGGCGCCGCCAGCGCGCATGCGGTTTCCAAGCCCCCCGCGCCGAGGATGTGCGGAGCGAAGTCATCGCCCTGCCAGGCGGTCTCGCTCTCGGAGGCGTAGTCCTTGAGGTCCGCGATGATCAACGCGCGGTCGGGAAGGTACGGCGCCGCCAGCGCGACCCACTTGCCCGCGCGGCCCAGGCCGATGACCGCGATGCGGTCGGCGACCTTGGCCTCGAGAAAGGCAGCCGCGGCGGCGATGTCGCGGACGCGCTCCACAAGCGTCGTCCGGTTGTACGTCGTGAACATCTTGTCGGCGCGGGCGCGCGGCGTGGGCCCGTAGGCGGAGTGAAACTCGCCCGTCAGGAAGGTGTCGATGGCGAGAACGGGCAGGTTTCTGCCCAGCAACGCTTCGAGCAGCGGTCCCGGCCGGCTGCGCGCCGCGTCGATCAGCGCGGCCTTGCCGTCGGGATGGATGACGAGCACGGCGCCGATGCGCGTCGCGCGGCCCGCGTCCGGCGGCGGGGCGCTGAAGAACAGCGCGGGCAGTTTCTGATCGTCGCGGGCGATGCACAGGCGCAGGCAGGCGGTTCCCGCGGCGGCCGTGGCGTTCGAGAGATGAGTCATGCCGAGGAACTCCGCGGCGGACGGCCCGCCCTCGGTGCGCCCGCGGATGTAGACGGCGTGCCGGTAGTACGCGCCGATCGTCTCGCGAAAGCGCGCGAGCGCGGCGGCATCCTTGGGAAGGTGGTTGCGCAGGCGCGCCTTGGCCTCCTCGCGGAGCAACGCTTCCAGTCCCGGGCGGTCGAGGGCGCCGGGCGGGAGCTCCCGGCCGTGCCAGACGCTCACATCCTCGAGCTTCTCCAGCGTGTACGGCGGTTCCTTGTACGGCGTCGCCGGCGCGGCGCCCAGCAGCCACTTCAGGAAGAAGTTGTAGACGGCCTCGCGGGAGTCGCGGTTGTAGTTGTGGGGCGCCTCGAAGTGCGCGCCGGCGAGCCGGTCGGCCGCGCCGAGGAGTTCGTAGACGCTGCGCACCATGGGAAGCTCGACGGACGGGGTCTTCGAGGTCCAGTCGCCGCTCGCGGAGACGAGGATGAGCGGCCGCGGCGCCATGAGCGCGGCGATCTCCGGGTTGATGGTGTCGAGGCGCAGGAGCGGCGCGTTCTCGCATTCGCAGCCGCCCTGCATGAAGGCCGAGACCATGCACACGGGCGCGGCGACCTTCACGCGTTCGTCCACCGCCATGAGGATGAAGGTCTGCGTGCCGCCTCCCGAGGCGCCGGTGCAGGCGAGCCTTTCAGGGTCGACGTCGGGGAGACTCGCGAGGAAATCCAGGCCGCGGATCGCGTTCCAGAGCTGGAGCTTCATCAGGCTCAGGCCCCACAGCTCGTTCTGCTCGCTCGCGAAGGAGTGGCCGATCTGGCGCTTGGAATCTCCGTAGCCGACCATGTCGTAGGTGAAGACGACGCAGCCGAGGCGCGCCAAGGCGATGGCGCGCATGGGGACGCCGCCCGCGGGTTCGCCCTCGTCGGCGAAGCGTCCCCGGCCCCAATGGCCGTGCGGCGAGAGCACGCCGGGAAAAGGACCCTGCCGCCCGCGCGGTCGATAGAGGTTGCCGGTGACGTAGAAGCCGGGCCAGGACTCGAAGTAGGCCTTCTCGACGGTGTAGCCCTCGCGCTCGAGCCGGTGGAAGATGACGGGCGCCAGCGGCATCTTTTCCGGCGGCGGGAGGAGCCCGCAGGAGGCGAGAATGTGGTCCCGGAGATGCGCCGCGCGCGCGCGCCAGGCCTCGGCGGAGGGGAAGGTGTACGTCGGGTACGCCAGGTTGATGTGGCGGCACTCGCGCGCGCGGCCGTCGGGGGCGGCCTGCGGGTCGAAGGGGCGCGAGCGCATCAGGGCCCAGCTTGCCGCGGGTTCGAAACTCCTGTCGGTCGCAAGGCACAGGGCGGCCGCTCCGCCCTCGCGATCCGCGGTAAGCGCGATTCTCCCTCCGGCGAAAACCGCGGTCCCGAGCCGCCGCCACGTCCAGCGGTCCGGCGCCGCGCGGGCGGGATCCGGCCGATCGGTGAAGTATTCCTCGCCGCCGGCTGTGAGCGTCACGGAGGAGTCCTCGCGCGCCCACGCCCAGAAGACATAGTTACGTTCCGCGATGGCCGCGCCCTCCGCGGCGAGGGCGGGAAAGGAATCGGCTGTGAAAAAGTAGGCCGGGGCCTCGGGAAGGGGAACGGGCGCGCCGTGCGCGGCGAAAGCGCAGAGAAACACGGCCGTCACCAGAGCGGAAACGCGCGTAGACTGCATGGGTGCACCTCCAGCGGCGAAGCCGAATATCACCGCAATTATCGTTGACGGGAGAAGACGTGTACAGCGTGCGCGCCGCCTAGGCCGGCACGACGCGCGCCCCTTCGGCGGGACGCGCTATGAAGCGCAGCTCCTCGATGGGGCCGGCAGGGGCGCGCGGGCGGTAGAAGCGCTCGTCGATCACGGCCATGAGACGGGTGAGCGCGTCCTCCTCGCCGAGCGCGATGGCGAAGCCGCCGAAGCCGGCGCCGGTGAGGCGCGCGCCGAGGGCGCCGCCCTCGAGGAAAATCCGGACGAGTTCCTCCAGGGCGGGGGCGCTGATCTCGTAGAGATCGCGCGCGCTTGCGTGCGCCTCGGACATGAGGCGTCCCAGGGCGGGCATGTCGCCCGCCGCCAGGGCGCGCGTCGCCGCGACGACGCGCTCGGCCTCCTCGAACACGTGCCGCGCCCGCGCGAGGATCTTGGAGTCCGGGGGCACGGCCTCGCCGAGGGCCCGCAGGCAGGCTTCCGTGCCGAACTCTCTGGCGAAATCCCCCAAGCGCGGTAGCTCGGGGCGGTCGAACGCGCGCCCGAGGAGCGCGGCCGCGGCGCGGCATTCACCGACGCGCCGGTTGAACTCGGCGCGGGCCGCTTCGGTCTTCGCGGCCCGCACGAGGCTGTGGCAGGCGAGCACCGCGTAGCCCTCGGGAAAGGGCACGGGGGCCGCGGCCAGAGGGAAGAAGTCGATTCTCAGGGCGCAACCCGGAGCGCCGAGGATGCTCGCGGCCTGGTCCATGCCGCCGCCCTGGGTGCCGACGTAGCGCTCAGCGGCGGCGCAGCGCGCCGCAAACTCAAGCGGCGCCATGGACAGGGCGTTGACCTCGCGGAACGTCAGCGCCGCCGCGACTACGAGGGCGGAGCTGGACGACAGGCCGCCTGCCTGAGGAATGTCCCCGTCGACCGCGGCGTCGAAACCGCGCACGGAAGCGCCGGGCGTCTCCAGCAGCAGCCGCGCGAAGTGCTCGACCGCGGCCTTGACGTAGTTGGCCCAGCTTCCCGGCGGATCGGGTTCGATGGCGGGCGAGGCGGTGAACTCCCGGGGCGGATGTCCTTCGCGCCCGTGCCGCAGCACGATGGCCGCGTCGCCGCGGGGCGCGAAGGCGATCCTGATGGCGCGGGGAAGCGCGAAGGGCAGCACCGGGAGGCCGTTGTAATCGGTGTGCTCGCCGATCAGGTTGATCCGCCCGGGCGCGCGCGCGATCCCCGCGGGGGCCCGGCCCCCGAAGGCGCGGGCGAACGCGGCGCGCAGCGCCCGCTCCCCGCGCCCGGTCCCGCCCCGCTCCGGCGTCTTCATACCGGCTAGCGGCGCTCCCCGTTCTCGTTCTCGCCGCTCCGGCCCGCGCCGAAGAACGCGCCGTAGATCGCCCTGACCGCGGGCTCGCTGTCCTCGTTGCGGACCCCGAAAAGGATGCTCAACTCCGACGCGCCTTGGTTGATGACCTCGAGGTTGATCTTTGCCCGGGCCAGCGCGCTGACGAGGCGCGCCGCCACCCCCGTGTGGCGCTTCATGCCCTCGCCGACGGCGATCACCATGGCCTTGTTGTGCTCGACGTCGACCTTGTCGGCGCGCAGCTCGCGGTAGATGCGGCGGATGATCTGGCTGGACATGTCGCCCTGGAGCTGCGACTGATCGAGGTACACGCTCACCGAATCGATGCCGGAGGGCATGTGCTCGAAGGAGAGGTGGAAGTCCTCCAGGATCCCGAGGAGCCGCCGGCCGAAGCCGACCTCGCGGTTCATCAAGTACTTCTCGACGTTGAAGCAGCAGAAACTCTTCTTCATGGCCACGCCGACGAGGATCTCGGCCAGCGCGATGCGGCTGTCGACGATGCGCGTGCCCGGGAAGTCGACGTTGTTCGAGTTTCTGAGGTTGATCGGGATGTGCTTGCGCCTGACGGGCAGGATGGCGTCGTGGTGGATCACCCGGAAACCCATGTAGGCCAGCTCGCGGATCTCGCGGAACGTGATCTCGTGGATGATCTCGGCGTTGGGCACGATGGAGGGATCGGCCCTGAGGATGCCGTCCACGTCGGTCCAGTTCTCGTACACGTCGGCGTCGACGGCCTCGGCCAGGAGCGCGCCGGTCAAGTCGGAACCGCCGCGGCTGAAGGTCGCCATCTGCCCCTTCGGGGTGATGCCGTAGAAGCCGGGAAAGATGGTGATGCCCGGCCTGCCTGCCAGATTGGCCTCGAGGTTCTTCAGGCCCTCGGGGAGCGGGAAGGCATCGCCGAACTCCTCGCTGACGATAAGCCCGACATCGCCGGGACCGACGAACTGGGCGGGCGCCTTGCGCACGTCCCGCAGGTAGTCCGCGAGGACCTGCGCCATCATCTTCTCGCCCATGGCCTTGAGGGCATCCCGGTAGGCGCTGCCTTGGGATGTGTCGCCCGCCAGGACCGTGTCCAGCTCCTTGAGCAGCCTGCGCAGGGTGCCGGGCGGAAGCTCGAGCCCGCGGCAGATGTCGGTGTAGCGCGCGCGGATCTTCTCAAGCGGCGCTCCTGCCTCGCCGCCCGCCAGGCGGTTGCGCGCTAATTGGATGAGGAGATCGGTGATTTTCTCGTCCCCGGCGTTCGCCTTGCCCGGCGCCGAGACGACGATGATGCGCCGGGCGGGGTCCTTCAGGATGATGTCGGCGACGTTCCTGACGCCCGCGGCCGTCGCGAGCGAGCTGCCGCCGAACTTCGCGACCTTGCAGGGCGCCGCGGGCACGGCGGCCGCGGTTGCGGCAGCCGGCTGGGCGTCCGCGGCTTTGCGGGCGCCGCGGGAACCCGACTTCGTCTGCGCCCCGGTTTCCGGTTCGCTCGTGTTGTCGATATCGTTGGGCGTGTCCATATCTGGCTCGATCCGGGTTGGCACGAAAGGCGGATTATACCGCACCGCGGGGCCGAGAGGGTAGCTCGCCGCCCGCCGGCCGCTGTTCCGGGCGGGCGCTCTGCGGTATGATCGTGCCCTGGCGTAGGCGGCGATGGCGCCGCCGAGGAGGTCCCATGGCGCGCGCGATCCGCGTGGGCGGCTGCGTGATACGGCTGTTGCAGGGCGACATCACCGCTTGCCGCACGGATGCCATCGTCAACGCGGCCAACTCGACGCTCATGGGCGGAGGCGGCGTCGACGGGGCGATTCACAGGGCCGGCGGCCCGGCCATCGCCGAGGAATGCGCGCGGATTCCCGCCGGACCAGGCGGCCGCTGTCCGCCGGGCCGGGCCGTGGCGACGGGCGCGGGCAAGCTCGGCGCGCGCTTCGTCATCCACGCCGTCGGGCCTGTCTGGCGCGGCGGCGGCGAGGGCGAGGAGGCCATTCTGGCGGACGCTTACCGCAACGCGCTCCTGCGCGCGGTCGAGAAGGACTGCGCCTCGGTCGCCTTTCCCGCCATCGCCACCGGCGCGTATCGTTTTCCCATGGAGAGCGCCGCGCGCATCGCCGCGGCGACGGTGAAGAACTTCCTCGCCGAGCGCCGCGCCCCGCGCGAAGTTCTGTTTGTTCTTTTCTCGGCCGAAGACCTGGCCGTCTACGAACGCATCCTGGAACCGCTCGCACAAAACCCGCCGACGGAGTGAACCCATGCGCATCGAAATCGTTGCACGCCCTCCCGCCGCGCCGTCCGCCATGACATGCCGCTTCGAAGGGCTGGAAGATGAGGCTTCCGAGGACGGCGGCGCGCGGAAGCCGCGGCCGGTGAAGTTCGTCGCCGAGCGGGACCGCGTCGGGCTGCGGATCAACGCCGGCTCCTTCAAGAACCTCGAGGCCGGCGAAAAGCGCCGCGTCGCGGGCGGCGCCGCGGTGACGCACGCGGCCGAGGCCGAGGCGGCGCACCTCATCTGGGAATTGGACCGCGACATTAAGGCGGAGCACTTTCGGGAGCTGCTGTGGGGCGCGCTGCTGGCTGCGTACCGCTTCGACGCTTTCAAGGGAAAGAAACGCGGCGCTCGGCGCCTGCCCGCGCGCCTGACGATCGCCGCCGGCGCCGGAGCGGCGGCGCTCAAGAGGGAGGCGCGCCGCATCGAGGCGATCAACGCGGGCGTGGTCCTGGCTCGCGATCTGGTCAACACCCCGGCCAACGCGCTTGCGCCGCGCGATCTTGCCGCGCGCGCCCGCGCCGTGGCGGCGCAGGGCCGCTTGGGCTTCCGCCTGCTCTCCGCCCGCGAGCTGGCGCGGGGCGGGTACGCCGGCATCACGGCCGTGGGGCGCGGCAGCGCCAACCCGCCGGTGATGTTCGCGCTCAGTTACCGGCCGCGGGGCCCGCGGCGGGCGGGTCCGCCGCTCTGCCTCGTCGGCAAGGGGCTCACCTTCGATTCGGGCGGGATCAGCATCAAGCCTTCCGACCGCATGTGGGAGATGAAAGGCGACATGAGCGGCTGCGCCGCGGTGATCGGCGCCATGCACGCCATTGCGCGCCTCGCGCCGCCGGTCGAGGTGACGGGCGTGTGCGCCGCGGCCGAGAATCTTCCCGACGGCAAGGCCTACCGGCCGGGCGATGTGCTCAGGTTCCGGAACGGGCGCACGGTCGAGGTCCGGAACACCGACGCGGAAGGACGCTTGGTGCTCGCCGATGCGCTGCTCTTCGCGCAGGACACCCTCAAGCAGCGGCGCATCGTCGAGTTCTCGACCCTCACGGGCGCCTGCATGCGGGCCCTCGGTCCCCAGTATGCGGGGCTCATGTCGCGCTCGGCCGGCCTGGCCGAGGAGGTTAAGGCCGCGGCCCAGGCCGGCGGGGAGCCTGTCTGGGAGCTGCCCATGCACCCGGAGTACCGCGGCCAGCTCGACAGCCCGGTTGCGGACATCATCAACACGGGCGGCAAATACGCGGGCGCCCAGGCCGCGGCGTGGTTCCTGCAGGAGTTCATCCATAGGGGCACCGAGTTCGTCCACCTCGATATCGCCGGCACGTTTTGGGCCGAGAGAGAGCACAAGTACTGGTCGCAGACGGGCGCCACCGGCGCGGGCGTGCGTTTGGCCGTCGCGCTCGCGGCGCGATAACGCGGGGCGGCCATCGGCCCGCCCCGCCCGGGGCGGGCCTGTATTCCCGGGGTTATAACGCCGCGCCGGGCTGAATCGGCGTATTTCCGGGGCGCGGAAAAATCCGCTCAAAAAGTCTCCGTTTCGGCGCGTCCGCGTCCGATTAAGAAGGCTGGTCCCATACGAAGGCGGACGAGCAGGCGCCGCCTGGAGCAAGGTTGGTGGGAAGCGCGCGGCGCCGGCCGCGCCGGGGAGACAGCGCAAAGGGAGCAGCACATGGACTGGGGAGAGAAGCTTGCCACCGGAGTGTCAGAGCTCGATGACCGTCACCGGGAGCTCGTCGAACGCATCAACACGGTGCTGGAGGGTATCGATCAGATGCGGGGCCAGGAGATGATCGGCGCCGCGCTCGACGAGTTCGGCGGCTGCGCGCTCGATTACTTCCGGGAAGAAGAGACGTTCCTGCGCGCCGCGGCCTATCCGGACTACGAGCGGCATCGCGATCTGCACGACGGCTTCGTGCGCGAGTTCCAGGAAATGCGCGACCGCTTCGACGTCGAGGGGGCCAGCCTGCTGGTCATCTCCATGGTCCAGCACGGCCTGATCAAGTGGCTGCTTGACCACATTGCCGAGGCGGACAAGGAGTGGATCGCCGCCGTGTACCAGAAGGACGACGCGGTGCCGGCCTAGGGCATCGGCGCTCGTTCCGGAATCCTACTTGAGCCCCAATCCCAGGACGCGCCGGCAGTATTCAAGCCCGTGCTCCAGGTCGAACCTCTGCTGCGCCCGGGTCAATTCCTTCGATTGCGCGCCGGCGGGGCGGCCCGGCGTGAGGGTGAACTTGCGGCCGCGCTTGGCGAGGGCGACGAAGCGGGCGAACTCGCCGGCGCGCGCCCTGGGGAACTCCTTCCACAGGTCGGGCTCGAGGTATGGAAGATCGCGGGGCCAGATGTACGAGAGGATCTCCAGGACGAAGGGCACGCCCGGGCAGAGCTCGCGGAACCGGTCGATGTACGCCGGCCAGTCGGTGACGCCTTCGCCCATGTTCGCCCACATGGCGCCGGCGCCGCGGGGGGTCTCCCACACGGCGGTGTCGCGCATGCCCGTCGTGACCGTGTAGGGACCGAGAACCTCCAGGTTCACCATGGGGTCCTCCATGGTGTAGACGGCGTTGCCGCAGTCCAATGTGGCGCCCACCACATCCTTCCCGGCTTCCTCGATGAGCATGGCGAGCTCCCAGGCCTGCATGTCGGCGGCATGGTTCTCCACCGCGATCCTGACGTTGGCGTCGGCGGCCTCGGCGCGGACGGCCTTGAGAGTCTTGATCATGGCCTCGATATGCCGGTAAATGCCGCCGTCGCCCTTGCGGTCGTTGCTCGTGCCCAGATAGCAGCGCGCCACGCGGGCGCCCAGCGTTTTGGCGGTGCGAATCAGAAGCCGCGCGTGCTCCTCCGCCGGGCCGAGCCGGTTTCGGTCGTAGGCCGACGAGGTCGGGCAGATGCTGCCCGTGCCGGCCTGGAGCTCGATTCCCGCCGCCGCGGCCTGCGCCTTGATTTTTTCCAGATAGTCGCCCTCGAGACTCTCGTAGACGTTGAGGTCCGAAAGGAGCAGCGTGTCCACTCTCTGAGCCGCGGCGTACTCGATCAATGCCGGCGCCTTCCAGCCGAAGTCGCGGATTGAGAAGTTGTCGAAGCCGAGCTTGATCCCGCGCCGTGGGGCGGAAGCCTCCGCGGGTGCGCCGCGCAGCGCCGTCGAGGCGCCCGCGGCCGCGGCGGCGCTCATGAAGGCGCGGCGGCCGAAAACCCGTGAACCGCTTGTCCGTGTCGAATGCATCGCTTCCTCCTAGGCGGCGCGCACCGCCGCGCGGCGCCGCCTCTATTGTGCGGGCGGAGCGCCGCGGAGGTCAACCGGCGGTGCGGCGTGGGCTTCGAGCTTGTGGAGCAGCGCCTTCAGCGCGGCCAGCTCGCCGCGCAGGGCTTGCAGGGCATCGTCCTGGGCGTCGTTCTTGCCCCGCACGAACCACGAGGAGAGAAATCCCGCCAGCGCCGTGAAGAGCCCCACGCCCGCGGCCATGACGGCTGTCGCGACGAGGCGTCCCTCGGTTGTCACGGGGTACTTGTCGCCGTAGCCCACGGTCGCCATCGTGACCACGGACCACCAAACCGCGTCCTCGGCGGTTCGGATGTTGCCCTGGTCTCCAGCCGCCTTTTCGAACTGGAAGATCGCGATGCTGGCGAAGGTGGCGAAGATGATCCCCATGAGCGCCGTCGTAAGGAGCGTGGCTTCGGCCCGGCGGTGGAGCACGAAACCGAGGAGCACCTTCGTCGAGCGCACGCCGCGCAGCAGCCGGAGCAGCCTGAGCACCCGCGCAAAGCGTCCCCAGCGGGCGGCGCCGAGCATCGGGATGCTCGACAGCAGATCGATCCAGCCCCAGGTGACGAGATACGCGAGCTTCCGCTCGGCCCGGGCGAGACAGACGACGAAGTCGATCAGGAAGATGAGGCAGATCGCCGTGTCGGCGCAGGCGAGGATCGCGGCCGTCTCCGCGTCGATCTCGGCGAAGGTGTCGACCGCCAGCATAATGAGGACGAAGACGCACAAGGCGAGCATGAAGAGCTGATAGGGACCGGCGTTGCGTTCGTGGGCCATGGAAGCCTCCGCACTGGGTCTGCGAGCACGGGCGCCGCGCGCGGACGCCCTCGGGAGAGCGTAGCCTACCGCGGGCGCCGCTTCCAGAGGCCGGGAGCGCTTACGTCCGCGCGCCCTGCCGCCGCCGTCGCCCCGCGGGGCGGGCCGCGGCCTCTTTGCGCGCCGCGATGATCTCTTCGGCCAGGGTGAACGGCACGGCCTCGTAGCCCTCGAAGTGCAGCGTGAAGTTCCCCCGGCCCTGGGTCATGTTGCGCAGATCGGTCGCGTAGCCGAACATGTTGGCGAGGGGGCAGAACGCGGCGATGGCGACATGCCCGCTGCGGCGCTGCATCGAGGCGATGCGGCCGCGCCGCAGGCAGATGTTCCCGGCGATCGCCCCCGCGTGCTCCTCGGGCGCGGTGACATCGAGCTTCATGACGGGCTCGAGCAGCTCCGGAGTGTCCTGCAAGCAGGCCTTCTTGAAGGCGCTCGACGCGCAGATGCGGAACGCGAGCTCCGAGCTGTCGACCTCGTGGTGCGAGCCGTCGGTGACGGTGACGCGAATGTCAACGACGGGGAAGCCGGCCCAGACGCCCTTGCGCATCGCTTCGACGACGCCCTTCTCGATGGCGGGAATGTACTCGCGGGGGACGGCGCCGTTTCGGATCGCGTTGACGAATTCGAAGCCGCGCCCCGCATCGAGCGGCTCGAGCGTCATGACGATGTGCGCGTACTGGCCGCGCCCGCCGGTCTGCTTCCGGTGCTTCTCGTCGATCCGGACCGTGTTGGCCAAGGTCTCGCGGTACGCGACCTGCGGCGCGCCGGCGGCGACTTGGACGCCGAACTCCCGGCGCAGGCGGTCCACGATGACCTCCAAATGCAGTTCGCCCATGCCGGCGATGATCGTTTCCTCGGTTTCGGCATCGGCGGTGACGGTGAAGGTGGGATCCTCCTCGGCGAGGCGGCGGAGCGCCTCCCCGAGCTTGTCGCCATCGCCGTTCGCGGGGGCGCGCACCGCGATGCCGAGCACCGGCGTCGGGAACTTGATCGCCTCGAGGATGATCGGGTGCTCCTGGCAGCAGATCGAATCGCCGGTGACGGTGTCGGCGAGCCCGATGACGGCGCCGATTTCGCCCGCGGGCAGGGCGTCAACCAGTTCCCGGCGGTTCGCGTGCATGCGCATGAGGCGCCCCACGCGCTGGCGTTTGCCCTTCGTCGCGTTGAGCACGTAAGCGCCCGTGCGCAGCGTGCCGGAATAGACCCGCGTGAAAACCAGCTTCCCGACGTGCTTGTCCGCCATGACCTTGAACGTGAGGGCGGCGAGGGGTTCGTCATCGTCGGGACGGCGCTCCAGGGGCTCGCCTTGCGGCGAGGCGCCCGTGATGGGAGGCAGGTCGACCGGGCTGGGGAGGTAGTCGACGACCGCGTCGAGCAACTGCCGGATGCCCTTGTTGGCGAAGGCGCTCCCGCAGAGCACGGGACAGATGCGGCGCGCGTGTGTCGCCGCGCGCAGGGCGGCCTTGAGCTCCGCGGGGGAGATGTCCTTGTCTCCGCAGAACTGCTCGAGGAGCCGGGCGTCGGTTTCGGCGGCTTTCTCGATGAGGAAGTGCCGCCACCGGGACGCCTCGGCCTCGAGCGCCGCCGGGATAGGCTCCTCGCGCGACGTTCCGCTCCGGTCGTCCTCGCCGAAGTACACCGCGCGCTGGGCGACCAGGTCGATGAGGCCGCGGAAGTCCTTCTCGGCGCCGATGGGGAGCATCACGGGCGCGGCGTTCGCGCCGAGCTTGTTCCGGATTTGACCGACCACCGCGGAGAAATCCGCGCCCGCGCGGTCCAGCTTGTTGATGAAGGCGATGCGCGGGACCCCGTATTTCTCGGCCTGGCGCCAGACCGTCTCGCTCTGGGGTTCGACGCCGCCCACGGCGCAGAAAAGCGCGATGGCGCCGTCCAGGACGCGCAGGCTACGCTCGACCTCGGCGGTGAAATCGACGTGGCCGGGCGTATCGATGATATTGATTCGGCGGCCGTTCCAATCGCAGGTCGTGGCGGCGCTCGTGATGGTGATGCCGCGCTCCTGCTCCTGCGGCATCCAGTCCATGACGGCGGTGCCGTCGTGGACCTCGCCGAGCTTGTGCGACTTGCCCGTGAGGAAGAGGATACGTTCGGTGCACGTCGTCTTGCCGGCGTCGATATGCGCCATGATGCCGATGTTTCGGACGTGTCCGAGCGGATATTGCCGTGCCATATAACGGTGCTCTCGTTGCTCTTTCGTGCGGGGATCCCTTCCCTGCCGCGGCGGCCCCTGCCGGGCGAGTGGATCCGAAGGGGCGCTTGGGCGTCCCCGACGGGCATTGCCGCGGGTGAGGTCTACGATGCAGCGTGTCCGCCGCACGAGGCGGACACAGACGCAAACAGTAAGTATAGGGTTGTATCGGCCGGAGAGCAAGCGGGCTTCGGCATCGCGCCGGCGCCTCGGGCGGCCGTCGCGCGCAACCCCCGTGTTTTCAGGGCTTTGGCGCGGGGGCGGGCCGCGACGGATAGGGTCCCGTGAGCCGCGCGACGAGGAAATCCTCGAAGGCGCCGAGATCCTTCCACGCGGTGGCGACGTTCATGCTCTTGGCGGCCGGGTCGATCAGCGTCTTCCCGTCGTCGGCGACGCGGATGCCGATCCGTTCCATCACCATCAGTTCCGTCGCAAACGCCAGGTACACCGCCACGGTGTCGAAGAGGACGCTGCTGCGTTCATCGGGCGCCTTCGGGTCGCCGCTGCTCCAGGCTCGGTAGTTCTCGATGATGGCCGCCGCGACCGGATCCCGCGTGTCGCGCACCTTGGCGTACTTCGCGCCCTTCAGCACGACCAAGCCGCACGTGTCGAGCGGCGTGATCGTCACGTCCCACGGGGCCGAGAGCGCCGCGCGGCAGGCGCCGGGGTCGGCCTTTACGTTGTATTCCGCGTCGATGGCCGCCTTGCCGCCGTAGCCCTTGCGGACGCTCCCGTGCATGCCGACGAAGCGCGCTTTTTCGGCGATGCGCGGCTCGCGGGCCAGCGCCGTCGCGATGTTGGGCAGCGGGCCGACGGCGATGAGCGTCACGGTTTCCGGGGACCGCATGATCGTATCGATGATCGCGCCGACGCCGTCTTCGTGGACCGTGCCCGGGTACTTGGCGAGATCGTACGTGGCGACCCACGCGGATTGGCCGCCGCCGCCCGTCGCGTTGACCTCCAGTCCGATGCCGATCGCCACGTCGGTCCGGCCCGCGCGCTCGAGCATCTTGGCGATGAGCGCCGCGCGGTAGCGCGCCTTGCCCTGATCGCCCACGACCAGCTTCAGGTCCAACTCCGGTGACTTGAGCAGAAAGCCGAGGGCCCAGGTGTCGTCGATGTCATCGCCGATGTCCGTGTCGAAGATGACCGGGATCGGACGCTTGTCGGCGCCCATGACGACCGCGGCGGAGACGAAGACGCCGAGCAGCGCCGCGGCGCGCATCGCGAGTTTGTTGCCCATGCAACCGCTCCTTTCCCGTGGGAGGATGGCCTTTAGTCTGGCACGGAAGGGGGGGAGGGTCAAGACCGCGCGCGGGCCGGTCACTGCGGGTCGAGGAAGCTGACTTCCTCGTCGAACGCCGTGATTTTCCATTCCGCGCCCACCTTGGACAACACCGCGGTCTGGTTGCGGCGGGCGGTGGGGGGGCCGGTGGGATCGCGGGTGTACACGCCGCTGCGCTCTTCCTGGATGACCTGGAGAATCGCCCGCGCGCCGCCGTCGAGGTAGGTCTCGGAGACGAGCTTGAACACGGGCCCCCAGTGAAGCATCCCGCGACAGGAGGGCAGGGTCTTGTAGCCCCGGAAGACCACCGCGCGGCGCCGCGCGGAGATCCAATCGCTCACGTCCGGGCTTGCGGCCATGCGCTCGGCCTCGTCCCACCGCTCGTTGGCTACGGCCTTGCCGAACTCCTGGTAAGCCGCGTAGGCCGCCGAGCAGGAGCCGGACCGCTCGCACCCGACCTGGGCGCCGGCGGCCAGAATGACGACGGGAATGAACTTCTTCATGGGGTCCGATCCGAATATCGGCACGGGGGCGCGGTTTGCCCCGCGGCACGGGCACCCCGCCGCGCCGCGCGGCCCCGGCGCGCCTCCGCGGGAGCGGCGCGCGTGTTACCGGACCGGCGGCCGGCGCCGGAACCTTCCGGCGACATAGGCGATGACGACGAGCGCGCCGAGCAGCGTGAACAGCGCTCCGGGCAGGCCGGCCAACCCCGCCACGGCGACGACACCCAGCGCCGCCACGATCATGAGCAGCACCATGAAGGCGCCGGAAACGCCGGGCCGCTCGGCGCCGGGCTCCGCGTCACCGTCGTCGTCCTCGGGGAGCTCGATGGAATCGTTCTCGTCCTCGGGGGCCCAGCCCGTGTCGGCGTCGCTGCCGCAGTGCGGGCAAGAACGCGCGTCCTCCGGCACGGACTCGCCGCAGTGGGCGCAATAGAAGCTCCGGTGGTCGCCCGGCATGGGTGCGGTTCAGCTCCTCCGCGGCCCGCGCGCCGCCGGCCGAGGAGCGCGCGCCGCGGCGCGCGCGGGGCTCCCTCGGTCTAGCCGAATTTGTAGTGTTTGCGGACGGGTTTCGTGATCTTCCAGGTGCAGGCCATGCCGCGGGGGAAGGTGACCAGATCGCCTTTCGCAATGGTGACCGGCGCGCCGCCGGCAGGCGTCACCGTGACCTCGCCCTCCAGGAAGAGACAAGTCTCGGGCTCATCGTAACTCCAGGGGAATTCCGAGGCTTCCTTTTCCCAGATGGGCCAACTTCTGACGCCGAGGGCCGCGAGGTCTTTCTCGCCGGGGTTGCGGTTCACTTGGATCTTGTCCATGTCTCCTCCTGGCACGACGGCCGCGCCTGATAGTTTACACCCGCCCCACGCGCGGTTCCACCTCGGGCCGGAGCGCCCGCTCTTGTGACGCGGGCCCCTCCGCCCTTATAGTGAAAGCGAACTCTTGCCACGAAAGGAGCGGTCATGCAGCTCGCGCGCATTCAGGAGGCGCTCAGAGAGCGCGGCATCGATGGCTGGCTTTGCTGCGATTTCAGGAACCGCGATGGCCTGGCTTACGGCGTGCTCGGCCTGGATTTCGGGAAGCTGAGCACCCGCAGGTGGTATTACTTCATTCCGGCCAAGGGCGCTCCCAGAAAGCTCGTCTCGGCCGTCGAGGAGCACCGGCTCGATGCGCTGCCGGGCGCCGCGCGCGTCTATCTCTCTTGGAAGGAGCTCCACGCGGGCCTGAAGCGCCTCCTTGGCGCCAAGAAGCGCATCGCAATGCAGTACTCGCCCCTCAACAACGTGCCCTACGTGTCCGTGGTCGACGCCGGCACCGTCGAGCTCGTCAAACGCCTCGGCCACAAGATCGTGTCCTCGGCGGACCTCGTCCAGATCTTCGTCGCCTTGATCGGCCCGGAGGGCTACAGGACGCACAAGGAAGCCGGGGCCGCCGTGGACCGGATCCGCGCCGAGGCTTTCGCGCGCATCGGCGCGGCGGTCCGAAGCGGAAACGGCGCCACGGAGTACGATATCCAGCAGTACATCATGCGGCGCTTCGACGAAGAAGGTCTCGTGACCGATTCGCCGCCCATGGTGGGGACGAACGAGCGCCCGGCCGACCCCCATTTCGATCTCACCCGCGCGAACACGCGGTCCTTCGCCCACGGGGACACGGTGCTCCTGGACCTCTGGGCCAAGCGGAACGTTCCGGGGGCGATCTACTACGACATCACCTGGTGCGGGTACATCGGGACGCCGCCGGCAAAGTACGTCGAAATCTTCGATGTGGTGCGGCGCGCGCGCGATGCGGCCGTTGCCTTCGTCGCCGACCGCTTCGCGGCCGGGGCGGCCTGCCGCGGCTGGGAAGTCGATGACGTCTGCCGCGGCGTCGTCAAGAAGGCCGGTTACGGGAAGTTTTTCCGGCATCGCACGGGGCATTCGATCGGCGAGGAAACCCACGGGAACGGCGTCAACATCGACAATCTGGAGACGAAGGACGAGCGCGCCCTAATGCCGGGCTGCTGTTTCTCCATCGAACCCGGCATCTACCTGCCGGGCGAGATGGGCGTCAGGACCGAGGTCGATGTGTTCATCCGCGACGACGGCACGCCCGAGGTTACGGGCGAAATCCAGCGGGAACTCGTCAAGATCGCCTGAGACCGCCGCGCGTTTACGACCCGGCCGCCTCGGACCGCACGATCGCCGCCGCCCAGAACCCGGGCCCCGGAGCGGCGATGCGCGTCCTTCCGCCTCCGGCGATGCGCGCCGCGCCCGCCGGCTCTCCCTTCGCAATGTCGATCCACCTCAGGTCAAAGGCGCCCGGGTGCGGGGATAGGTCCAACTCCACCTCGCCGCCGTCGGTGAAAAAGAGCGCGTACATGCGCCCCGGCGCGGCGGCGAGATAAGCCGCGTTGGGCCCGCGGTGGGAAAGGAGTTCGTTCGCGGGCTCCAACTCCCACCAAGCGACGTGCCGCTCGAGGGCGCGCGCCGCCCGAATGGACGCCGCGGCCGCCGCCGAGAGCCCCTCCCCGGAGTCGGGGCGGTGGAAGCGCACCGCGGCGGCGCCGCCAATGAGGTGCCGCCACCAGCGCTCGATGCCGTCCCGCGTGTTCCCGTATCTCCCGCCGTCGGCGCCGTAGGTCTTCACGGTGTTGATCGGCCGGGGCTGCGCGGCGATGCGGCTCCGCGCCCACTGGAAATTGTCCCAGTGGGTCTGGCCGCGCTGGTGGTTGTTCTGGGAGACATCGGCGAAATCGTAGCGTTCGGGGCGATCCAACGTGCGGCGGTGGACGGGGCTCTTGAGATTCCAGTCGTCCCACATTTCGGTGACGCAGACGCGGCGGCCGGCGGCGGCGGCGCGGTCGCGGATGTACTGGGCCCAGTAGGCGCCCCAGGCTTCATCGCCCGATGTCTCGTTGTCCATGCAGTAAAGGACGTGATCGTGGGGGAGGGCGCAGGAAAGCAGCTTGTCGACGAAGCGCTGTTGGTGCGGCAGGACGACGCGGTTGTCGCGCTGCGCCGGCGTCGTGAAGAAGAAGGGCTGTTTGTTGGCGCCCGGATGGTCGGGGTAGCGCTCGGCGAGCCCCGATTCGGCGCAGGAGTAATTGATGTTGTTCTTGGGATTGTAGGGATGGACATCCCAGTTGTTCCGAGAGTAGTCGAAGCGGTCCCACACCTCGATTTGGACGAAAATCCCGCGTTCGGCCGTGAGGGCCAGGAATCTCCGGAAGCGGCGCCAGTACTCATCGTTCCATTGGGCGAGGTCGTACTTGCCGTCGGAAAGACGCGCGAAAGGATAGACTTCGAAGCCCTGGTCGGGCCGGTCGCTCATGGTGTTGCGCACGTAGTTCCCGCCGGCCCGCGCGATGGCGTCAAGGTGCTCTTCCAGATCGGGGATCTGGAAAAGATTGTCGTCCTTGGAGCCCCCCAGCAGCATGACCGGCCGACCCTTGTACTGCCAGAAGCGGGGATTCTGCGCGTAGGGGCGGATCGAGGAGGAATCGGCCTCTTCCGCGGCGCGGAGGGGAACGGCCGCGCCGCAGGCCGCGCACACGAGCGCCGCGAGAAGTCCTGCCGCCGAGGGCGGCGGCTTAAGTGACGGATGCCGGCAATGCATGGAAAAGCTCCCGGTCCGGGGCCGGCTTCACCATAACCGAGGGCTCCCGCGGGGTCAACTCTCCGGTCGGCGCGAATAAAACGCATTCTTCCGGCCGCGCTTCGGCGCTTGCCTTCCCGTGTCCGGCTGCCTACCATGGGCTGTATGCGCGACACGACGGCCGGCGCGCATTGCGCCGGCGTTTTTCGATGGGACGACCCCACGGGGAGGCAGGTTATGCTGTGCCGCATGTGGACAATCAGAGCCTTTGCCGGCGCCGTTGCGATCTTCGCCGCCGCGGAGTTCGGCGCCGCGTCAGAGGAAGCCGCGCCGCGGGCGTGGATCAGGTTCGTCGATTCGGCTCAGAAGTACGCGGGCACGAGCTATCTTTTTCTCGCCGACGGCGACATTCACCTGGCCGCTGAGATCGAGCCTTCCCCGGGGGACGTGCTCGAGCTTCTGTGGGGCGCCAAGAACGACCTGCGCGAGGGCGTGGCCTCCATCAACGGGCAACGCGTCCCGTTACGCCAGGGCGGCTACGACGGTTTCCGCCGGCTGTGCGTCCCCGTGCCCGCCGGGGCGGGCGGCGCGCGCTACGACATCGTCCTCGCGGCGGCGGGCGCCAAACCCGGCTTCATTGCGGAGGCGAGGATCAGCGCGCCGGGCGCCCCCGCTCTGGATCTCGGGCCGTCCGCCTTCCGCATGCGGCGCCTGACCGCCGAGGAGATCTTCCGCGCGGCGCACGCGGCGGCCGCGCGGTTCTGGGACGAGGCCGCGCCGCCTCCCGCCGCGCCGCTGGCGGACGCCCGCCTCGAGGCCGCCTTCCGGCGCGCCGCGCTCAACGCCTGCCGGGCGAACGAGCAGTTCTACCGCTGCCGCCAGTTCGTCCGGGGCTGGCTCGCGCACGCCGACCCCGAGACGGGCCTCATCCCCAGAAACCTCGGGCGGAGCCGCGACATCTGGAACGCGCAGGACTCGGCCGCGGACAACTACCCCTTCATGGTGCTCACGTGCGCCCTCACCGATCGGGCGCTTTTCGAGGGCCGCATGCGGCAAATACTGGCCACCGAATCGAGCCTCTTGCGGCGCCTCGATCGGCTGCCCGACACGTGGTCGTTCTCGCGGCGCGGGTTCGCGCGCGAGACGCCCGATCTGCCGTCGATCATCTTCGGCGCCGCGGAGTATGCCAAGGACGGCCTCGTGCCCCTCACCGAGTGGTTGGGGCCGAGCCCCTGGTCGGCGCGCATGCTGGAGCTGGTGGACGACATCTGGAAACACGCGGAGATCGCGACGCCCTTCGGACCGATCCCGTCGAAGGACCCCGAGGTGAACGGCGACCTGCTCCAGGTGCTGGCCCGCGTCTTCTGGATGACGGGAGACCGGAAGTACCTCGATTTCGCCTTCCGCCTGGCGGACTACTACCTCCTCGGCTCCAACCATCCTTCGCGCGATTTCGCGCGGCTGCGGCTCCGGGACCACGGTTGCGAGATCACGGGCGGGCTCTCGGAGGTCTATGTCGCCGCGCATGCCGTCGCGCCCGAGAAGCACCGGGCCTACCGGGAGCCGATCCATGCCATGTTCGATCGCATCCTCGAGGTCGGGCGTAACGAACACGGCATGCTCTACAACTGGATCGATCCCCGCACGGGGGAGCATGACGCCGGTCTGTGCGACACGTGGGGCTACAACTACAACGGCATGTACACCGTGTATCTGATCGATGGCACCGAGGCCTACCGCGACGCCGCGCGGAAGGTGCTCGGCAATCTCAATGTCCATTATCGCGACACGGATTGGGGCAGCGCGGACGAGTTCGCCGACTGCATCGAGGGCGCGCTGACCCTCTACAACCGCGAAGGCGTGCCCTCCGTTCCGGAATGGCTCGATGGCGAAATCCGAGACATGTGGCGGCGGCAGGCGCCGGACGGCGTCATCGAGGGCTGGCACGGGGACGGCAATTCGGCGCGCACGGCCATCATGTACGCGCTCTGGAAGACCAAGGGCGTGACCGTGCAGCCCTGGCGCGCCGACGTGCGGCTGGGCGCCGAACAGGAAGGCCCCGCGCTCTGCGTGAGCGTCATCGCCGCGGAGCCGTGGTCGGGGGCGCTCGTCTTCGACCGGCCGCGCCACGCCGAGAACTTCCATCTGCCCATGGACTATCCCCGTATCAACCAGTTTCCGGAGTGGTTCACCGTCGCGGCCGATCGGCGCTACGAAGTCGCGGATCCCGCCGGGGGCCGAAAGGCGGTGCACACCGGCGCCGCCCTAGCGGCCGGGCTGCCCGTGACGCTCGCGGCGGGCAGGGAGCTCCGCCTCGTCGTCGCGCCCGCCGAACGGGGCTGAATTCATTTGACGCGCCCGCCCGCGCGCCGTACTCTGACAAGCGGATCTGGCCGCCCGCGGCGCGTGGGGAAGGAGGACTCAATGGCCGTAAACGAGCAGGCGCGACGGGAAGCGCTCCGCGATTTTCTCAAGGACAACGTCAGGCTGCGGGTGGATTTCTCCCGGACGGGGCAGCAGCGCGGCCTCCCTCCGCCGCCCCTCGAGAAACCGTTCGATCCCGCGGCCCTTAGGCGGGATCTCCCGGGGCGCGCCGGGTGGAAAGGCATCGGCAAGGTCGATCTGGCCGACGCCATCGAGCGGCGGGAAAGCCGGCGCGATTTCCAGCGCGCGGCGTTCACGCTGGAGGAACTTGCCTTTCTCCTGTGGGCGACGCAGGGCGTCAAGAAGCGCTTCGGCGACTCGTGCGCCCTCAGGACCGTCCCGTCGGCGGGGGCGCGGCACGCCTTCGAGACCTACGTCCTCGTCTTCGCGGTGGAGGGCCTGGAACCGGGCGTCCATCGCTACCTACCCCTGGAACACCAGCTTCTCTTCGAGTTCGAAGAGCCTGACGCGCGGCGCAAGGCGAGCGCCGCGGCGCTGGGCCAGACCTTCGTCGGCGGGGGCGCGGCGTGCTTCGTCTGGACGGCGATTCCCTACCGCATGGAATGGCGCTACGGCGAGGCCTCGTACAAGGTTATCGCCATCGACGCGGGTCATGTGTGCCAGAACCTGTATCTGGCGTGCGAGGCCATCGGCGCGGGCGCATGCGCCGTCGCGGCCTACGATCAGGCGGCCATGGACGCGCTGCTCCGCGTCGACGGCGTCGAGGAGTTCGCGGTGTACGTCGCGCCGGTGGGCAAGACGGCGCGCTGATCCGGCGCCCGCTGGGAACTCCGCCGCCTTTACCGCAGGTAGGCCTCGACGATAGGAACGAGCGCCGCCGCGACCACCGCGGCCAGAACGGCGACGGGAACGAGGCCGATCGCCGTGAACCACAGCTTGGCTCCCCGCGGATCAGGCGCCCTCCACAGCCATGCCATGACCAGGGCGTCAAACACGAGGAAGGGTATGAGCAACAGCGCCAGCCGGATCTGCTCTTCGCGGACGAAGGCGCATGCTTCGGCGACGAAGCGCGCCGGCGCCCCGGGCGGAGCGCCGTCGAGCGCGCCGAGCAGCGCGCCGAGATCGGGGAGGCGGACGAGCGCAAAGAGCAGGCAGGCAAACTCGAGGCCGTGAAACACGACCGCGGCGGCCGTGTCGCGCCACACGCGGACGCGCGCGCCCCGCGCGGGGGATGCAGGTTCGCTTTCCATGGGGCGATTGTAGACCGGCGCGTCCGTGGCCGCCAGCGACCCGCGCGTCAAGGCCGCGCCGGCGGCGCGAGGACGCGCGCGAGTTTCGCGCGCTCCTCCTGCGTGAGGGCGCGCGGCGCCAGTTCGAGCGCCCGCGCGAGGGGATCGGCGGGCCAGAGGCGCGCCGTGCCATCGCCCGACGCGGTGAGAACGCGGCGTCCTTCGGGGCTGAAGACGGCGGCGCGGACCCAGTCCTCGTGGCCGGCGAAGACCGCGAGCAGATCCCCGCGAATCGCATCCCAAACCCGCGCGGTCTTGTCCTCGCCGGCGGTGAGGACGCGCGCGCCGTCGGGGTGGAAAACCGCCGAGAACACCCACCCCGTGTGCCCCTCGAGCACGGCGACGCATTCGCCCGTTGCGGCGTCCCAGACCCGGGCGGTCGCATCCTCGCCGGCCGTTAGGATCTGGTCGCCGTCGGGGCTGAATGCCGCCGAGAGGATGCCTGCCGTATGCCCGCGCAGCACGCGCCGCTCGAATCCCCCGGCCGCCTCCCACAGCCGCGCGGTCGCATCCGCCGAAGCGGTGAGGAGCGATCGGCCGTCGGGGCTGAACTTCGCCACCCGCACCGCGCCCTCGTGACCGCGCAGCACCGCGACAGGCATGCCGTCGGCGTCCCACAGCCGCGCGGTCGCATCCGCCGACGCGGTGAGCACGTGGCGGCCGTTGGGGCTGAATTCGGCGTCGAAGAGCGCATCTTCATGGCCGCGGAGCGCCACGACCTCGCTGCCCGTGGCGGCATCCCAGATGCGCGCGGTTCCATCCCGTCCGGCGGTCACAATGCGCCGCCCCTCGCCGCTGAAGACCGCCGTGTGGAAACGGCTCTCGCGCCCCCCCAGCCCGCAGCGCACGGTTCCGTTGGCGAGGTTCCACACGCCCGCGGCGCCCTCGTCGGGGGCCGTGAGGGCGCTCAGGCCGTCGGGGCTGAAGGCGACGGCGCGAATGCCGCTCTGGTGCCCTGCGAGGCGGTGCAGCAGGCTTCCCCGCGCCGCGTCCCACAGGCGCGCATCGTTGTCGGCCGAGCCCGTGATGACGCGCCCGCCGTCCGGACTGAAGGCCGCGGCCCAGACGCCGTCCGTGTGGCCGCGCAGAACGACGAGTTCCGCCCGCGGGAAGGCGTCCCAGATGCGCGCCGTCTTGTCGGCGGATGCCGTCACCGCGCGGGCGCCGTCGGGGCTGAAAGCGGCGGTGAGCAGACGCGCCTCGTGCCCTCGCAGCACGAGCGTCTCGGCGCCGTCGTCCGCGTTCCAGATGCGCGCCGTCTGGTCGGCGGATGCGGTCAGAATGCGGCGGCCATCGGGACTGAAGGCGGCGGCGCAGATCGCATCGCCGTGCCCCCGCAGGCAAGCGATCTGCGACCCCCGCGCGATGTTCCAGATGCGCGCCGTGCCGTCCAACCCGGCGGTGACGATGCGCCGGCTGTCGGGACTGAAAGCCGCGTGCCGGATGCCGCCCTCGTGCCCGCGCAGGACGGACAGCGCCGCCCCGTCGCCGGCGTTCCAAATGCGCGCGGTGCCGTCTTCGGACACGGTGGCCGCATACAAGCCGTTGGGGCTGAAAAGCCCGAAGCGGATCCAACCGTCGTGCCCGCGAAGCGTCGCGCGCGCCGCTCCCGCGGCTGCATCCCAGATGCGGGCCGTCATGTCATCCGACACGGTGATGACGCGGGCGCCGTCGGGACTGAACGCCGCGGACCAGACGGCTTCCTGATGCCCCGCGAGCCGGCGGAGCTCGACTCCGGACGCGGCGTCCCAGATGCGCGCGGTTCTGTCCAGGGCGGCGGTGAGGACGCGCGTCCCGTCCGGGCTGAAAACCGCCGAGACGATTCCGTCCTCGTGTCCGCGCATGGAGGCGAGGGGGGCGCCCCGGGTGCTGTCCCAGATGCATGCGGTGCCGTCGAACGCGGCGGTCAGCACGCGCGCGCCGTCGGGGCTGAACCGCGCCGACGCGATGCCGCGCTGGCGGCCTTCGATCCGCAGAACCTCGACGCCCTCGGCCGCATCCCAGATTCTGATCGTGTCGTCGAGGGATGCGGTCAGGACGCGGGTTCCGTCCGGACTGAAGGCGGCGGCGACGACGCCGTTTCCGTGTCCAGCGAGGACGCGTCGTTCTTGCGACTCCGCGAGCGCCGCCAGCAGCGCCGCGGATGTCTCCGGGGAGGTTTCGCGCACGGCGCCTTCGATTGCCAGGAGGAGCGCGGTTCCGGGATCGGAGGCCAGAAGGTTGGTGGCGGCTGCGGCGATCCGCGCGCCTTCGCCTCCGGCGGCGCGGCGGGACGGCGGGGTTGGAGCCGAAACCGGCGCCGAAACCGGCGCCGGAGCGGGCGGCCGTTTCTCGAGCGCGGCCTTCTTCTCCGCGAGCGCCCTTTCGGCGGTCATGCGGGCGGCGTGTTCCCTGTGGAACGACCGTCTGAGATCAAGCATCGCGAGGGCCAGCGCCGCGAGGATGAGAAGGCTCAGGGGCGGCAGAGCGCCGAACAGCAGCCACTTGAAAGCGGCGAAGCTGCGCGAGGGCCGCGCCGCGGGCCGAGAGGTATCCGCCCGGCCGGTGCGCGCCGGCCGCCGCGGCGGTTCGGGGGGCGGGGGTCTGGACTCCGGTTGCGGCTGGCGGCGTCCGCGGCCGGGAGGCCGTTCCGCGCAGAAAAAATGCGCGGCGGTAGGTCTGCAGTTCACCCGCATAACACTCATAGTCGGACGTGGAGGGCCGGTTGCCTAGCCTGGCCGGAAACGGCCGCGAGGGAAGGCGGCGCGGGGTTGCCGCCCTCGAGGACCGCCGCCCGGCGGGGGAACGCCCTTCTTATCGGCCGTTGCCCCGGGGAAACGCCCCGTCCTCTCCGCAAGCCGAGGGCGCGCTGTGGAGCCGCGTCTGCCGCGCAAGGCCGGCGGCGCGTTCATCCGAGGCGCAGGAAGAGCCAGTAGACGAAGGCGTTGATAATCGTCAGGGGGACGCCGATGCGGGCGAACTCCCGGAACGTGAGGGTGTGGGCCGAACGCTTCTCGGCGTTCTGGATGATGATGACGTTGCTGGCCGCGCCTAGTATGAAGAAGTTGCCGGCGATGGTGCTCCCGGCGGCGAGGGCGATGAAACCCTCGGGCGTCGCGCCGGTGTCCAGCAGCACCTTCTGGTACAGGGCGACGAGGGGCACGTTGGAGATGCACTGGCTGAGCCCGATGCTCGCGACGAGAATCATCTCGACCGACGTTAGGGGGGCGGGGACGCGGGCGAGCAGCGTCTGGAAGACGCCGGATTCCCACACGCTCGCCATGAGCACGAACATCGCGGCGAAGAAGACCAGCGTGTGCCAATCGATGCGCGCGAGGATCCCCCGGCGCCGCGGGCTGGCGATGAGAATCGGGAGCGCGGAGGCGAGGGCGATGTAGGTCAGGCGGAAATCGACGCGCACGCCGAGGAGCGCCAGCACGATCTTCAAGGCCGTCAGGGCGACCACCATCCGGAGGGAGAGCTTCGCCCAGCGGGCCAGGCCGCGGTCTCTGATCGGTTCGTGCGAATGCCGGAGGGGAACATCGTGGAACTCGGCGGGATAGCAGCGCTTGAGGAGCAGGTAGGCGATGAAGAGGTTCGCGATGGTCGGCACGAGAAGCCAGCGCGCGAAGAGGATGAACGGATTCTCGATGGCGCCGTTCAGGGCGATGAGGAGGTTCTGCGGGTTGCCGATGGGGCTCGCGGCGCTGCCGATGGTGATGGCGAAAGCGAGGGCTAGGAGCAGCATTTTCGGGCACATGCCGTGCTTGCGCGCCAGGAGCAGCACGACCGGCGTGCCGGCGATGGCCAGGGTGTCGTTCATGAGGAAGGCCGAGGCGGCCCCGGCTCCGAAGAGGACGCATAGAACCAGGCCGTCGATGCTGCGGGCGCGCTTGAAGTACTTGTAAGCCGCGTGCGCGAGGTACCCGCTCTCCTCGAGGGCCTGCCCGATGACGAACATCCCGAAGAGGAACAGCATGACGTCGATGTCGATGGCGCGCAGCGCCGCGCGCGGGGCGATCTGTCCCGTCGCGACGACGACCGCCGCGCCGCCCAGCATGATCTGCCAGATGGCGAGCCGCAGGTTCCCGATCTGCCTGACGGCGATCAGGAGGAAGACGATCGCCAGCGTGACGATGGGGATGTTCATGGGTGCGGGAGCCCGCGCGCCGGGGCGGCAACGGCGAAGAATGCGCGGCGAGCCAACGGTCCTCCTTCCGGCGACGCGCGGCGCGCCGGGCTGCGGCCGGCAATTGTAGCGGCGCGGCCGGCGGCGCCGCAAGACGGGCGGGCGGCGGCGCGGCGGCGCCCGCGCCGGGCGGGGGAACAATAAAACGGGGGGGCCGGCAACCATGGGTTGCCGGCCCCCACAGCCTCAGCAGGAGGCCTGCGAGCGGCGCTGGACGCCTTTAATAGTCAGGGCACGACCGCCCGCAGGGCAGCGTCACGCCGGCCTGCGGATAGAGCCGGCAGCCCGCGCTCGCCGGCATGATCGTCGAGCCGTCGGGCCCCAGCATGTTGTTGCCCGTGAACAGGTACGAGAGCAGCCTGATCGCATCGGCGATATCCACCTTGTCGCTGTTGTTGACATCCATCTGCGCTTCGCAGCAGGGGTGCTTGCACGGATCCGTGTCCGGGCCGAACAGGTACCCGAGAATGCAGATCGCATCGGCGATGTCGATGGCCTTGCTGCAGTTGGCGTCGCCGATATGCAGCAGCACGCCCACGGATACGATCGTCACCTCCCAACTCGCCTCGGCCGAACCCACCCTGTCGGTCACGCGCACCGTGACCGTGAAGGAGTTCGGGGCCGGCTCCGGCCACGCGTACTGAAGCTGGAAGGTGCGGGGCTGGATCTCCAGGATCGTGGCGCCCGCCGGCGAGAGAACCTCGACGGTCGCCTCGCCTGTCGCCGTGACCTTGAGGGTGCGAAGGTACGGGCTCGCGTCGGAATCGACGGAATCCGATTCGGGCGCGTCGACGAAGGCCGGCAGGACCTTCACGAAATCGGCGCCCGTCTGGAAGCTCGTGAGCACCGCGCTGGGAGTCAGCGCATAGTCGTAGATGCGGAACTCGTCGTAGCTGCCCGCGAACATCGTATCGGCAAACTGCGAGCGGCCGAGCCAGTTGTTGACATCGGGAATGTCCGCGAGGGCGATGTGAGGCGCGCCCTGGACGACAAAAACGCCGTTCACGAAGAGCCGCACGGCGCCGCCGTCTCCGTCCCAGGTCACGGCGAGGTGCTGCGGGGCTCCGGTGGGGAACGAGAGGCCGTCGAGAAAGCGCTCGTCGGCGGTGGGACCGTGCCGCCAGCCGACCCTGAACACGCCGGCGCCGCCCAGCGGCGTTGCGAAGGTGTAGGAGGAATCGAAGGCGCCGGTGGACCAGTTCTCCCCCTGGACGCTGGTCCCGAAGTCGAAGATGCGCTGCCAGTAAGAACCGGCCGGACCGTTCCAGGTGACCCAAGCCTCGAAGGTGGCCTGGTTGCCGAGAGCCGAGATGATGCCGTTGGGCAGATCGATGTAGGCGCCGGGCGGAGCCTTGAAGGGGTCCAGAGGGTCGGGGAACAGGCCGGCGCCGTTCGAGCTCTGGGAGCCGTTGTTGCCGAGGAGCGCCTGCCCGCCCGAGAAGGTCACATTGCCGTAGGCCGTGCCGTGGGCGCCGCCGACGGAATCATCCGCGTTTTCGGTGAAGCTGTAGCGATGGACCGGTCCCGCGGGAATTCCGGGCAGCGGCTTGACGACCGTGACCTCCCATGCCGCCGTCGCGGAGCTGTAATCATCCGTCAGAGCGAGCTCGACCGTGAAGTGGTCGGGTCCGGGCTCGGGGATCTCGTACTCCAGTAGGAACTGGAGCGCCGCCAGTTGCGTGATCGTCGCTCCTTCCGGCGCGAGGACCTCGATCGCCGCGGCGCCGAAGGCGCTTACGTCCAGCCGGCGCGCATAGACGCTGCCCGGGTAGGCCAAATCGCTTTCCGGGGCGTTCAGGAAGGCCGGCGGCAGGTACGGGAACGAGGGGCGCTCCTGCAGGTAATTGTGCCGCAACTGGTAGTAGGAGAGGGGCTCGTCATGGATCCTGACCTTGCCGATGGTGAGGACGCCGCGCAGATGCGTGTCGCCGATGGCTCCGCCCTGCACCAACTGGCAAGCAAGCGTGATCTTGGAGGTCGCGATAATGTTCAGGACCCCCGGCCCGAGATACTCCGAATTCCAGAGTTCGCCGTCGGCGGTGACGAACTGCTCGAAGCCGTCGAACACGTAGGTCAGGTGGTGCCACTGCCTGGGCGCGGGGGCGCCGCCGGCGTCGTTCCAGCCCAGGTCGGGCCAGCCCCAGTGCCCCATGGCGCCGAAGCTCCCGTGGCGGCCGTAGTTGAAGCTCATGTTGTTGCCCTGGCTGCCGTAGCGGGCGCCCCACGCCAGAATGGTCTGCTCATCGGGGATCGATTCCGTGTAGACCCAAGCCTCGATGGTGCAGGTTGCATCCGGGCCGACGAGGCCGGCCGGCGCCGCCGCCTCGGGCTGCTGGTAGGAATCGATCGTCGGGGTGGAGTTGAAGCTCACGCCTTTGGCGCCGGCGATCTCGACCACCACCGGGTCGCCGACCTTGTTGAACGCGCCCAGCGTGCCGTTATTGGTCCACGTCGCCCCGCCGGCCGTGGGATCCGCCGCATCGAGATCGACGAAGAGTTCCCCGCCGATGGCAAGCTCGCCCGGGGGCGGCAGTTTCTTGACCGCGACGGCCCAGGAGCCCACGGTGCTGCCCGCGACGTTCGTCGCCTCGATGCGGACGGCGAACATGGCGGGCGAGGCGTCGGGAACCTCGTAGGAGAAAAAGCCGTCTTCGGTGATCGTGCCGCCTTGCGGCGCGAGGACGGCGAGGGTCGGCTTGGGAATGCCGAGCACCGTGATCTTGCGGGTGTAGGGCCGATCGCCGCCCGACCAGGCGACATCGTTGCCCGGGAGGTCGACGAACTTCGGCGCCATGGGGAAATCGAGATACTCGGCGTCGTAGTTGGCGGCCACTTGCGCGGCGGTCAGGGCGCGGTCGTGAATGCGCATCCTGGCGATGGAAATGACGCCGCGCAGGTGCGTGTCGCCGATATCGGTGTTGTTGATCAGTTGGCAGGCGAGCGTGATCTTGGGGAGCGGCCACAGGTTGAGGGCCCCGGCGATGTTCTCGGAGTTCGTCTCCGCGCCGTCGGCGAAGACGCGCTGGTGCGTGCCGTCGAAGGTGTAAACCAGGTGATGCCACTGGCCGGGGACGGGCGCGCCGGCGGCGCCGGAGCGGTACCATCCCAAGTCCGTCCAGCCCCAGTGGCCGGCCGCGCCCCACACCGGGTGGGTGCCGTAGTTGAAACTCATGTTCGTGCCCTCCGGGCCGCCGCGGTGGCCCCAGGCGACGATGGTCTGTTCCTCGGGGAGCGCGCGCTCGGAGAACACCCAGGCCTCGACCGTCATGGTGGGATTCGTCCTGGTGAGCGTCGCCGGAGCGGACGGCTCGGATTGCTGGTAGGCGTCGGTCGTGTTCGTGGCGTTGAAGATCATGGCGCTGGCGCCCGAAACAGTTCCGAGCCTCGGGTCGCCGACCTTGACGAAGTCTCCGAGGGCGCCCGTGTTGACCCAGGTCGCCCCGAGGGCCGAGGGATTGCGCGCATCCAGATTGACGAGCAGCGCGCCCGCGGTGGCGATGCCGGGAGCGTACTGCGCGACTGAGACATCGTCCCAATACACGGCCGAGCCTTGGTTGTAATAATCGATGACGGCCAAGGCGACGTCCTTGCCCGCCTCGGCCCAATCGGCATCCTCGATCAGAGGTTCGTCGTTGTAGTACACGCTCTTCTTGTTGGCATCCAGGTCCACGATGACCGTGATCTCCGACCACGCGCCGGCGACGAGCGGCAGCGTGTGCGCGTCGTCGTAGTGGATCACGCCCGTGTCTTTCATGGTGAGCTGGAGAGCCCAAGCGGGATCAGCCCCGAACTGATTCAACATGACGAAGTAGGCCGGTCCCGCGTGGTCGGAGGGGATGAAGACCTTCGATCTGACCTCCCAGACGCCGGCCGTCCTGGGGACGACGGCGATCACATCCTTCTCGCCGACGAGCTTCAGGCTCTTCGCGCCCGTCGCCGCCTGCTCGGAGGAGATGACGCCGTCCTCTTCCGGAACCGCGCTCCACGTGCTCCAGATCCCCTTGCCCAGGAGACCGGTCCCGACATCGTACGCCTCGAAATCGTCGTAGTTCCCGCCGGCGGCGCAGATCGCGCTCACAAACGCGAGCGCGGCGATCACGGCGGCGCAACTCACGCCCTTTCGAACAGCCATTGCAACAACCTCCTTCTTTCAAGCGACCGCCGCCTGTTCGGAGGAGCGCTGGGCCAAAAAACAACCCGGCTTCCCGACCTCGAACAACAACGGCCGCACCAAACTTACCTGTGCCCCGTGCCTTAATACTCATTATAGACCGGCCGGGATGCGGATCAACAAACAACCGCGGCAACCGTCCGCAGTTTTCTCCGATTTCCGGAGGCGGCGGCATTCCCACGGCGCCGGAGGCGAACGGCGCGGGCCTGACAGGCAACGCGCGCACGAGCTTGAAGCCGCCGTCGTCGGACAGCGCCGAGCCTCAGCCCTTCGGGATGGCCGGGAAGCGGCGCAAGCGCGCCCTCGGTGGCCGCGATTTCACTTCGGCCTGGCGCGAGATCATGCGCGGCGCTCCGCAGACGCCTTGCGCGCGCGAGGACTCTCTTCAAGGCCGCCCGCCGCGAAGGTCCCTGAGCCGGGCCGTGCCGCCCTTGCGCTTCAGCCGCGCCGCGCGGGAAAAACGAACACCACGGCGCTCGCGGCCGGAACCCGGAGGGTATCGGCGAGGGTCGCGGCGCGCGTGGCGACCGTCACCTGCGGCGGCTTGCCCGGCACGTTGCAGGCGTCGGGACTGGGCCCGGTGAGCACGTAGGCCGTGCCCTCGGAGACCGGCGTTGCGCCGGCGAGCTTCAGCGCCAGAGTGGCGGGCGAGAGCGTCGGATTGACCACCGAGAGCGTGAGCGCCGCGTACCCCTCGGTCCAGGCGGCGGCCACATCGAGCGGCGCCGGCGCGCCCTCGACGGCGACGGGCAGGACGCCGAAGCGCGCCCGATAGAGCGCCAGCACCAGGCCCGTGGTATCGAAGGCGGCGGCGGTTTTCGTCGTCTTGATGCAGCCGATGACGTTCACGGTCTGGGCGTAGTTCGCCATGAAGATGATATCCGTCGCCCGGCTGTACTCGTTAAGCCCCGCGGCAATGCCCAGCGCGTCCTTCAGAAAATACTGCGTGCCGAGTTCGCCGTAGGGGTGGGGCCCGTACCAGTAGTTCCACTCGTCCATGGCGACGCGGATATCCTTGCCCGCGAGGGCGGGAATCGAGGCGCGGTAGCGCCGGTGCGCCTCGGCGATCCTGCGAATGTTGTCGGGGATCTGGCGCGCGTGGGAGAGGAGCCCCTTCTGGGGGCCGCAGTAGAAGTGCTCGCTGATGAGGTCCATGGCGTCGGCGCAGTTGGCGAGCATCGTCTCGCTCCAGGCGCCGACGGCGCCGACCGCGACGAACTTGAGGGCGGGGTCGACGGCGTGCATCGCCTTGGCGAAGACGTTGTGCTTCGCGACGTACTGGGCGAGGGGCATGTGCCCGAGCTGCCAGTCGCCGTACATCTCGTTGCCGATGCCCCACCAGACAACCTTGTAAGGTTCGGCGCGGCCGTGCGACGCCCGCAGGCGTCCCATGGGCGTGTCGGCGGCGCCGTTGGCGTATTCGACCTCGGCGGCGGCGAGGGCGGCGTCTCCCAGCCCGCTGTTGACCACCACCAGAGGCTCGGTGCCGAGCTCGCGGCAGAAGACCATGAATTCGTCGATGCCGAAGTCGTTGTGCTCGATGCCGCGCCAGGCGGGGTTCTTGCGCGGCGGCCGGCGGTCGGGGTCCCCCAGGCCGTCCCTCCAGTCGTAGCCGCTCACGAAGTTGCCGCCCGGCCAGCGATAGATGGGCGCGTTCAGTTCCTTGAGGAGAGCGAGGGTGTCGGGGCGCATGCCGGAGACGTGGTCGGCCGGCATGAGCGAGACGGCGCCGATGCGCACGCTGCCGCCCGGGCGGGGGGCGGCGCTGATCTCCAGGCGCCCGTCGTCGGTGGTTGCGCCCGCCGTGACGCGGAAGGGCTTCTTCCCGTAGTCCGCCGAAAGCGACGTGATCTCGACGCGTTGCCGGTGGTTCTCGCCGGAGCCCCAAACAAGGCTCACGGTGACGGGGCCGGTATCACCCGTTCCGGCCACGGCGATGCGGCCGGTGTATTCCTTGCCGGCGATCAAGCCCAGGCCGTTCTGAGCAATTCCGGCGGGGACGCCGCCCGCGCTCGGGCGCAGCTCGACGGCATGGGCTCCGGCCAGCGGCGCCGCGGTGTGCATCGCCACCGCGGCGCCGTCGCCGAAGGGCTTCCACGGCGATTCCCGCCCGCCGGCGGCGTGGAAGAATTTGCGGTCCTCGAGCATCTCGGCCCAAATGCCGCCGTAGATGCAGCGGCCGAGGTGCTCGATGAACTGCCCGTAGATGTAGGGCGACAGGGGCTCGAAAACGCGGCCGGCATCGATGGCGACGGCGGGCTTCAGCTCCTTGGTGTCGAGAAGCTCCAGCGCCGCGTCGTCGTACCACGCGCGGCCGGTCGCCAGGCCCCAGCCGCCGAGCAGGCAGTTGACCTGAAGCGCATCGTGATCGTCGGTCTCGAAGACGACCTCGACGCGGGTCCAGTCCTTCGTGCCGGTGACGGCCGGGGTTTTCACCCCTTGGATGTCGTGGATATTGAAGAGGGCGCCCAGGCCGCCCTTCAGGGCGACGTTGTCGGTCTTGATCCACCCCGAGAGCCGGTAAACCGAGAAGGGTTTAACCGGCACCGTGGCGGCCCACGCGACATCCGCCCCCTCGACCGACGTTAGGACCGCGCTGCGGTCGCCGGTCCTGCCCGTGGCGCCGTGCTCGAAGACCGCCCGCCCGTTCCAGGTCGCCGGCTTCCAGCCGGCCGGGCCGGCGCCGGCGGCGCTTTCGAAGGAGGGATTGGGCAGGCAATTGACGGCCTCGCCGCCCTGAAGAGCGACGCCGGCCGCGAGAACGAGGAGAGCGAGTGCATGGGGACTTCTCATGGCGTTTCTCCCGAGTTGCGAAGGGGTTTTCTTCCGCCCGCGGTTTCCACCCTTTCAAGAGTGTGCGGGGCCCGGGTCGCGGGACCCGGGCCCCCGCGGAGGTTTTTCGCCGTCAGAGTCTTACCGGCACTGCTTCGCGCACGGCGGCAATCCGCTCACCTGCGCCGGGAAATACGGCTTGCCGTCGAAGCCGTCGATGCCCTCGGCCGCGTAGCCCTTGCAAGCGTTGGTGGCCGCCGTGACGGTGCTGTGATCGGGCGCCAGCATCGACTGCTGGGAAAAGAGATAGCCCAGGATTTTGATCGCGTCGGCGATGTCGAGCTTGTTGTCGTCGTTGGTGTCCGCGGCTTTCGCGCACACGGGGGGCTTCCCGGCGGCGAAGAGGTATTGGAGGAGCGCCACCGCGTCGGCGATGTTCACTTTGTCGTCGTCGTTGACGTTGCCCATTAGGATGTAGATGTCGCCGCCGGCCGTGACGGTGTCGGGCCCGGCCTCGAAGTTGCCGAGCACCTCGGGAATCGAGAGCGGGTAGTCGTAGATACGGAACTCGTTGTAGCTGCCGTTGAACATCGCGTCGGGAAACTGCGAGCGGCCGAGCCAGTTGTTGTTGTCGACCAGCATGTCAAGCTGGACGTGCGTGGCCGTGTCCTCAGCCGCCTTCTTGCCGTTGACGAAGAGCTGCGCCGTCGTGTCGTCGCCGTTCCAGACGACGGCCACGTGCGTTTCGGCGCCGATGGGCGGCACGGCCGTCTCGACCCAGCGCTCGGTCGTGTCGGTGCGGTAGCCGAAACGCATGGTGTTCCCCCCGCTCAACGGCGTCAGGAATGTGTACGTGGAGACTTCGGCGCCGCTTGACCAGTCCTCGCCCGTGTTGGACGTCCCGAAGTCGAAAATGCGCTGCCAGTACGAGGAGCTCGGGCCGTTCCACGTGAACCAGGCCTCGAACGTCGCGTTGCGGCCGAGCGTCGAGACGATGCCGTTCGGCAGGTCGATGTACGCCCCAGGCGGCTGTTTGCCCGGATCGCCGGGATCCGGGAAGACGCCGGCCGCGTTCGAAATCTGGTGGCCCGTGTTGCCCAGCGCGGCCTGGCCGGCCGCCGTAAAGGCCACGGTTCCGTAGGGCGTCCCGTCGGCGCCGCCGATGGAATCGGAGGCGTCCGCCGCGAAGCTGTAGCGGTGGACAGGGCCCCTGGCGAGCGCCGTTCCGACGGCCTTTCTGACGATCCAGCTTGCCTGGGCGCTCCCGGCCGAGTTCACCGCTTGCACGGTGACCGTGAAGGAGGCAGGAGCGGGCGCGGGGAGCGTGTAGGTGAATACGCCCTGCGCCGTGATCGTCGCGCCGGCGGGCAGGACGACCTCGTAGCGGGGCGCCGGAATGCCGAACGCGGCCACCTTCGCCGTATAGACGCTGTCGCCATCGTAGAAGAACCCGGACGTCGGCGCGCTCGTGAACACGGGCGCGGCGTCCGCGAGGTCGAACTCGCCGCGCTCGACGTTCCAGTTGTGGGCGATCTGCGCGGCGTGCAGCACCTCGTCGTGAATGCGCACTCTCGCGATGGACAGCGTGCCGCCCAGAACGGTGTTCATGGCGCCGACGGCGTCCCACTGCGCGGCGAGCAAGATCGGCGTGTCGGCGTAGGTGTTGATCACGCCCGGTCCGAGGTGTTCGGTGTTCCAAAGTTCGCCGTCGGCGTAGACGCAGGTCTTCGCGCCGTCGTAGGTGTAGACGAGGTAGTGCCACACGCCGGCCTGCGGCGCCACGCCTTCGTCGGTCCAACCGATGTCCGGACCCGGATCGTGGCACCAGTGGCCGACGGCGCCGAAGTATTGGTTGTAGCCGTAGTTGAAGCTCATATTGGTGCCGCAGGGACCGCCGCGGTGGCTCCACGCCAGGATCGTTTCCTCTTCCGCGACGGCGGGATTGAACACCCAGGCCTCGATCGACCGGGTGGGATCGATGCCGACGAGCCCCGCGGGCGCCGGGATCTTGCACTGGTACGCATCGCCCACGGGACCGGCCGCGTTAAACGTGACGGCCTCCACGCCCGCCACCTCCTCCTTGAAGGCGCCGCCGATCCTGATGAAGTTGGCGTCTTCGCCCAGCGAGCCCTCGTTGATCCACTCGTCATCGCCGGCGGTGTCGTCCCGCGCGTCGAGCTTGATGAAGACCTCGCCGGCCTCGGCCAGGACGCCCGCGGGCGGAAGCTGCCTGACCTCGACGGGCCAGGAGGCCTCGGCGAAACCCATGGGGTTGGCGACTCTGACGCGAACGGTGAAGCTTGCCGGCGCGGGTGTCGGGATCGTGTAGGAATAGAGCCCGTCCGCGGTGATCGTCGCTCCGGGAGGCTCGATCACGGGAAACAGGAGCGGGGGCTGGCCCGAGACGATCAGCTTGTAGCGGTAGGGGATGGCGGGGTCTCCGGCATAGGCGATATCGCCGGCGGGGACGTTGCCGAGGCCCGGCACGCCGAAGTCGTCTTTTTCGGCGTTGTAATTGTGAGCCACCTCGGCCGCGGCGAGGACGCCGTCGTGAACGCGCACCCTGGCTAGCGAGAGCGAGCCGCGCATGCCCGTCGCGAGGGAGAAGCCGTCCGATTCGATCTGCGAGGCGAGCACGATCGGCGTGCCCGCGTGGGTGTTGATCGCGCCTGCCCCGACCTTCTCGGAATTCCACAGGACCCCGTCGGCGTAAACGCGTGTCGTGGTCCCGTCGTAGGTGTAAACCAAGTGGTGCCACCTGCCGGCCGCCGGCGCGCCGCCGGCGTTGTTCCACCCGATGTCGGGCTCGCCCCAGTGGCCGACCGCCCCAAATAGAGCGTGCACGCCGTAGTTGAAGCTCATGTTCGAGCCTTGCGGGCCGCCGCGGTGGCCCCAGGCGACCAACGTCTCCTCGTTGTCGATCTGGGGGTTGTAGGCCCAAACCTCGATGGAGCGGGTCGGATTCAAGCCGACGAGGCCGTCAGGCGCGTTGACCAGGCACTGGTACGCATCGGTCTGCCCGAGCTTGTTGAAGCTAACGGCCGCCACGCCGGCGACGGTCTCCTTCACGGGGTTGCCGATCCTCAGGAAGTTGCCTTGCCCGCCCAGCGTGCCCTCGTTGATCCACTCGTCATCCCCGGCCGTGTCGTCGCGGGCATCGAGCTTCACGAAGAGTTCGCCGGCCACGGCCAGCGTTCCCGCCGGCGGCAGGGACTTGCGCGTGACGGTCCAGGAAGCTTCCGCCTGCCCGGACGGGTTGGACGCTCGGACGGACACGACGAAGCTCGCGGGAGCGGGCACGGGCAAAGTGTACCTGACGGTGAAGAAGCCTCCGCCGGCCGCCTCGACGGTGGCGCCGGCGGGCGCCAGGACCGTCAGGATCGGCAGCGGTTCGCCGGTGACGCCCACCGGCGCCGTGTAGGTCGCGTCTCCGTCGAAAAACTGATCCTCCGTGGGAAAGGAGACGAAGTCGGGAGGCTCGCCCGTGAAGCCGAAGAAATTGCGCTCCGCGTTGAAGTTGTTGAGGATTTGGGCATCGGACAGGACGCCGTCGTGGACGCGCGCCCGCGCGATGGAAAGGGAGGCGGCGTAGGTCTCGAACCCCACGTTGCCGGCCCCGTCGATGATCTGCGCGCCCAGGACGATGGGCGTGTCAGGCCACGTGTAAATAGTGCCCGCGCCGAGGGCCTCGAAGTTCCAGAGCGCGCCGTCAGCGTAAACGCGCGTCGTCGTCCCGTCGTACGTGTACACGAGGTGGTGCCACTTCCCGAGTTCGGGGCAGCCGCCGCCCGGTTTCCACGGGAGGTCCGCGAAGTCCCCCCATTGGCCGACCGCGCCCCATACGGCGTGCACGCCGTAGTTGAAGCTCATGTTCGTTCCGGCTCCGCCGCCGCGGTGGCCCCAAGCGACCATGGTTTCTTCGTCGTTGGCCGCCGGGTTGTACGCCCAGACCTCGATGGACCGCGTCGGGTCGAGGCCGGTCAGCCCCGCGGGCGCGTTCACGAGACATTTGTAGGCGTCGCTCACACCGTTGAACGTCACGGCCCTGACAGGCGTGCCGGTGCCGACATCGAACTCCTCCACATACGGAACGCCGATGCGGAGGAAATGGCCGCCCTCGTTTCCGAGGGTCCCGTGGTTGATCCACTCGTCGTCTCCCGCCGTGTCATCCTCGGCGGTCAGATCGACGAGCAGCGTCTCGGCGACCTCGATGGCGCCGAAAGAGAAGCTCGCAAGGAACAGGGCAGCGCACCACAACCAGAAGAGTCGTTGGGAAGCTTTCATGCCGCAGACCTCCTTTATGCCGCGTCGAATCCAGGGGGAACCCGCCCCGACGCCCGGCAACACCTTAATGACCTTGAAACCAATCTACTGATCCATTTTAGGGACGGCGGCGGGGGAACTCAAGGAAGATGCGCAAAAATGATCACGGCCTTCGCAATCACGACGAAGGCAACCCACCTTCAGCGGGTTCGGCGCTCCCGGCGGCGCATGAGCGAAGTTGTCCCGGCCTCGCGCTGGAACGTCCGGACCGTGGGGCTCCGGATGCGGAAACCGGCAAGCTCCGCGACACGCTTCAGCGCATCGTCGGTCTGAACCGGGAGTCGGCGCGCCTGCCGGAGCGCCTTCGGCCGGGCTGCCGGAGGAGCGCCTCGGCCCGGGAGGCGCCCCCTTTCCGCCGCGGCCGGGCGCGCCGGCGGCGCGGCGGACTCCCGTCCATGATCGGCCCTCGGGGCGGGCGGTATCAGCGTCCGCCGGGCCGCAGGGTGATGACGGATCCGCCCCGCGGTATAATAGAGGAACGTCCGGGAGCGGAAGCGACGAGGTCATCATGTTCAATCGGGTTCTGTGCGGCGCGGGCATTCTGTTGCTGCCGGCGGTGATGCTCCCCGCGGCGGTCTTGCACGTGCCCGGAGGGTATCCCACCATCCAGGTTGCCCTGGATGCCGCCCGCGAGGGCGACACGGTCCTCGTCGCTCCGGGGGAGTATGTGATCACCGCCCCCCTCAATTTCAACCGCCAGCACGATCCGTCGAATCCTGCCAGTCCCGCCGCCAGGGATCTTGTGCTCGCGTCGGAAGCAGGGCCCGCGGCGACGACGATCCGCCTGTCGGCGGCCGCGGGGCTCGCGACCCGAGCGAGCGTTGTCGAGTTCCTGCACGGCGAGACCGCGCGATCGGTGCTCGAAGGCTTCACGCTCACGGGCGGCAAGGGCGCGGACGACGGCGCCGGCGCCAGGCTGGGCGGCGGCATTTTCTGCGGGCGGTCTTCGCCGACGCTCAGATCGTGCATCATCCGCGCCAACCGCGCCACGGCGGGCGGCGGCTTGTACGCCGGCGGCGCGGCGGCGCCGGCGCTCATCAACTGCGTCGTTGCGGGCAACGCGGCCGTGCAGGGGGGCGGCGTCTTCGTGCGGTCAATGGCGGCCGCGCGCCTCGAGAACTGCACGCTCGCGGCGAACACGGGCGACGGCCTGTTCTGCGCCTTGGACTGCGTCGCCGGTCCGGGCCCCGGCGAGTTCACCTGCTACGGACCGTTCTCGGTGCTGACCAACTGCATCCTCTGGGGCAACCGCGGCGAGGCGATCGGCATGGACGGCGGCGTGGGGCCGAAAGCCTCCTACTGCTGCATCGGCGGCGATGAAGTCTGGCCCGGGAAGGGAAACATCGATGGCGACCCCTTGTTTGTCGCCCTCGGCGTCTGGGAGGATGAAGACACGCCGGATGATCTTCTCGATGACACGTGGAGCGCGGGCGATCTGCGCCTGCAGGCGGGTTCGCCCTGCATCGACGCGGGCATGGACGCCGGCAGAGCGACGGCGGACATCGAAGGATACGCGCGCCCGTGCGGCGCCCACGTCGACATGGGCGCCTACGAGTTCGGCGAATGCGCGGTCGCGGAGCAACGGTTCATGCGGGGCGACACGAACGCCGACGCCAAGGTCGACATCGCCGATGTGATCTATACCCTGAAGTTTCTCTTCGCCGGCGGCGCCCCGGCGGGCTGCCGCGATGCGGCCGATGCCAACGACGATGGACAGGTCGACATCGCCGATGCGGTCACCGTTCTGAACCGCCTCTTCGGAGGCGGCCCTCCGCTGCCTCCGCCCTTCGGGCTGTGCGGCCTGGATCTGACCATCGACGCGCTGGGTTGCGACGCGTATCCGCCCTGCCGGTAGGGGACGCCGCCGTCAGCGCGAGAAGCACGCGCGCGGGCAGCCCTCGATGCGCGCGCAGCCGGCGCCCAGGCGGTGGGCCGGCCCGCGCTGGAAAAGATAGGCGAGCAGATACACGGCATCCGCGATGTCCACCCGCGCGTCGCCGTTGAAATCGAGCAGCGCCAGGTTGCCATCCTCGGCGACGCCGGCGCCCTCGCAGGGCGGTTCGACCGCGGCGGCCGCGAAGAGCAGGCGCAGGAGCCCCACGGCGTCGCTGATGTCCAGGCGGCCGTCCAGGTTGACATCGCCGGGGCGCAGGAAGCCGCCGTCGCCGCCGGCGTCCATCGCTCCGGGCGTGCCGTCGATGACGCTGCTCGGGAACCAGTTCTCGGCGGTGCTCCACTGCGCCTCCGGGGCGCCGGTGTCCAGCGCGTTGAGCGAGTAGCCCAGGCCGTCCGTCTCGGGATACCACTGATCGCTGTAAGAGAAGTCCTGGATGTCGCAGCACGCGCCCCACGCGAGAACGATGCGCTCGCCGGCGCCGTTCAGGCTGCCGCCGTACTCCCCGGCGATGCGCATTCCCGCCGTGGCGTAGCGGCGCGAGAACGCCGCCAGGTTCTTCACGATGACGACGGTTTCGTGGGGGCCGAGGGTTTTCACCGCGCTGTCGCGGAAGCGGAACTTGACGCCGGCTCGAAAACGGACCTCGGCGAGGTCGATTTCGGCGCCGCTCGTGTTCACGAGCTCGATGAACTCGAAGTCCGACGTGGCGCGCGGGTTGTACATGATCTCCGTCACGCGCAGCGCGGCCACGGCGGGGATCGCGGCGGACGGAGCGCCCGCGAAGAACTCGACGGGCGCCGACCAGTGGCTCCAGTAATTCGTCGCGTCCTGCATCCGGACGCGCACGCGGTAATTGGCGCCGATTCTCAGCACGTGGGGGGGGATCCCGATATCCGGCGTGAACGTCGTGATGTCCGGGCTTTCCCACACGGCCGCGAGCTCGCAAGGCAGCGGCGCCTCCTTCCAGCGCGGATCGGCGAGGGGAATCGATCCGGGATTGACCAGGGCCGAGACCTCGGCGATGCGCCAGCGCATGGCCTTGAAGGTGTGCGCGCCCTGCGGGTCGGCGAAGTCGCTGGCGCGGAAGGTGAGGCGGTCGAGAGGATAGCCCGACGGCCCCGTGTAGATGACGCTGGGCTTGGCGGGGAGGTAGGCCTGGTCCGGGGTGTCGGCGAAGGCGTCCAGGAACGCCGCGCGGCCCCCCGCGCCGATCGTCCCGCCCGGCCAGGAGCCGCCGGTGAAGGCGAAGACGAGCATGTCGTTCGCCTTGGCCTCGACCGTGCGCTGGTTGGCGGCGGGGAAGTATTGCCGGCAGGCCTGGGCGGGCGCGTTGCGGAAGCGGTCGATGTCGGGGTTCTGGAGCGGCAGGATGAAGGCCGCCGTCTGGCGGATGATGGGCTCGAGCTGATCGCGCTGCCAGAGCAGATCCCTGACGTGGCGGATGTGGGCGCGGTAGTCTTTCTGAAACTCCGGTTTGCCCCCGCCTCCGAAGATTGCATCGTAGGGACGGTCGACGCCGTAGTTCCACGTGGGCCCCCAGGTGGCATCGTGGTCGAAGGGGAGGGTCCACATGCGGCCGTAGTAGCTGTTCTCCGCGCTGTAGACGGGTTCGAAGTACCAGGCGGCGTTCTTGTTGGCGTCGGCCCAGTAGTCGTAGTGCTGCAGCGCCTGGCAGAGCGCGTGATAACGGTACCACTTGTCGTAATCCACGTAGGCGAGCAGCCAGGCATCGGGCCGCGCGGGCCTGAGATTGTTTTCGATGTTGTAGAAGTCGGCGCCGTCCGCGACGGCGTCGCGCGCGTGGTAGCGGCGCTGCGCGAGCGCCTCGCGGCTGTCGTTGATGAGCTTGTAGAGGTTGCCCTTGGGGAGGTCGTGCGCATCGAGGAAATCGCCGTCGTAGTTCTCGAAGGCCCAGGCAAGGCCCCAGAAGTCCCCCAGGTACTGGCCCGTCGCGCCGGAGGGCGCCTCCGACTCGCCGTCGATGACGCGGAAGTGAAGCGAGAACGATTCGGGCGACGGCACGCCGTTCGCGTTCCAGAAAATGTTGTTGACCTGCTCGGGCAGGCCCCAGTTGCCGTCCAGACGGTTCCCGAACATGCGCCCCACGTTGAGGGACTCCCACTCCTCGGGGTAGCGGTTGCCCCAGTGGTCGCGCGCCTTGAGGTAGCGGCCGCGGTGGAAGCGAAAGCGCCAATGGCGCTTGCCCGCGCACCCGTACGGGTTGTCGGGGGGGTCCTGGTAGCGCCCGTTCGCCCCGCGCAGGCGGTAGGTGATGTGATCGTAGACGACGCCCTCGTAGACGATGGTTCCTTCCCAGTTGAAGACATAGCGCGACAGGTTGCCCTGCGTGAGCCGCAGGTCCGGCGTCGGCGCCACCGCCTGCATGAAATCCTCGTTGCGCGTGATGAGGTAGTAGACGGGCAGCGACGTGAGCTCCGCGGCCGGATAGGTCGTCGGCGCCCCGTTGATCGATGTCGCCGCGTGGTAGTCGGGCACGCCGTTGTAGACGAAGTACGCGAAGTTGAGGCTCGGGTCGTCGGCGTAGGGCGCGCGCACGGCGGCGCCGCGCGTGTCGGTCGCCGTGATCCGGTAGCGCACCAGCGTGCGATTCGCCATGCGCGGGATCATGGCGGTGTAGATCGAGTCCCCCGCGACGAGGTCCCCGCCCACGCCGAAATCGTTCATGCCCACCGTGATCCAGTTCGCGGGATCCTCGAAGGCCGGGTTGACGGGCCGCGGCCGGGCGGCGTCGATTTCGAGCTGGGCCTTCGGCACCGGGAAGCAGGCCGGAATGTAGCGGCCCGGCGCGACGATTTGGTACGACAGGGTGACCGAGGCGACGCCGTCGGGATCGGTGATCTTCGCGCTGATATAGTTGTTCTCGGACTCCGAGGGCTGGAGAATTCGCGGCGCGACCTGCCGGATTTGGGGCGGAGCGTTGTCGGCGTAGACCGAGTTCCTCGCCCCGGGGGTCGGCCGGCCGGTGCCCACCTCGCCGTCGGCGGGAACGAAAAGCTGCGCATCGAAAGCGAAATCGGCGCTGGCCAGGGCCGCGTTGACGGCGTGGATGGCGATGACGTTCAAGCCCGCGACGAGCAGCGCGCCCGGGTTCGCCACGGACACGTATTCCCACTGGGCGTTGTGGCTCGTGGCGACGGCGTTGTACGGGAGGTCGCCGGCGGGGACGTAGAAGCGCGCGACCTCGATGCCGTTGATCCAGACCACCGCGCCGTCGTCGATATAGTGCCCGAAGGTCAGGTTCTGCGGGATGTCCGCCGCCGAGGCGATTGTGAAGGTGTGGCGGGTGTAAATCGTCGAGTAGCCGCCCTTCATATCGGCGAGCAAGGTCGCCTCGCCGCCGCCGCCGTAGCCGATGACGGTCCGGCCCGTGAGCCAGGTTCCGTCCTCGACGAATCCGGGCGCGCGCCAATCGGCGGGCGGGTTCGAGGTCCCTTTGCGGTAGCGCCACGCCCCGTCGCCGGGGCCGATCAGATAGACCCTTTCGGCGGGGCCCGAGACCGACATGCCCGCGGCGCGCCAGCTTCCGCCGAGGTCGTTGTCGAGGGCCGGGTTGATCAGCTCGAGCGATCGGCCCGTTTTCGCGCTCGCCGTCGGCCACGGAAAGCCCACCGAATAGTCCACTTGATCGACGAGCTCCCCGGCGGCATCCAGCAGAACGAGGCGCTCGCCCGCGTTGGCGAGCCGCCCCTCCCAGGGACCTAGGGGTTGGACCGCGCTCCCGAAGCGCCGCGTGAACCCCGCGGGGTCCTCGGCGATGACCAGGTAGCCGCCGGGCTCGATGAGCGTGCCCTCGGGAAAAACGTACTTGACGCCCGTCGAGAAGAGCCAGCCCGACAGGTCGACGGGCGCGGCGCCGGCGTTAGCGAGCTCGATGAACTCCTCGTGCGCGTTCTTGTCGGCCGGATTGAAATGAATCTCGTTGATGACGACGCCGGGCGCGCCGAAGCCGAGGACGGCCGCAACCAGCGCGGCGCAACTCCAGGTCGTGCGCGCAGACAGGTTTGTCACTATCCTTCTCCGTCCAAGGCGGCGCCGTGTCCGGCGGCTGTCCGTCGACAAGCGACCCCGCGGGGGCGCGCGCACACGCGCCAATTGAAAGCGATGATACAGGTTGACGCCGGCGGCGGCGAGCGCGCGGAGCTAGGTTGAAGTCGATTCATTGGGGGGGTATAGTTCGGAAGGGAAACCGAGGGCGGCGGCGGCCCCGCCCTGGGTCCGAAGTGCTCGGACTTCTCGCAGATCAAGGAAGCGCGCGCGTGTTCGGCTTCGTCTGGGAAACCGTCAAAAAGAAGATCGTCGACCCCCTCGTCGGGCTCACGGACAGTCCGGAAAAGATCGCGCTGGGGGTCGCCATCGGTCTCTTCGTGGGGCTTACCCCGACGGTGGGTTTGCAGATGAGCGCCGTTGTGGCGTTCGCCGCCCTCGCAAGAGCCTATAATGCCTTCGCGCGCCGCGTGTTTCCCTCCAAGAGCGTGCCGCGCCGCTCCGCGCTCCCCGAGCTGCATTTCAACATCCCGGCGGGCGTCGCCATGGTCTGGGTTACGAATCCGCTCACCATGGTGCCCATGTACTACGGCATGTATCTCCTCGGCACGCTCGTGATGGGCATGGAGGCGCTCGTCTCCTTCGCGGGGTTCAAGGCGAAGTGGGCCGAGATTCTCGGCAATCCCACCCTGTGGGCGCAGATCAAGGCGTCCTTCGTGGTTCTCGGCGAGATCGCGGGGCCCATGTTCGTCGGCGGCGTGGTTTTGGGCCTGGTCTGCGGCGCCGCCTCGTACCCGTTGACGAAGCGGATCGTCGTCCGCCACCGCAGGAGGAGAGCCGCCAAGCTCGGCCTGACATACGAGGAATTCGCTCGGCGGCTGGCCGTGGAGTTCGAGCGCGAGAACGGGGGGCGGGACGAGCCCGTGGCGACGGCGGCGTTGGCGCGCCCGCGGCGACCCTAGACGTATTCCCAGTCGCGCAGCCAGGCGTACCGATCCGGCAGGCAGGCCCACACGCGTTCGCTCATGCGCTCGACCTGGGCCTTTTCCTTCAGATCGAGCTCACGGCGCTCCTTTACGGCCTTGACGGCGTTGTCGACTTCGGCGGTGTTGTTCAGGCCGGGAATGGGGATCACGGTGTCAGTGTGGAGGATGTAGCGCAACGCCAGGCGCGCGCGCTTGAGGTCCTCCTCGCGTTCCCCCGTGAAGAGCGAACCCGCGGCGAAGGGCTTGATGCCGAAGGCGCCCACGTCGCAGGCCCGCAGTGCGGGAAAAAGACTGTCGGACGGCGCGGCCTTGCTCATGGTCGTGAACGGGAAGAGGATGACCTCGAGCGCGGGGAAGTACTCGATCATGAACTTGAACCAGCGCCGGTCGTGGGAAGAGACGCCGATCGCGCGCGCCTTGCCCTGTTGCTTGGCCTTTTGGAGGGCCTCGACGACGGCGCAGGCTTCATCAAAGGTGTGCCGGCCGCCCGGTTCGTAGACGGTGATGCGCCACAAGTCCGTGTATTCGAGCTGGGCGGCCTTGAGCGTATCGTCCAAGGTGCCGAGAAGCTTGGCGGCGGTGCGGTACTCGGGGTTGCGCGGCTCGCGGTCGGTTTCGGAGAGGGCGAGATAGACCTTGTCGCGGCGCTTGCCGAGGGCGCGGATGTCGCGGTGAAGCTCGCCGCTCCCCGTGCTGTCGATGAAGTTGATTCCGGCATCGAGGCAGCGCGCGACGACCTCGGCGCGCTCCGCATCGTTGCTGCGCGCGTGACCGCCCAAGCCGATGACCGAGACCATGAACCCGGTCTTCCCGAGGCGCCGGTACTCCATCGCCGGATTGTAGTTGAGAATCTCGGGAGGGGCTTGCGGCGGCGCCTCCGCCCCCGCGCGGGCGGGCCCGGCTAGGCCGGAGAGGCCCGTCGCGACGCCGGCGGCCGTAATGGCGGTATCGCGCACGAACCTGCGTCGGGTCAAATCGTCGGGTCGCATCGCGCGGCTCCTTCTTCGCATGGGCGCCCCTAGTGTAGACGACGGCAGGCGCGCGATGCAAGGTCCGTGCGGCTAGCCCGCGCCGCCGCCCCTTATGGCTCCTCGCCGTCGTCGGCGCGCATCTTCCCCCCCGTGTCCGGCGCGAACCAGATGACGGCGAGGCCGACCAGGTAGATCGAGGCCATCACCATGACGCCCTTCTGGTAATTGCCGCCGAAAGCGGCCACCAGCGTGCCCGTGCCGAGAACGCCTATACCGGCTAGAACGCGGCCGATGTTGAAGGAGAAGCCCTGGCCGCTGGCGCGGATATGGGTCGGGTACAGCTCGGGCAGGAACTTCGGCAGCCAACCGAAGAAGGCCGTGACGAAGATGCCGGCGATGAAGCCCATGACCACCATCTGGCAGCCGAAGGTCGTGTTGAGCCAGAAGAGGGCCATGACCGAAGCCCAAGCGGTGAGGCAGAGCAAGCACCAGGAACGCCGCGTGCCGATCCAGCCCGCGAGGAGCCCGCCCAGGAATCCGCCGAGGATCTGGCCGTAGGACTGCCATTGCAGGACCGTCCCTTTGGCCGTGGCCGCGAACGCCGTGCCCTCGGCGATCTGGTCGACGTACGTCGCGAGCCACAAGAACGACCCCCAGGTCCCGAGGAGCCCCACGGTGGAGAGCAGGCTGCCGACGATGGTCGCGCGCCGGTAGCGGGGCCCGAAAAGATCGAGGAGATGCGCGCGGCGGGCCTTCTCCCGAGCGCGTTTGTACTTGGTCGTCTCGGGCACGAAGGCGATCACGAAGAGGCTGCTCAGGCCGATGAAAAACCCCATGCCGATGATCCAGCGCCAGTCGTAGCCGCGCGCGCTCATGAAGCGCGAATAGGTCGCGGCGATGAGGAAGCCGACGTTGGCTCCGGCGCCCATCAAGCCCGCGAGCACGCCCCGGAAGCGGTCGGGCCAGGTCTCGACCATGAGGGCGACGCTGAGGGGCCACGCGCCGCCGAGCCCGAGCGCGCCGAGGAAACGGCAGGCCAGGAAATGCGTCCAATGGGTCGAGAGCGCCGACATGCCCGTGAAAAGGGAGTACGTGACGACCGCGGCCATGAGCGGCTTCACGCGGCCGAAGCGATCGCCCAACCGTCCGAAGAGGACGCCGCCGGCCGCCGCGCCCCACAGCCACATGGCGAGCGCCAACCCGAAGTAGCGCCCGATCTCGGTGTCGATCTCCTTGGTGAGCGCCGCCCGGCGCTCCTCCTCGGCGCCGGTGGGCCGGCCGGCTTCCGTCCCGGCCATGATCGCCGTGTTGATCGTTTTAAGTTCCTGAAGCTCGGCTTTGATCTGAGGGATCAGGTCCTTGAGCGCACCGCGCGACATGACGGTGTAGACGCCCTGCTCGACTCCGTCGAAGGTCCACGCCAGGAGCGCCGCGGCGAGGGCGAGGCAGCGGAAGAAGGCGCTGCGCGCATAGACATCGTCGTTCGGGAACGGGGCGACAGGGTCGGCGTGCACGGCAAACCTCCTCCCGGCGGCGCATCTTGGCATAAGGGCCGGGATCCGGCAAGACCGAAGGAACGACGCCGCGCCTTGCGCCGTTTCCCGCTCCCGCTCATACTGGAAGGCGCGCGCCGGATCGGCCGGCCGCGAGGGCCCTGTTGCTTGAAAGCGAGAATCGCCATGAGAAGACCGTGCTTTGCCATCGTTCTGCTCGCCGTCGCGCCGGCCGTCGCCGCGGCGGCCGAGCCCGGAATCGTTTTCGAGGACCGCTTCGAGGGGATGCTCGGCGAGGGCTGGCAGTGGCTGCGCGAGGATCCCGCGGCGTGGCGGATTTCCGAAGGGGCCCTCGAGATCCGCATCGAGCCGGGCCTGGCCCATACGGTGAAGAACGCGCTCGTGCGGCCCGCGCCCGACCGGACGAAGGGCGCCTACGCCATCGAGGTGACCGTCACGAGCATGACGGCGCCGACGAACCAGTTCGAGCAGGCGGGGATCACGTGGTACTCGGGCGGGCGGCCCGTCTTCAAGTTCGTCAAGGAGCTGATCGACGGGAAGCTCTATGTCTTCCCGGGCAAGGTGCCCATGGACCGCCGGACCGTCCGACTTCGGCTGATCGTTTCGCCCAAGGGCGTCGTCGCGCAGTTTCGCCCCGAGGGGGAGGAGGAGTTCCGCACCGCCGTCGAGAGCGAGCTGCCGCCGCCCTCCGGCGACCAAGTGAGCCTCCAGTGCTACAACGGGCCGCCCGACGCCGACCACCGGGTGCGTTTCGACGACTTCCGCATCATCGATCTGGAAGGCGGCGCCGCCGCCCGACCCTTCGTCCACCCGCTCTTCAGCGACCACATGGTGATTCAGCGCGATGCGCCCGTCCCGGTCTGGGGCTGGACCGAACCGGGGCGGGAAGTCGCGGTGACGATCGCCGGGGTGCGCGCGACGGCGCGCGCCGCCGCGGATGGCAAGTGGCTCGCAAGGCTGGCGCCGCTTGCGGCCGGCGGGCCGCACGTCCTGGAGGTCACGGGTCCGCGGCGCATCGTTCTCGCCGACGTTCTCGTGGGCGACGTCTGGATCTGCTCCGGCCAGTCGAACATGCAGTGGCCCGTCGCCGCGTCGCAGGCGGCGGAAGCGGAGATCGCCGCGGCCGATCTGCCCGCGATCCGTCTTTTCACCGTTCCGAGGCGGACGGCCATGGAGCCGGAGCCGCTGGTCGCCGGCGCCTGGACGCCCTGCAGCCCGCGGTCGGTGCCGAACTTCTCCGCCGTGGGATTCTTCTTCGGGCGCGAACTCTACAAAGAGCTCGGCGTGCCGATCGGGCTCATCGATAGCTCCTGGGGCGGAACGGTGGCGGAAGCGTGGATGAGCGCCGAGGCCCTGGCGCCGATGGAGGACTTCGCGCGCCCCGTCGCGGAGATGAAGGAACTGGCGGCGGCGGGGAAGAGCGGAGAGGACCGGTTCGCCCAACTCATGGCGCGCTGGTGGCGGGAGAACGACCCGGGCTCGAAAGAGGAGCCGCGCTGGGAGAACCCCGCCTTCGACGCCGCGGCCTGGAAGACGATGCGGCTCCCGTCGAAGTGGGAAGACGCGGGGCTGCCGAACTTCGACGGACTGGTGTGGTTTCGGAAAGAAATCGAACTCCCGGCGGCTTGGGCCGGAAAGGAGGCGATCCTACGCCTCGGTCCGATCGACGACCGGGACACGACCTGGGTGAACGGCGCGCGGGTCGGCGAGGGCGACGACTGGACGGTCCCGCGGACCTACAAGGTGCCCGCCGGGACGCTTGTCGCCGGGCGCAACGTCATCGCCGTGCGCGTCCTGGACACGGGCGGCGCCGGCGGCCTCGTGGGCGCCCCCGATCAGCTTGCCCTTGAGCTTGCCGGCGGCGGCGCGCCGGCCGTTCCTCTCGCGGGTCCGTGGAGTTGGCGCGAAGCCGTGCCGCTCGCCCGGCTCGGCGCCGCGCCGCAGAAGCCCGGCTCGAATCCCAACGTCGTCACCGTGCTCTACAACGGCATGATCGCGCCGCTGGCGCCCTTCGCCATCAAGGGCGCGATCTGGTACCAAGGCGAGTCGAACGCCGACCGGCCCGCGCAGTACCGGCGGCTGCTCCCGGCGCTGATCCGCGACTGGCGGGCGCGCTTCGAGACGGGGGACTTTCCGTTCCTCGTGGTTCAGCTCGCGAACTTCATGGCGCCGCAGAAGGAACCCGTCGAGGCGGGCTGGGCCGAACTGCGCGAAGCGCAGCTCTTGACGGCGCAGGCGGATCCCAAGGTCGGGCTGGCCGTGACCATCGACATCGGGGCCGCGGATGACATCCACCCCCGGAACAAGCAGGACGTCGGACGCCGGCTCGCGCTGGAGGCGCTGCGCATCGGGGGCGGGGGGGACATCGTCTCAACGGGCCCCGAGTACGCCGGAATGGAGCTTCGGGGCGGCGAAATCGTCCTGCGGTTCCGCGGCGTGGGCGGCGGTCTGGTCGCCGGGGGCGGCGGGAAGCTCAAGGGCTTCGCCATTGCCGGCAAAGACGGGAAATTCGCGTGGGCGGATGCCGCCATCGCCGGCGACACGGTCGTCGTGGCGTCGCCGGCGGTGCCCGAGCCCGTTGCCGTGCGTTACGGCTGGGCGAACAACCCGGACTGCAACCTGTACAACAAGGAAGGCCTGCCCGCCTCGCCGTTCAGGACGGACACGGAGGCGCGCTGAGGAATCGTCGCGCCGGGGACGCCGCGGCGGCGGCGCCCCCGGCGCGGGGAATGCGCCCGCGGCGCCCGCGCGCCGCAGGATCTTCGCCGTTGGGTCCGATCACACCCAGCCGCGCAGCTTCATGGCTTTGGCGACGCGCTCCACGCTGACCAGATACGCCGCCAGGCGGTTGTGAACGTCCATGCGCCGAGCCATGGCATGCACGACGTGGAAGGCGGCGGTCATCTTCTCGTCGAGGCGGTCGAGCACTTCCTGCTCGGGCCAGTAGAAGTTGTAGGCGTTCTGCACCTGCTCGAAGTAGCTGACGGTCACGCCGCCCGCGTTGCACAGGATGTCGGGGATGACGAAGACTCCCCGGCGGCGCAGGGCTTGGTCGGCCTCGCGGGTGGTGGGGCCGTTGGCGCCCTCGGCCAGCACCTTGACCCGCGGCGAGATGGTTTCCACCGTCCCCGCGGTGATCATGTTCTCCAGGGCGGCCGGGATCAGGAGATCCACCTCGGCGGAGCGCCAAGCGTCGCCGTCGCGCACTTCGTAGCCCGCCTGCAGCGCCTTGTCCTTGTGGATGGTGCCGTGAGAATCGGTGATGCCGCGCAGAAAGGCAGGGTCCGCGCCGTCGTGCTTGAAGAAGGTGTAGGCGGTCTTGTCCTCGTGGTCCCAGGAGGACACGCAGATCAGCTTCCCGCCCAACTGGTTGACGTAGTGGATGGCCGTCGCCTGGCCGACCTTGCCGAAACCCTGCAGGGACGCCGTGGTCCGGGAGGCGTCGATCCGCAGCGCCTTCAGCGCCTCGCGGATGGTCACGACGACGCCGAAGCCCGTGGCGTCGCCGCGTCCGGCCGATCCGCCCAGCACCGGCGGCTTGCCCGTGATGACGCCGGGCGCGTGGCGGCCGTGGATCGCCTCGTATTCGTCCAGCATCCAGGCCATCACCCGGGAATCGGTGTAGACGTCGGGGGCGGGCACGTCGGAGTCCGGGCCGATGAAGCCGGCCACGCGCCGGATGTAGCCGCGGCTCACGCGTTCCAACTCGCCGGTGGACAACTCCCTGGGGTTGCAGCACACCCCGCCCTTGCCGCCGCCCAAGGGGATATCGATCACGGCGGTCTTCCAAGTCATCCACGCCGCCAGGGCGCGCACCGTGTGGACGGTCTCGTGAGGGTGAAACCGCAGGCCGCCCTTGGCGGGGCCGCGGGCGTCGTTGTGCTGCACGCGGTAGCCGTGAAAGACCTTGACGCTGCCATCGTCCATGCGCACCGGGAACACGAATTTCAGTTCGCGCAGGGGCCAACGCAACAACTGGTGCGTGGCCTCATCGAGCTCCAGAATCCCCGCCGCCTCGTCCAGTTGGCGCTGGGCCGTGAGAAAGGGGTCGGTCTCCGGCGCCGCGGTGGAATCCTGCGCGCCGGTGGAAGCGGATGACGATTTCGATTCCGAAGATGCTGACGACATTGCGGCTCTCTCCTTCGAATGCGGGTTGAAGCGGAGATGATACGGTAAGCGTTGTCCATTACAAGACCGCGGAGCACGATTGGCGCCTTGACAGTGCCGGTCGCATACCCTAGGATGCAGGATCCGTTGCCGCAAAACATCCTCGCAGCGGAAGGCACGACGCCGCCTGCTCCTGGGCGTTGCTTTTGGCCCGCAACGCGACAGCGATGCCAATCGGCAGTGCCGGTCGATTGCCGCCGAGCTCCGGGCGGATCCGGATCGCCTGTCGGGAATACGGTTCGAACGCGACCAGCAAGGGGTTCGTGAGACCGGGAGGATAAGATTAGCGCGCCTCAGGTCAAAAAAGGAGCCGGCCGGGCGGGGACTGTGCGGTCGGCGGCCGAAAACGCCCAGGGCGGGGGCCGCAAGGGCCGTGAAATCCCACTCACGGTTTCGAGGGGGTGAATTGTGAGCCTTCCGAAGGGCCGCGCCCCCGTTCCGCGCTCCCGCCGAGGATGCGGCGGCTGCCGAGGTTCGCAACCGCCGGCGCCGGAGTTGCGGCGCCCGAAATCGCCTGCGAAGACGCTCTTCGCTCCGACGGAAGCCTGCCGGTTTCAATTGCGTAAGGAGAATGTGCGATGGGGTTGAACGTCTTCGATCTGTTGTTGCCGCGGGAAACCAAATTCTTCGAGTTGATGTACCAGCAGGTGGCGTTGCTTCTCAAGGGCGCCGTGATCTTCAAACAGCTCGTCGACAATTTCGCGACCACCAGTGAAAGCGATTTGAAGGTGGCGATCGCCCGCATCAAACAATGCGAAACCCGGGGCGATGATGTGGAGCGGGAGATCGTGTATGCCCTCCACAAGACCTTTATCACCCCGATCGACCGCGAGGATATCCACGTGCTGGCGCTCAACAACGACCGCGCGTTGGATATTCTGAACAGCATTTCCCGCAAAATCAAAATTTACGGCATCAAGGAGGTCCCCCAGAACGTCTGCGGGTTTGCGGACATAATCGTCCGAATCACCGAAGAGCTGCAAGTCGCCATCAGGCATTTGTCGAAGAAGGCGGGCCGCGAAGAAGCGGTGGCCAAAATGCGGAAGCTGGAGAACGAGGCCGACGAACTCTTCCACCGCAGCATGGCCGAGCTTTTCGAGAACCACAAGGACGATCCCGTTTACATCATCAAGTTCAAGGAATTCTACGAACACCTCGAGAACTTGGTGGACGCCATCGATTATGTCGGCAAACTCGTGCGGGGCATCATGGTGAAAACCGGGTGAAACCATGACGCTGACCTTTTTTCTCGTCATGGTGGTCGTGGGCGTGGCGTTGGTCTTCGATTTCGTCAACGGCTTCAACGACGCCGCCAACGCCATCGCCACCGTCGTCGTCACGAAAACGCTCAATCCGGTGCAGGCGGTCTTACTGGCCGCCTGCGCCAACTTCGCGGGGTATTTTCTCTTCGGGACCGCCGTGGCCGAGACGATCGGGAAGGAGATCGTCGAGTTAGAGAACATCAGTCTCACCCTCCTCATCGCCGCCCTCTTCGGCGCGATAAACTGGCAGATCATAACCTGGCGCTTGGGGCTGCCCACGTCGAGCAGCCACGCGCTGATAGGCGGTCTCATGGGAAGCGGCATCGCCGCGGCGGGATTCAAGGTGGTGGTCTGGAGCGGCGTCCTGAAGATTTTCTGCTTCATCTTCCTGGCGCCGATTCTGGGTGCGATCGGAGCGATGATCGCCACCATCGTTACCGTCTGGATCTTCCGCAGGTCGACCCCCGCGAAATCCGCGGGCGTTTTCAAGAAAATGCAACTCGTGGCCGTGGCGGCGGTGAGCGTCGGGCACGGCACGAACGACGCCCAGAAGACCATGGGCATCATGGCGCTTGCGCTCTGCACCGGGGGGTTGAGCGATTCCTTCGCGAAAGGGCATATCGACGAGTGGGTTGTCCTCGCGGCCTACACCGCCATCGCCTTCGGCACCATGTGCGGCGGATGGCGGATCGTCAAGACCATGGGCACCAAGATCACCAAGATTCATGACATGGAAGGGTTCTGCGCCAATGCCGCGGCGTCGCTCGTGCTCATCGGAACGGCGCATGCCGGAATACCCGTCAGCACCACCCACGTCCTGGCGGGTTCGATCATGGGGGTGGGCAGCGTGGAACATGTGCGCTGCGTGCGCTGGATCACCGCCCGGAGAATCGTCTGGGCCTGGGTCATCACGATGCCTCTGGCGGCGACGGTGGGCGGCTTGACCTACACGGTCTTGACGCTGTTCCTGCCCAAGTAACGGCCCTGCGTCAGAGCGCCGCCTGCCGCTTCAACAGATCCCGAAGGCCCGCGTCGAAAGGAAACTCGCGCAACGCTTCCTTGAGGGCCGCCAGGGCGGCGTCGGGGAGCCCCGCGGCCTGCAGCGCCGCGACGAGGGCGCGGCGGACCGCCGCGCGCCGGTCGCCGCGGCGGATCGCTTCGGCGAAAGACTCGGCGGCCCGTTCGGGGGCGCCCGCGGACACCTCGAACTCGCCGCGCGCCGCGCAGGCGACCGGCGACTCCGCGGATGCCTCCGCCGCCGCGTCGAACCACGCGCGGGCTTCGTCGGTGGCGCCGCGATCGGCGGCCAAGCGCGCGAGCTCCAACGCCGCCCCCCAGTGCCGCGGGTCGGCCGCGAACGCTTTCGCGAAGGCCTCCTGGGCCGACAGAAGCTCTCCCGTGCGGAGCAAGGCGTGGCCGAGGCGATGCCAGTCCTCGGCGCCGGGCGTGACGCCGAGCGCTTCCATGCGCGCGAAGGCCGCGATGGCTTCCCGCGGCATCTGCTGGGCGAGGCAGCAGTCGGCCAGAAGGCGGAGGCCGTCGGCGGCCTCCGCGCCGAGCCGGTAGGCGGCCTCGAGGGCGTCGATGGCCTCGCCGTACCGCCCGGCGGACGCCTCGACGCGGCCCAGGAGCAGGCGGTACTTGACTTCGCCGGGCCGGCGGCGCACGAGGCCGCGGAAGATCTCCGCCGCCTCCCCGGGTCGTCCCGCGCGGGTCAGCACGAAGCCGAGGAGTTCGAGGGCTTCCAGGGAATCCGGGCTGCGGCGGAGCGCCTCGATGGTTTCCTGTTGGGCTTGATACCATTCCTCGCGCTCGATGAAGATGTGGGCGATTCTGAGCGCGTCGCCGCCGGCGGGATCCAGCGCGCCCGCCGTCCGGAAATGCGCCAACGCCGCATCGAGCCGTCCCGCCGTGAAAAGGACATGGCCGAGGGCGCGGTGCACTTCGGCGCCGGCCGTCCCCTTGGCAATGGCGGACTGGAACGTCGCGGCGGCCGCGTCCCATTGCCGCAACTGAACGTAACAGTCTCCGAGGACCGCCAGGAGCGGCCCGGTCTTGTCGCCGACCTTCTCGAGTGCCGCCGCGGCATCGGCGTAGCGCCCCTCGCGGTAAGCCTTTTCGCCCACCGTGATATCCTCGGCGCCGGCGGCGAGCGCGGCGGCTAAGGCCCACCCGAGAACCGCCGGCCGCGTTAGTCGGCCAGTTGGAACCTGACGCGCTGCGTCACGACGCACGCGACCCTCCTTCCGCCGTACAGGGCGGGTTCGAATTGCCAGCGGCGGGCCGCGTCCCGCGCGATTGCGCCGAACCGGGCGTCCCCCTCCACCGCCTCGATGACGACATCGCGGACCGAGCCGTCGGCCGTGACGACAAACTGCAGCGACACGACGCCTTCGAGCCTCCTGAGGGTCGCCCAGTGGGGATACGGGGGGAGGGGCCCGTACATGCGGCGCGGAGGGCGATCGACTTGCATGAGCGAGAAGGCGCCGCCGGAACCGCCGCCGCCGCCGCCGCCCGGGCCGAGCAAGGCGGAGGCGATGCCTCCGGGCGCTGTGAGGGACGCATCGCCGGCCATGACGGGCGGCGCGGGCACCGGCACCGAGCCGAGGGCGCCGGCGTCGAAGTCCGCGAGGGCGAGGCGCGGGACAAAATGCTCCGTCGCGGGCGGTTCGGGGGCGGCGGCGTCGGCCGGCGCTTGCTCCGGCGCGGCGACTTCGGCCGCGCGCGGCCCGCCCTCGGCGGCGAAGGAGGCTTTGGCGGGGGGGGGCTCGGCGTGAAACACGTCGTACGCCGCCCAGGAGTCTGTCACCGGCAGGACTTTCTCCCGCGCGTTCGCCAAGGCGAGGGCCAGAAAGAGTCCGGCGTTGACCGCGAGCGCGCCGAAGCCCAGGGTCAGGATTCGCATCACGGCTCCTCCTTCCTGGAAGCCACGGCGACGCGGGTCGCCCCGCCCCGTTGGGCTTCGTCCATCACGGCCACGAGCACCCCCGTCGGCGTGTGCGCATCGGCCACGAGCACGACGGGCGCGCCCGGCCGTTCCGCCAGGCGGGCACGAATCAGCCCGCGCAGCGCGAGGCGTTCGATGCGGCGGCCCTCGAAGAAAAGCTCCCCCTGGGCGCCGATGCCCACCGGAATCGCCGTCGCGTCCAGCACGCGCGAGCTGACCGCGTGGGGCCGCATGACCTGGAGCCCGAGCTCCCGCGACGCGTGCGCGGTCGAAAGCAGGAAGACGAGCAGCACCATCATGATGTCGATGAGCGAGATGATGATCACTTCGGGGTGTCCGCGGCGGTGGCGGCGAAGGCGCGAGAGGTCGATCATGGCCGCCCTCCCGGCGCGGCAGGCCGCGCCCGGGCGCGCGCCATCCGCAGCAAGTCCTCCAATCCCTCGATCCGCCGGAGGCGCGCGGTGATCACCTGATGGAAGATGAGCACGGGAATCGCCGTGGCGAGCCCTGTTTCCGTCGCCACCAGCGCCTGCCGGATGCCGCCGGCCAACAGGCGCGGATCGCCGATCCCCGCGGCGTGAATCATGCCGAAGGTGCCGATCATGCCGAAGACCGTCCCCAGAAGCCCCAGCAGCGGCAGCACGCCCACGAAGACCGCGATAAGCTGAAGCCGCTGGCCCACGCGCGCCGTTTCGGAGGCGATGCGAGCGCCGTGGGCGGGATCGGATTCCTCGGCCGCGCCGCGCGGTTCCGCCTCCCGCCGCGCGCACGCCCTTTTAAGGCCGGCGAGGGCGCGCGCGGTGCGGGCGAAGCACGCGAACGCCAGCCACCACGCGATCAGGGATGCCAGCGCGATGGGATACATCACCGGACCGCCGGCGCGAAAGAAATCGGCAAGCGCATCCAGCATGGTTCCCCGCCTCCCTTATTGCCGGGGCGCGCCGGCGCCTCCCGGCACCGACAGCGGCGCCCGCGACGAGATCGGCGCAAGGGCCTCGGACGCAAAACCGTTGTCCTCGGCCGCGCAGGCGATGTCGACCAGACTCGAGCCATGGCGTTGAACGTCCGCCAAGATGCGGTCCGCGCGCCCCGCAAAGACGCTGTGAAACACGAGGATCGGGATCGCGATGACCAGGCCGGTGGCCGTGGCGACGAGAGCTTCGGAGATGCCGCCCGCCATGAGCCCGGGCTCCCCGCTTCCGAAGACCCGAATGACGTCGAATGTGGCGATCATGCCCATCACGGTGCCGAGGAGCCCGAGCAGCGGGGCGACGCCCGCGAGCACGGCCAGCATGGCGAGGAACCGCTCGAGCGCGGGCGTCTCCTTGAGGACCGCGGCTAGCACGGCCTCCTCCATGCCCTTGCGGCCGGCCTCACGGGCCCCGAGCGCGGCCGCGAGGGTCCGCAGGACGACCCCGCGGCCCGCCCGCGCGCGGCGCTCGGCGTCGTCCCATTCGCCTCGGCGGCAGCACGCGAGCACCGCCCGCGCCGCCCGCTCGCTCCCGCGCGTCCGTACGAAAAGGGTCAAGAACCGTTCGAGGATGGCCATGCATGCGAACAGCGCCGTAAGTCCCAGGGGAAACATGACGAGGCCGCCCGCCTTGAGCGTCGCGAGCAGGTTGGAGCCGTTCTCGCGGCGGTCGGGGCTGAGACGCTGCGTCACGTCCAGCGGCAGATGCATGGAGGCGCCCTCCGCCGCGCCGCCGGCGAAAAGGAGCGTCAAGTCTTCGACGGCGAAGGGGGGCAGCGCCTCGGTCCAGCGGTAGCCCTCCCCCTCTCGGGGAGCCGCGAGCACTTCGCCCATGCGGCCGGACGCCTTCGTGCGGTATGCCGCGAAGATCATCCCCGCCCTGAGGATCTCCGCGGGTTCCTCCAGACCGGCGGCCGTGCGCACCGTGTGAGGGAAGATAGCGATCGAACGCGACTCGGCAAGGAGCGCGGCGCCCGCGGCGAAAAGGCCGCCGAGGTCGAATCCGTTAGGTCTGTCCGCGTCGAGTTCGGCTTTGAGCGCCCCGACCGCCGCGCGCTGCTCGGCGCGGCGTTCGCCGGGCGGCAGCGCGGACAGGAAGTCGTCGAGCTTCTGGGCGGCATCGGCTGCCGCCGTGCGCACCCCGGCCCACCGGACGCGCGCCGCATCCTCGCGCCGGCGAAGCTCGGCGCGCGCGTTCCGCTGTTCCTCCAGGGCCTTCTCCTTGGCGGCCAGCGCGAGCGTGCGGTCGACGATTTCATCCGACAGCGCCGCAAGGCGCGCCTTGGCCTCGGCTAATTCAGCCTCCTGGGCCGCGTCTTCCCTGCGGATGCGTTCTTGTTCCGCGGCCAGTTCGCGTTGCGCCGCCTGAAGCGCCGCCGCGAGCCGCGCGCCGCCGGGATCCTGGGCCAGAAGGACGAGGAGCAGGCATGTCACGGCTCGCTCCTCGGCCTGATCGGCACGCGCAGAAGGGCCGGGGCCCGCCGGCGATCCAGTATGTCGATGGCGGCGCGCACGACACGGTCCGTTTCCGGGTCCACGGCGCGTTCCCAGCCGGCGGGAGTCTCAAGGCCGCTTTCCAGGCCATCCTCGGTGACGAAGCCTTGGACCAAGTGGCCCACGCGAAACAGGCGCGCCGGCTTGATGCGGCCGCCGTCCAGCGGCACCTGCGAGGTGTACGCCTCCCCCGAGCGGGCGATGCGCAGCTCTTCCTGGAGAAAGGCCCAGTAGCGCGTCACGCGCTCCGCAAGGTCCGCCTCGGGCGGCAGTTGCGCGCCGAGACGCGCGAGGCGTTCCTCGCGGCGATAGTCGAAACCTTGCGCGATCAACGCCTTCGCGGCGGCGACGGCATGGTCCAGGGCCGCGGCGAGCCCAGCCTCGGAGGCGGCGAAAGCCGCTTGCGCCTCTCGCAGCGCCGCCGACTGCGCCGCCACGCCGGCCAGTTCCTTGTCCGTTTCCTCCTCGCGGGCTTTCAGCTCGGCGAGTTCGGATTCCAGACGCCGCAGGGGTTCGCGGGCGGCCTTGATTTCCGCGCCGCGGGCGTTCTGTCTCCGGTAATACGCGGCCCGTTCCTCGCGCAGCCGGGTCAAGACGGACGCAAGCTCGTCGGAGAGCGCGCGCTCCTCGGTCGCCGCGACCGGCTTCTCGGCGGCGGCCGCGGGTGTCTCGGGGGCCGCCGCAGGCTCCCGGGGGGGCTCGCCGCCGGCTCCGAGGAGCGCCGCGACGGCCAGCACGACCGCCAGGCGTCGGCCGAGGCGGCTCGGCTTGGCGCCGCCGGAGATTGACATTCGCGTCACGTTCCCGCTCCGCAATTCACACAGGAACACGGCGCGCGCCGCGTTCCGGGACCATCATTCAAGTCTACCGCCGCTCCTGGGGGCCGCAAACCGCGCGGACGAGGCGCGGCCTCCTCGAGCGCCGCCGCCGCGCGGCGAGGCCCGGCCGACTGGCCCTCTTTCTGAAGGAAACGCGGGACCGGCGCTCAGGGTTCACGCTCCAGGCCCCGGAAAGGGGAAGTCCGGGCCTGGCCCGCCTTCCAGGCGGCGGGCGCCACGGATGCGCCCGCTTGAGCGGCGCCTTCGCTCCGCCCTCCGGACGTCGGCGTTAAAACACGAGCTTGACGGTCAGGAGGAAGCTCAGGGGGTCGCCCGGCATGTAGCCGTCGCTGCGCCCGCCCACCGCGATGTCTTCGTCGAGGAGGTTTTTGACGACCGCTCTCACGCTCAAGTTCTTGTAAACGTAGGAGCAGCCGGCATCCAGGCACGTGTACTTGGGCAGCGCGTAGGGGTGGTTCGGGTCGGACGCGCCCGCCGCCCACGCGAGCCGCTTGCCCACGTGGGTCACGCCGCCGAAGATCGCGAACCCCGTGTCCCAGAAGGCGTAGCGCAGCCAGGCTCCGCCCTGGTGCTCCGCCGCGTGCTGCAGCTTCTGGCCCTTGCGGATCTCGTTCGTGTCATCCGTCGTCTCGGCGTGAGTGTAGGCGTAGTTCGCCGTCAAACTCAAGTCGGCGGTAATGCGGCCGCTCAGCTCCGCCTCGACGCCCTTGCTTTCCTGCTCGCCGATTTGAACGAGGCGCATGGGATCCACGGGGTCGGGCACCAGGATGTTCTTCTGGCGGATGAAGAAACCCGCCACCTGAGCCGTCAGGCGATCATCGAACCAACCGTTCTTCACGCCGGCCTCGACCTGCCAGCCCTGCATGGGATCGAAGGACCTCGTCTGGGGCGTGCGCGGGGCGGACTGGGGTTCGTAGCTCTGCCCGTAACTGCCGTAGACCGACAGGTTATCGAGCAATTCGTAGAGGATGCCGCCCTTCATAGTGACCGCGCCGCCATCGTCGGAGTATTTGGGCGTGGCGCCGGGCTTGATCTTCTGTTCCGTGTCGTACCGGTCGTAGCGCACTCCGCCCATGAGGTGAAGCCGATCGAAGAGTTCCACCTGGTCTTGCGCGTAGGGGCCGAAGCGGAGCAGGTCGGATTCGGTGGTGCTGGCGGGCCTGAAGGTGTAAGTGCGCGGGTCGGCCAGGCCGTACCTCGGGTGGTAGATGTCGATTCCCGGCACGCCCGAGGCCGCCGTTTTACCCTTGAATTTCTGGTGATCGTTGAAGGCCTCGAAACCCGCCAGGAACTTGTTGGCGATGTTTTCCCCCTTGATCTCGTGGAGAAGATGCGTGTCTTCCGAGATTCCGTACTGGTCGGCATCGCTTTCGCTGTAGCTGCGGATGAGCACGTGGGTCGACGGCTCGTAGCGAAGCCCGAACTGGGAGTGGCTCCGGTATTCCCGTTCGCTGGAAAAAACCCGGAGGCCGGAGTGCAGGCTGAGCGTGTCGGTGAATCGGCGCGTGAAATGCGCCTCGCCCCAGAAGGCGGTCATGTTCGAGAAGTCCGACGGCTCGTTGGTGGAGAACTTGTTGGATAGGACGAAGGCCTTGCCGTTGACGAAGGGAACGCCGCGGTCGTAGCTCCCATCGCGGTCGTCATCGGCGAAGCCGAACTCGAAGTCGACGCGGGTGCGGTCGTCGGGTATCCAGGACAACCCGGCCGTGAGCTGCAGGTTTTCCTTGTGCACGTGCTTGCGGAAGCTGTCGGAGTTCTCGCCGCCGATGTCCAGCATGTAGAGAAGGCTCTTGCTCTCGTTGATCGGACCGGTCGAGTGGAAGTGGGGGCGGTACAGGTCGTAGCTGCCGAAGGTCATGTCGAGGGTATGCGCGAACTCGGCCTGAGGTTTGCGGCTGAAGTAGTTGATGACGCCCGCCGGCGCCCCCGAGCCGTACAGAACCGCCGCCGGGCCCCGGAGCACCTCGATGCGGTCGAGGGTGTAAAGCCGCATGGGGTTCCAGCCGCCGAAGGCCGACCCCCGCAGCCCGTTGAACATCACGGGATACCCGAAGGTGCCCGTTCCCGTCATCGTGAAGCCCCTGAGCGTCACGCTCCCGCCGGCGCCCTCGCCGAAGGCGCTGTGGGCCCCCGGCACGTTGCGCCAGACATCCTCGAAGGTGTCGGCGCCCTGGTCCTCGAGGAGTTGCCGGGTGACGACCGTCGTCATCTGCGGGGTCTCGAGGAGCGGCGTATCGATCTTGAGCGCGGTCGTGCCGCTCTCGATCCAGTACCGGTCCTCTTCCGGCTCGCGGTCGCCGGTCACGACCACGTCGGGAAGCTCTTCTCGGCCGGGCTTTTGGACGGCGGAGTCCTTGTCCTCCTCGGCTCTCTTCTCAGCACCGGTCGGCGGGAGGGGTCCCACCGGCTGGTCTTGGGCCTGCGCGTTTTGCCATGTGCAGGCCAAAGCCAGCGCCGCCGCCCAGGCAAGCGCCGCCTTTCGGACCGTCGCGGCTTGCAAACAACTCGTTCCTCGTCTCTGAAAAGCGCCGCCCATCGATGTGCACCTTTGGCTGTAGAAGAGGGTCAAGAAGGAAACGGGGCGAGGGCCGGAGAGACCGGCCCGCCCGTGTCTCATGAAGTAAGAACGCGGGGCGGGCGCAGCCGGTTCATGCCGATCCGCCGCCTATGGAGAGCGGGCGGGGGTCGGGAGCCGGCCGTCGTTTGCCGCCCTGGAGCGCGTCCGCCGCGGCGGTGCGCGCCCGGCCCCTGGCCAGGGGTCGGGCGAAGCGGGCGGGCGCACGTGGTCGAGTACGTCCGGCCCGATCTTCCCGTCCGGTGGCCGAGGGCGGCCGGCGTCACACCCCTTGCGTCTTGTTTGCTGAAGACGCTGCGAGAGACGCTTCTCGTGTGCCCGTGCTTTGTCGCGATACGTTCCGCAACGCTCGCCACCATGGTTCGCGTCCATGGCGGTGATCATACCTTTACGCACCGCCCGGCGGCCGGGCTTCGCCGGAGGCGTACGCTTGGTTGACGCCAGACGCGCGCTTGCCGTCGCGATTGGTGAAAAGGCGCCGGCCCCCACACGCGCAATTCAGCCACTTGCGAAACCGCCGCTAACGACAGTGTGGATGTCTTGATTTCGACGGGCTAAAATCAGGCGTTCCCCAACGTCGCAACCCAGGAGTTCCCATGAAACCCGTGATGCCCCTTCTCTTATCAAGCTTGACGTTACTCGCCTCGCTTTCCTGCTCGGAGTCTTCGCCGTCTCTTTCCGAGGGAGACTCCGGAAATACCATGGTTTTCACGCGGGTCCACGAGCCGAGAGAAAAAGCCTTTTCTCTCCTCGTCCCGAAAGGCTGGCAAGTGGAGGGAGGGATTTTCCGGGTGGATCCTTTGAAGCAGGGCGGAGCCGCGCAGTCCATCGCGGCCAAGCTGGACTTCACCGTCAAGAAAGACTCCGCGGGAACGGTGCTGATGCGCTGGCTTCCGGACCTGCTCTATTTCGATCCGAGGTATTCTCCGGCGGCGCAAATGGGGTTGCTGCCGGTAGGAAGCAACTACAACGGCATGCTGGTCTGTCCCCTCATGCCGGCGGCACGATTTATAAGGGAGATGGCCTTCCCCTACGCGCATCCGCAGGCCCGGAATCTCAATGTCGCCGGCAACAAGGCTCTGACGGAGGTAGCCGGGAACTACCAACGACGAGTCAACCAGTTTTTTCCTCAAATGGGATTTCAATACGATGCCGCGCTCTCAGAGATGACATATCACGACGGGGGCGTCGAATATGAGGAGAAAATGGTTGTCGTCATTGAAGACTGGGGGCGGGTCGGCGCGGGCATCTGGGGGAATAAAGAAACGGTTCTGATGCGGGCCCCGCGGGCGGAATTTAAGAAATGGGAAGCGGTGTTCAGCATCATCCAAAACTCCGTCAAAATTGATCCCCGGTGGCTGTCCGGGGAAATCCGCGGGCAGCTCCAGCGGGGACAAATCGCGCTCGACACGCAGCAGGAAATTCAGCGCATCGGACAGGAGATCGCCACCCACCGCCAAAAAACCAACGCGGAGATCCACAACGACATGTTCCTTACCCTGACGGACCAGGAGGAGTTCGTCAATCCGTACACCAACGAAATCGACGTGGGATCCAATCAGTGGAAATACCGCTGGGTCAACGAAAGCGGAGACGTGGTCTACACGGACAACGAATCTTATAACCCCAATGTGGATATCCGGCTCAACCGGTCCGACTACAAAAAGACTCCTGTCCGCAAACGTTTTCCGCAGTGAAATCCCAGAGAGCCGAGATCATTCGAGGGGCTGGGGAACGGCTTCCAGGGCGGGAGAGCCCCTGGCAAGAACGAAAGGGCGTTTCCCAGGGGTAGCGCGGATTTCCATGGATTTACGTTTGGTTTTGTCTGCGCTTGTCCGCGACCGCGCGTGGGCATGCGAAGGTTTAGGATGGCAAAAGCAAGGACGAGAAAGAGCGGTGTGCCGTTGTTTCGGCAAAAGCCCGTGGGATATCCGCCGACGTCTGCGCGTATCAACGCCGGTTGGGGTTAGGGGCCGGCCGTCAGTGCCCGCCCTCGAGCACGCCCACGGGAATGACGCGCACCCAGACCCCGACGGCCTCGTCGGGGAGGTCCTCCGGCCCGCCGAGTTGGGGGGCGAACTCGGCGAAGGTCCAGGCATCCTTGTGAGCCGGGCGCAGGCCGCTCAGTTCCTGGAGGACCCGGAGCAGGCCCCGCAGGCTCGCGGGCTTCAGGCGGACGCGGTCTTTCCAGTCGTGGTCCGCCGCTGAATCGACCGCGGGCAGCGCATCCTCAAGCGGGCCGATCGGTTCGGTCGTCGCGATCAAGGCGATGCACCCGGGGGTCTCCTCCTTGTCATCCTTGGCGATGCTCCAGCCCCGCGGGCCTTCAACCGGCGGAGATGGCACGACGACGTCGTCGTCCGCGGCGATGCGCCAGGCGGCGCCGCCCCCCGGCGGCGGGCAGAGGAGGTACTTCTTCGTCTCGGTGTATTCCCGAATCGCGTACACCCGGAGGTCGCGGTCCGCCCGAAAGGAAACCGACAGCCGCTTGGCGCCGTCCGCGCGGGCGGCAGGCGCCGCCGGACCATGGACGGTGTCCGCCAAGGGGACGGCATGCACCTGGAAAACCGGGGCTTCCGCGTCGGGCCCGGGCCACAGCGCGAGGACCGCGGCCAGAACCGCCCCCGCTCCGAGCAGGGCGGCGAACTTCGCGCTCCGCCGGGGCGTGTCGCGCCGGCCCGCGGTCTTGCGCGCCTGCGCTGCTTCCCGGCAGCAGGCCTCGAGGGCCTCGCCCATGGCCGCCGCCGTCTGATAGCGCGCGTCGGGGTCTTTTCCCAGGGCCCGCATGATCACGGCCTGAAGCGCGGGCGGGAAGTCCGGCATGCGCGCCGTCAAAGGCGGCGGCGTCATGGTTGCGACACGCTCGATGAGCGTGGGGATATCGTCGGCGGTGTGCGGAAAAACCGTCGTGCTCGCGTTGTAGAGCACGACACCCAGGGAGAAAATGTCGCTGCGCGCGTCGACGCGCCCGCCGGCGAGCTGCTCCGGGGACATGAAAAGCGGCGACCCCGCGGCGCCGTGAGCGGCCGCCTCGCGCCGCTCCGGGGCGATGAACACGCCAAGGCCGAAATCCGCGAGCACGGTCCGGTCATTGCGGTCGCAGAGGACGTTGGACGTCTTGACATCGCGGTGAACCAGACCGGCGGCATGCGCGGCCTGAAGCGCGCTCGATAGATCCATGCCCACGCGCGCGACCTCCAGGGGCGGCAGGGGGCCCTCGGCCACGCGCTCGCTGAGGGGAGGCCCCTCGATGTATTCGGTGCACAGCGCCTGTCTTCCTGCATGCTCGAGAATGCCGTAAATCGCCAGCACGTTCGGATGGCGGACGCGCGCCATGACGCGCGCTTCGTGCAGGAACGCCGCGCGCGACGCAGGGTCCGCCGCGCGATCCTCCAGGAGGAGTTTGACGGCGCAGATTCGCTGCAGCTTCTCGTCGAAGGCCTTGTACACCACGCCGAACCCGCCCGCGCCGATCCGCTCGATGATCGTATAGCCGGGAAACACCGGCACGGACTCGCCGCCATCCATCATGGCGGCGTAGATCCGCTCGAGGGGGTCGCCGCGGTTCAGCGCCATGCGCGCACCGTGTCATCGAGGCGGCGCGGGCGCGGGGCGCGGACAGGTCTCTCGCGGCGGACGCGGAGGTGCGCCCGGGCTCGCGCGCCGATGCCGCGATCATGGCGGAAGAAATCGTCTCGCGCAAGTCGCGCGCGGCGCCGGGCGTCCGCCCGATATAATCGAGGGCGTTCGCGCGTCCCGCGCCGAACGTCCGGAGCGAGCAAGCATGGCGAACATCCCCGATGGATACGAGGAGACGCGGCGGCTTGTCGCGCGGGCGCAGGCGGGCGATGCGCGCGCCCGGGACTCGCTGGCCGCCAGGACCTACGCGGCCATGCTGACGACCGCGCGCGCGTTCCTGCGCGGGAGGTTCCGGCCCCTGCGCGACCGCTTCGACACGCACGATCTGGCCCAGTCGGCCTACGTCGACGCGTTCCGGGCGCTGCCGTCCTTCGTGCCGGCGGAGCGAGGCTCGTTCCGGCGCTGGCTCGCCGGCATCCTGCGCAACAAGCTGAGGCATCGGGCCGCGTATTTGACGGCCAAGCGCAGGGATGCCCGGCGCGAGGCGCCGCTGGCCGGGGCCGCGGCCGGGGCGGATTCTCCCTCGCGCCGGGCGTTGCGCGGGGAAGAGCGCGCGCGCTTGGCGCAGGCCCTGGAGCGTCTGCCGGCGCGCTACGCCGATGTGATCCGGTGGCGCTTCTACGACGAGCTGGCCTGGGCCGACGTGGGCGCGCGGCTCGGCGCGAGCGAGGCGGCGGCCCAGATGCTCTGCCGCCGGGCGCTCCGGAAGCTTCGTCGCGCGTACGAAAAAACCGCCTGAGCGCCGCGCCGGACATCCGTCCCCCGCGGCGGGGTCACGCGCCGATCTCGATCATGGTGATGGTGCCGCCGTCGCCCTCGGCGGCCACGAACAGGTAACGCCCGTCGGGAGAGAATGCCAGCGTCTCCGGGCGGGCGCTCTCGGTGGCGCCGACGATCGTGCGCCCAATGCGCGCCGGCGCCGCGCCCGCCAGGGCGTCGGTGATGTCGAGGATCAGCACCGATCCGGCCTCCTCGCGGGCGGCCCGGCGCTCGATGGCGAGGGCCGCGAGCATGCGCGTTCCCCACCGCGCCAACGCGATCCCCTCGGGATCGAGGCGCGGCAAAGTCGTCTTGGGCTTGGCCCGAAGGGGCGCCGCCGCGGCGCCGCGGCTCTTCCGTTTCAACTTGCGCACGGTCTTCTCCGTTTTCGCGGCGCTCAGGGAGGAATCGAGCTCGAAGACCGGGTGGGTCGCCGCCGCCTTGATGCGCTCGGGTCCCGCGCGCAGATCGAGGATGGAGAGCCCCTGGAGGTGACGCGCCTTGGAATGCGATTCGTTCGCCGTCACCGCCAAGGCGCCGTCCGGGCTGATGGCAATGCCGTCGGGGTGCACGCCGCGCACCCGTCCCGACGCATCGCGGAACCCGTGGGGCAGCAAGATCACGTCGGCGAGCCGCGCTTGGAAGACGCCGCCGTCCTCCGAGCCGGCCGGAGCTTCCCGAAGCGTTACCACGGCGACGGCGCTCTGCTCCTGCAGGGTCACGAGGGCGAAGGACGAATCGGGCGCGATGGCGACGAACTCCGGTTCGATGTCCTCCGGGACCCGGGCGCGGTCCGGCTCGGTTTTGAAGAAACGTTCGAAAATCTCCGCGGCTTCCACGGTGGCAGCGACGGTCATGGCCGCCGGTCCCTTGCGGAGGTCCACGACGACGATGCTCCCGGCTGCATCGATCCCGCCATCCTCGGGGCAGTCCTCGGCATCAGGAACCTGCCCCTCGCAGGCGACCACGGCGAAGCGGCCGTTCGGGGCGACCGCCACGGAGTCCGGTCCGACGCCCACCGCCACCCTTCCCACGACTCGATGCCCGGCGACGGCCTGGAGGCAGCCGGGGCTCGTATCGGGTTGCTGGGGGTTCTTGCGCGCGACGACGGCGAAATCCCCGCGCGGGTGAACGGCGACCGAGGTGGCCTCGCCCAGTCCCAGGTCCAGGACGGCGATCTCCTCCAGCTCCCGCGGGGCTTCCGGCGGCTGGACCAGCAACGACAGGAACGAGTTGTCGCCGCGTCCGCCGCAGGCCGCCCCCGGGCTGGTGACATAAAGCAGCGTCTGCCCCTCGCGGAAGGCGATGGCGACGACCTCCGCATCGGCGGCGCCGAGTTCGTAGACCATGGGAGGGCCGAGCGTCGGGGTTGCGCCGCTGCCGGGCGCTTGCGCGGGAACGCCGTCGCGGGCCGGGAGGGGACCGCCGCCGCAGCCCGGGGAACACGCCAGCGCGAGGGCGGCGCCGAGACGCAAGCCCAAGCTTCGAAGGAGCACGCTTCGGTTCATAAGACCTCCTGCCGCTTTCCGGCGGCTGCCAATCTCACGATGCGCATTCGGCTGGAAATCGAACGGGAATTTTCCAGGGACGGCGAGCGGCGCGGGTGCCGGCCGCGCGCGCCGGAGAGGGGCGCAGCGCCGGACGGCCGCAGCTTGGTTGTGCGCCGTGTCGCGGGCGCCTACACGAGGACCGGCCGCCGGTGCGCGGCGCTGGGCGTCTCTTCGCGGCACCGGCTCAATTCCGTAAGTGCGACGGAGCCGGCGGCAGGGTGCGCCGGCTCCGTGCTTTTGCCGTTCGAAGTGGATTTGATCAGGTTTTCGGTATGGGAGTCGTTTTTTCGGTCGAGCACCGCTTCACGCGGCGGGTCGATCGCGTAGGGCAAAGCGCCCGGCTCCCGGACCGCCTGTCGAGGTCGCCGGGGCCGCAAGACGCGCATTACTTTCCGGCCGCCGCCGGCTCGAGCGCGCATTGATCGAAGATCGCGGCTCCTTTCTGCCAGATGCACCGAATATGGCTCGTCAGGGTCAGCCGCACCTTGACGGTGTCCGGTCCGGTGGTCAGCGCCAGCTTCACCAGCTCGAAGTCGGCCGTCGCCTTCGTAATGCCGACCCGCTCGTGCAGCTTGACTACGCGGTCCTGCGAATCCAGTTCCTGAACCACCAGGCCGGCAAAATCCGCCGGCCCGGCTCCGAACCCTTGCCCATCGCCGTTGACATCCAATCCGAGCACCCACGCCGAGGCTGTCAACGGCTGATTCGAATTGACCACCACGTCCTGGTACAACTCCATGGTCCCGCCGCCGTCCGTCACCTGGCTGATCGCCTCGCTTCCAAGGCGGATGCGTGGTCTGCGCCACCGGTAGAGCGACTCGGGGTAGATATAGCAGTTGATCCCGGGAGAGAAGCGGAAATGCCAGGGACCGCGCATCCCGCAGGTCCCGTGTTCCATGCTCCGCGCGGCTGAAAAACCCGCTTCGAAATCCCCGTTGTCCAGGAGGTTGTTGGTTGGGCGCGCCGCCAACGCGAAGTCGCACCGGTTCTCTCCGGCCTGTAATCGAAGCGCCTGCGACTGGCCGAGGTAGCCCTGTTTGTTCGCCACGACCTCCACCTGCTGCAGATCGGCCAACGCGGCGACGGCGTAGCCGCCGTCGGCGCCGGTCCTCACCGCGCGCGAACCCAAGGCCACCACGGCGTCCGCCAGCGGCTTCCGGGCTTCGTCGACCACCGTTCCCACGAGCCGGGCCGGGGCGGGCGGTCCGTCCACGACGCACTGATCGTAGCTGATCGAGGAAGGTTCCTCGGCCTCGGGCAGCGACGCGACCAGCGTGAACCGGAGCCGGGCGGTAGCGGGCGACGTCGTCAGCGGCAGCGCGACGTACCGGTAGACCGGGCCGTCCGGCGTTGCGTCCCGGCGGCTGCCGCGCGCGCTACGCGCCGGTAGGCGCGGCGGCGCCCGCCCGCTCCGGCGGCGCGGTCGCCGCGACGAGCACGGAGGCGCGATACGCGCCGGCCGGGCACACGGCGACTTCCCGCATCAAGCGGCTCCGGCCCGATCCCAGGACCCGACAAGCGCAAGAGCCTTCCGCAACCGCCTCCGGACCGGCCTTTTCGGGGCTGTCGGCAGTCACCTTTTCCAGACGCGCGGCACCCTCCGCCTCGAACCGCCAACCCGCGGGACAAGACGCGGCGGCAAGGCCCTTGTCCGGATCGGCGATCCACCGTTCAAAGCCGCCATTGTCCAACAGATTCCGCCCCAGGAGGGTGACGGGCGCGGCTCCTTCCTCGCCGCCGCCCGGCCCCACTTCCACGCCTTGGACGAACGCTTCGCCCGAGAGCCCGTGCGCGGGGTTGCCGCCTGTGAACCGGACGTCGATCATGCCGTTGCGCGGCCGGACATTGTTGAAAACCAGATCCACCGCTCGCTGCGTGCCGCCCGCGGTGGCCGCCACGTCCATCTTCGCGACCCTCGGCCGGCCGTTGATCGCGATAGACACGCAGTTCTCACAGGTGTTCAAGCGGCGGTTGGCGGCGAACTTCAAACGAACGTAGTAGTCCCCCGGGCCGACGGTCACGTTCACCACGAACTCCTTGCCGTGGACGCCGTAGCGATACAGCGTCGGATCCTCCGTGGCCAGGACCGGCGGCGGCGCGGGCGTGGTCCACCAGCTCCGCGCCACGCTGTCGGTCGCCGCGCCGGTGCGGATGATGAACTCGGCGCCCGGCCGCCACAGCTTGCCCAGCGCATCGCGGGCGTCCTGACGGCCCGGGTAGCCCATGAGCAGGCACTGCGTTTCGGTCGGGCCGCCGCCGGCCCCGAAGCTGCCGGCGCCGGTCGCCGCGGAGTACTGCAGGGCGTCCACATAGACCTTCGCGCCCCTGGACTTCGGGTTGTGCGTTCCGCGCACCACCACGCGCAAGGAGTGCGGACCGTCGGCCAGCCCGTTGCGGTAGTACAGCACCTGTTCGTGGCGCGCCGTCGGGCACCAGCAGTCGATCCCGACCAACTGCTTCTTATCGTCGACATACACGTCGGCCAGCCCGCCCTCGGGCGAGGTGCTGCCGATGAGCCGCACCTGGTTCCCGACGAAGGCCATGCTCGCTTCAGCACCCGCCGTGTCGCTCACATGGCAGGTGCGAGCCCATGTGGGCTGCTGGGTCAGCGCCTCCCATTGGCCGCCGTAGGTCAGCTCCGTGTCGTCAAGCTGCCGCTGCGGATCATCGCCTTGAATCACGACATCCGTCGCGCCGTCGTGCCGGATCGTGACCAAGGCATCCCCGCCGGACAGCTGCTTGACCACGAAACCGTTCCGGGCGGGGCCGGTCCGCTGCGCGATGGGGTCGTCGAGTTGCCGCAGCTGCCGCCCGCCGGCCGTGATTCGCGCGGGCACGAAGGCGAGGCGCACCACGTCCACCGTGCCGGGCGGCGCGTCGTAGGTGCTGTATTGGACCACGCCCCGGCGATAGACCACCGAGTTGACGACCGCCGTGGAGCGCATGATATGATTCTCGCGCGCCGCCCCGAACTCCTCGGGCAGCCAGGCGAGCGTGCCCAGCAGGTGTTTGAGGGCCGACGGGTGGGCGATCTTGAACCATTCCTTGTTGACGATGAAGCCCCCATCGATGTTGTCTTCCGACACGCCCGTGTCGTGCCCGTCGTAGGTGGCCAGGATCTGCATGCGCCGTGCCAGCTCACGGGCCCAAAGGCTGTCCGCCTGGCGGCCGTATTGAGCCCACGGAATGGCCAGTTCCATGGGGCCGTACCACAGGGACCGGCCGCAGCAGGCGTTTGACTCGGGGAAGGCCCAGGCGCCGCTGTAGACTTCCCCGGCCGAGTGGGGGCACACGCCGGTGTGGTTGAAGAACAAGGCCAGGATGTTCCGCGCATCGGTGCGCCAGTGGGGGAACTGATCCGGATTGTCCATCATGTAGCGGGCGACAAACTCGGTGACGTTCTCGGCCTGGACGGGATCCTCCCAGTCCCAGTAGTTGCGCCCCCACACGTCGTTGACCGTCCAGCGGTCGAGGAGCGTGTCGCGCAGGTACGCGCGGCCGGCGTCCCGCGCCTCCACGATCGCGCCCTGCGGGCCGGAATAGCCGAGCCGCAGGAGTTCGTCGAGGAAATACAGCAGGTACACCACTCCGCCCGTCTGCGTGTCGTCCTTCCAGGGAACGGTCTCGGGGTTGGCGTACCGCGACCACGGCGGCGCGCCGCCGGCGCGGTTCCTTTTCGCGGCCAAGAGGTCGCCCCAATGCCGGCACGCCTGCAGCCACCGCGATTGACCGGTCACTTGATAGGCCTTCAGCATGGCCAGTCCCGCCTCCGCCGCAATGTCCAGCTGGATGATGCCCTGCGGATCGCATTTGCCGTACGACTTCCCCTTGTTGGGAACGCTGATCAGGAACCGCGGCCACGGGTGGTCGTCGGGGGTGAGGCAGTGGTCGAGGAGAAAATCCGCCTGGAGGGTCATGAGCGCGACGGCCGCCGGATCTCCGCTGTACCGGTAGTAGTCCACCAATCCGGACAGGACATACGCGGCTCGTTGGCCCAGGTCGCCGTTGTCCCAATCGTTGGTCGCCAACGGCGTGATGGTTCCGTCGTCCGCGATATTCCAATGGCCGCTGAACAGGAAATGAGGCACACAGTCGACCGCCATCTCCGCGGTGGTCCACGGGTAGCGTTTGATCGTCTCGGCCGCCACGCGAGCCCGGAAATCCAATTGTCCGTTTTGGGCGGTGTACCATGGCGCAATGACACCCTGATCGTCGTGGACCGCCTGGTGGGCGTAGTAGCGATCCTGTGTCTCCGTGGCACCGGCGGGCAACCCGGGGTGCGCCAAGGCAGACAGGAGAATGACCAGGCCGGGCAGCCCGCGCGGCGTCACCGCCCGAACGCGGCGGTGCCCCCGATACGACCGATTGGCGGCTTGACTCAACACTTTCTCCTCCCGTAAATCGCGGCGGCCGAGGTTCATGTCATCTTCGCTCACCCGATGACGCCGCGCAACGGGTGCCCCGCGTCCCGCGGTCGCGCCTCGGGGGACGCTCGCGGAGTTTGACGCTTCGCGGTCCGGCCCTTACACTGACGGCATGGGAGCCTTCGCGATCGCCTTGCCGTTGCTTTCGACCCTCGCGTTGGGCGGCGCGCCCGACTTCCGCGTGCCCGGGCCGGAGGAGCGCCGGCGAGCCATTGGGGACACGAGCGACCTTCCGGAAGCCCTCCGGCGCGCGCTCGATCCCGCCGCGGGCTTCGAGCCGATCCCGAAGCCGGGGCCCATGGACTGGCTCGCCCAGCACCCGGAGAGTGGGCAGACCTTCGAGGAGTTTCGGCGCGCGCGGAGGAACTGCCCCACCCTCAAGCAGGCGGTCTTGTACCTCCAGCCGCTCGGCGCGTTGGGAGGCGCCGGGGCGCCGAGCCTCGATACGCTCCGTGAGTTCGCCGAGGCTTTCTTCGCCATGCCGACGAAGATCCTCGATCCGGTCGCGCTTGAGCCCGAGAAGTTCACGACCCGCCTGAACGCGTTCACCGGGAAGCGTCAGTTCCTCACGACCGATCTCCTCCAGTTCCTCGAGAAGCGTCTCCCGGAGGACGCTTTCTCTCTCCTCGGGATTACGCTGGAGGACCTCTACCCGGATCCCAGGTGGAACTTCGTTTTTGGCCAGGCCTTGGTCCTCCGCCGGGTCGGTGTCTACAGCTTCGCGCGGTACGACCCAGCGTTCGACGGAAGCCCCAGGGAGAAGGGTTTCGAGAAGTTGGTGCTCGAACGGAGTTGCCGCGTGCTCGCGCACGAGGCGGGGCACATGTTCGGCCTCCGCCACTGCGTGTACTTCCGCTGCCTCATGAACGGATCGAACCATCTGCGCGAGGCGGATACGATGCCCCTGCATCTCTGCCCCGTGTGCCTGAGAAAGCTCCAATCGAGCGTCCGCTTCGACGCGGCCGCGCGGTACCGGAACCTCCGCGACTTTTTCGCGAAGGTCGGCCAGGAGGAGGAAGCCGCGTGGACCGAGGCGCGGCTGCGCGATATCGAGGGCGGAGCGGCGGGCGGGGCCGCCAGGCAGGGTCAGTCCCGGGACGATCCTGTTTCTTCGCCGGGCCGCGGCGTTGAGGCGCGGGCAGGCTCGAGGCAAACGGGTGGCCGGCGTCCCGCGCGAGGCGGAGGAGCTCGAGAGGCCCGAGGAAGCCGGGGCTAAGAGTCGTCCGCATCCCGCTCGCCCGGCGGGTCGCGAGCCCGCCTCTCCGGAGGTCGGCTACGCCGCGCCCCGGCGCGCCGGGGGCGGTAAGAGACCCGACCGGGCCTTTTCCCGAGAACGGCGGTCCCCGAAATCCGGCCGCCGCCAAGCGCCGCGCACGCGTTTGACTCGCCGCGCCCATCGGCGGGTGCTTTCAGGAAGGTGGTCGAAGCTCCTTTTAGCCTATTCCAGGACCGTCGTCTGGGTGGCGCGACAAAGCACGGCGGCCTTGTGCGCGGCCACGGCGGGCCGGGAGCTTCCGGAAAGGCTCCCGGGCCGGCGCTGCCGCACGCCACGTCGAGCAAGCGCCTCTGAACCGGCGGCGACGAGAGGCGCGGGAGGACGCGTCCGGCACCACCCGGACGTTCGACTCTCTCCCTCGGCGCAGTCTGTGAACGGAGGCGAACATGCCGGGCAGAAGCGTATCGCGCCGCGGCGCTGGCGCTTGGGTCTGGTTGCGCCCTGGCACGCTTCTACGCCTGGGCGCGAGACCGCGCGTTCTTGTCGCACTGGTCGCGGCCGTCGCGATTCTCATGGGCTTGTCGGCGGCGCAGGCCGCCGGCGCGCCCTCGCGCCTTCCGGACCTCGTTGTGGAACACGCCCGGAACGCCGAGCGCGGCATCGCTTTCACCGTCCGGAATATTGGCACCGCTCCCGCCCGCGGGGGCCGCGTCGCAGCGCTCCTTTTCGACGGCGTCGTGGTGCGGGAGGAAGCCGTCTTGGCGCGCCTCGAGCCGGGAGGATCGTACACGGGCTTCTTTCGGGCGGAGCATCCGGGCCGCGAAGTCTCGGCCACCATGGCGGCCGACTGGTACGCCGAAATCGAAGAAGCGCGCGAGGATAACAGAAGGCTTCCTTGCGGTTCATCTCCTTATCGAGGACGACCGTGAGGCCTTGCTTGCTTTGATTGAAGCCGCACATGATGCTGAAGATCTCGTCGACCACCTGGCGGAATACCTTGGAGAAGTCAGTTCGCAGGGCGCGACCGGCTTAATCTCTTGGACAACAGTCTGCTGATGCCAGTCGGATAGGGCGCGTTTGCTCTTAGTCGCATGAGCCGCTTGGCCCAGGCATAGAAGAAGTACTCGCTGATCGTCGGTCCCCCCCCCGAGAGCCCTGTCGCCAGGCGCTTGCGCTCAACAGCCCTCCGGCCGCTTTCCGGCGGCCGGCGCTCTCACGACGCGCCTTCGGAGCGGAACGAGGATTTTCCTCCGGCGGCTAGCGCCGCGCGGAGCGGCCGCGCGTGCCGGCGAGGAGGGCGTCGCGCAAGACGACCGCTTGGTTGTGCTCCGTGTCGCGGGCGCCGTACAGGAGGACCAGGCGCCGGCGCGCGGCGATGCCGCGCAGGCGTTTCAAGAGCTCCTCCTGCGCCTGCAATTCGGCGAGGTATTTCTTCCGAAAGCCCTCCCAGCGCTCCGGGTCGTGCGCGAACCAAGCGCGCAGCGCGGCGCTCGGCGCCACCTCGCGGCACCATTCGTCCAGCGCCAGGGTCTCTCGGGACACCCCGCGGGGCCAAACCCGATCGACCAAGACGCGGTAGCCCGTCGTCGGCGAAGTTGTGCCGTACACCCGTTCCAAAACGATCGCCATCAGAGCCTCCCTTTTGGATCACCGGTGGTTGCGCCGCCGCTCGCCGTGTCGAGGGCGGCAAGGGTCTGGCGAAGCACTTCGGCCGAACGGCGCAGCGCCGAGGCTTCGTCGTCGGTCAGGCGGCCGGCCGCGATCTGTTCGCAGCCGCCGGCGTCCACAATGCAGGGGACGCTGAGGCAGACATCGTGGAGGCCGTACGCGCCGTTCAACAGGCTTGAGACCGTCAGCACGCTGCGTTCGTTGCGCAGCACCGCTCCGACGATGCGCACCAGCGCCAGGCCGATGCCGTAGCAGGTCGAGCCCTTGTAGTCGATGATGTGATAGGCCGAGTTGAGCACCTGGCGGACGATTTCATCCTTGGCGACCTGCCAGCCGTCGCACCGCCCGCAGATCGCGCAGTAGTCGCTGAGCGCCATCCCGCCCACATGGGTCATCGACCAGACGGCCACCTCGCTGTCGCCGTGCTCGCCGAGAACGTAGGCGTGCACATTGCGCACATCCACCCGGCAATGCCGGCTCAGGAGGTAACGGAAGCGCGCGCTGTCCAACACCGTGCCCGAACCGAAAACCCGCCGCGGCGGCAGGCCGGAGCTGCGGAGGGCCACATGCGTCAGGATGTCCACCGGATTGGTGACGATAACCACCACCGCCGGGGAAGCGCACGCCACGATATCCTTCATGATCCCCGCGACGATGGCCGCGTTGCGGCCCAGCAGGTTGAGGCGCGATTCGCCCGGGCGCTGTCTGGCGCCGGCGGTGATGACGACCACGGCGGCGTCGGCATAGTCGTCCGCCGAGCCGGCGTGGATATGCACGGGCGGCATGTAGGGCAGCCCGTGCGCCAGATCCAGGGCCTGGGCTTCCGCCAGTTCGGCGTTGAGGTCGATCAGCGCGATCTCCTCGGCCAAGCCCGACTGCGCCAGAGCGTAAGCGAAAGAAGCGCCCACATCACCCGCCCCGACGATGGCCACCTTGCGCGCCCTTTGCGACTTCACGATCCTCCCCTTCCGCGGCGTTCGCTCGCTTCAACTCCGTCGCCGGACGCCGCCTTCCGGCGCCCCGCGGCGGATAAGAACCCGGGGCCGGCTTGTGCCGGCCGTTGCCGCGCGGAGAACCGCGGGTGCGCAAGCAGCCGGCGCCGCGTAGGCGCCGCACCGCCGGGCGCGCGGGCGCCCCGCGGCAATGCCTGAGACCCTGGTTCCGGCGGCATCAGAGCGTTTGCTCCGCTGACTCGATGGTTACGGCCAGGGCCGCCCGGGCCCAGGGGAATTTCCCCTTGACGGCTTCGAAATCCGAACCTTCCTTCAGGAAAACCCCGGTGCCTTTGATCAAGAACCCCGTCCCTTTGTAGGTCTTGCCCTCGACTTCGCGGTTGGCCACGGTCAGCAGGACCTTGTCGTTCCGCGCGAGGTTCCGCTCCGTCGCGAACATCCGCCCCGCGGGAATGAGCAGCCTCCCTTCACTCGTCACCAGCACGTAGCTGTTCCATGAGTTCACCACGTGGGGTCCGCCGTCTCCCTGGGTGACGATGGCGAGGGCGGCGTCCGGAGGCGTAACGAGGACTTCTCTCATCTTCGCGTCGATCATCGGTGCCGGCACTCCTTTCTGATACTGCCGCTGTCGCGGCGAAGCGGGCGCCACAACGGAGCGCGCCGAAACGGGCCTCAATTTCAGACAAGGGCCGTGCCCGGGAGCCACCAGCCGCGGGCTGAATCGCTCCAGGTCGGTTCTCAGGCGGGCAAGGCGCTCAGGATCAGGCACTTGATCGGGGCGGATGCCTTCTATTTCGGCCTTCCATTCGGAAGCGGCCGCGACGCCGCCGGTTTTCCCGCGCCGAATCATGAGGTCGCTGCTGAAGAAGATGCCGCGCCGGTTTTCGATGGCCAGCAACCCCTCCCAAAGATGCATTTCCGAGGGGTAGCCGATGAACTTCAGCTCGTAGGAATCGGAAGGGAGTTGCTCGCCGGGTTTCTTGACCAGAACCTCGGTCTTGTATCCGAAGCCGTCGAGCTGGCGCGCGGTCGTTTCGGAGCAAAGGACGGCGACTCCGGGAAAAGCATCCGCGACGAGGGCCAATCCGCCGCATTCGTCCGCTTCGAAGTGGGAAAGAAAAACGTACTTGAGGCTCCGGCCGCCGAGCGCCGTTTCCAGTTGCGGGACCAGCGCCGCGGCCTGCCGCATGTCGCCCGTGTGAAAGAGGATCGGTTCCTCCGTCAGGAGCAGATACTGGTGGAAGGAAAGATCGATCGACGCAAGGTAAGCGCTGAATTGGTACAAATCCGGTTCGATGAGCTGCATTGCATCCACCTCCCGCGCCGGTTAAGAACGCGATTCGCCTCGACGGAGCTCGAGACCGACAACGCCCTTCCCGGCGGCGCGCGCACCAGGCCCCTTCCGCTCGAGGCCATGATAGACGTCCCGCGGCCCCTCCGCAAGGAAGGGTTCGCTTGGGCCAGGCGGCCCGGAGGCCGGGCGCGCTCGCCGCGCCGCCGCCGAAGACTCCGAGTCCGAATTGACCCGTCCCGGATTCCATGCATAATGGCGCGCGGCAGGCGGCGCCGCGCTCGGCGGCGGCCTGCGGGCGCGTCTCCGGTTTGTGATGGTCAACCCGTTCGAGGAAGGCAACGAAAATGACGACGCCAACGAACGCGGCGCCGGCGGCGGTGGATTTCAAGGGCCGCCTGGTGATGATCGGCTGCGGAAGCATCGGGCAGGCCGTGCTGCCCGTCATCGGCCGGCACCTCGAAGGCATTTACAGCCGCCTGACCGTGCTCGCGGCCGACGAATCCGGGCGCGGAATCACCGAGCGCTGCGGCGCGCGATTCATCCACTGCAACTTGACCCCCGGCAATTACCGAACGACGCTGAAAAACTACGTCCGCGACGGCGACCTCATGCTGAATCTGTCCATCGACATCTCCAGCGTCGACCTGATTCGGTTCTGTTCGGAGCGCGGCGCCCTGTACGTGGACACCTCCATCGAGCCTTGGCCGGGCGTGTTCGACAACCCCATGCTGGGGCTTCACCAGCGCACGAACTACGCCGTCCGCGCCAAGCTCCTCGATCTGGCCGAGGAGTTGGGGCCTGATTCGCCCAGCGCCGTGGTGGATCACGGCGCCAATCCGGGGTTGGTGTCTCATTTCGTCAAGCGCGCCCTCATGGATCTGGATCGAACCATCCGCGACGGCAATGCGCGGCCGGCCGGCCGGGAGGACTGGGCGAATCTTGCGCGGGAGCTCGGGATATGCACGATTCAGGTGTCCGAGCGCGACACGCAAGCCAGCCGGCAGCCGAAGCGCCAAGGGGAATTCATCAACACTTGGTCCATCGACGGCTTCGTGGATGAGCTGATGCAGCCCAGCGAGCTGTCTTTCGGCACCTTTGAAAAACGGCGGCCGCGCGGCGCGCGCGAGCATCGCTCCGGCTCCGGCACTTTGTACCTGGAGCGCCCCGGGGCAAGCACCTTCGCGCGGAGCTGGGTGCCGTCGATCGGCGGTTTTCAGGGCATGCTCGTGACCCACGACGAGGTCTTCTCCATCGCCGAACACCTGTCGATCCGCGACGGCGGCAAGTTCCTATATCGGCCCAGCGTGATGTTCGTGTACCACCCCTGCGACGATGCGATGCTGTCCGCCTTGGAATTGGAGGGAAACGGCTGGATTCTCCAGCCCGCCCGCCGGCGCCTCGGAGCGGATATCGTGACGGGCATGGACGAACTCGGCGTCCTGCTCACCGGCCACGGGAGAAACGCCTATTGGTACGGCTCGCAGCTCGCCATCGACGAGGCGCGCCGGCACGTGGCCTACGCGAACGCGACCACGGTGCAAGTCATGGCGGGCGCCATCGCCGCGGTCTTGTGGGTTCTGCGCAACCCGCGGCGGGGCGTGCTCGAGCCCGAGGATCTGGATTTCGAGGATTGTCTTGAAACGGCCGTGCCCTATCTCGGCCGCCTGGTGGGCGAGTTCACGGACTGGACGCCGCTGGACGGCCGCGGCCGGTACTTTCGCGAGAGACTCGATGTCCAAAACCCCTGGCAGCTTCAGAATATCCGCAGCCGGCAATGGTATGGAGAATGACGGCCGCCGGGGCCGGCGGACGGCGTGAGATTCGCGGAGTCGAGGCGGCGCACGCGCCCGAATGCGCGGGAGGCAGGCGCGGCGTCGGTTCCGGGCCGGGCTTGCCGGCGATTTGCGCCCGCTTGGAGCGCGGCGGCCGGCTCTACCGGCGGCGCAAGCGCTCCTTCACTTGAGTCCCAGGCGTACGGCCAGGTGGTGGAAATTGCTGCGGTGCATGCCGAGAGACGCCGCGGCAGCCGACCAGTTGCCGCCCTGCGCGGCCAGGGCGCGTTCGATGAGGGCGCGTTGGAACTCCTTGGTTGCGGCCTTCAGGTCGACCACGTCGCGGCGCGCGGCCGCCGGTTCCGCGGCCTCCTCCGGGGGGATCGCCGCCGCCGAGGCGGCGAAGTCCGGCCCCAGACGGGAGCGGGAGATGACGACGGGCTCCCCTCGCGGCACCCGCGCGGCGGCCTTGAGTGCGACCCGGGAAAGCACGTTCTCCAGCTCCCGCACGTTGCCCGGCCAGGGATAGTTTTTCAGCGCGGCGATCGCTTCCGCTTCGAGGCGGATCGGCCCGAGGCCGAGCCGCCGGCGGGCGACGTCGCAGAAATAGCCGGCCAGGAGCGGAATGTCGTCGGCGCGGTCGCGCAGCGCGGGCACCTTCAGGGGATAGACGTTGAGCCGGTGAAAGAGGTCCGCGCGGAACCGCTCGGCCCGCACCGCCCGCTCCAGCTCGCGGTTGGTGGCGGCGATGAGCCGCACGTCGGCCTTGAAGCTCTTGTCCGACCCGACCCGCTGAATTTCCCCCTGCTGGATCGCCCGTAGAAGCTTGGGCTGCACCGACAGCGGCAGCTCGCCGATCTCGTCGAGGAAGAGAGTGCCGTTGTTGGCCACCTCGAACTTGCCGGCGCGGTCCGTGGAAGCGCCGGTGAAGGCGCCGCGCACGTGGCCGAAGAGCTCGCTGTCGGCGAGGGTCTCGGGCAGGGCCGCGCAATTGACGTAGAGCATGGGTTCGCCGCGGCGCTGCGAGGCCGCGTGGACGGCGCGGGCGACGAGCTCCTTGCCGACGCCGGTCTCCCCCGTGATCAGTACGGTGAAGTCCGAGCGCGCCACGAGTTCAATGTCCCGGCGCAGCCGCTGCATCGCCCGGCTGGTGCCGATCATGTCGGCGCCTTGGCGGAGCTGCGCGTCCCGCATCAGGTCGCGGGCGATGAGGCCCTGCCGCCTGGCGCTCTGCTCGAGGGCCTCGATGAGGTGGGTGGTTCGCATTTCCGCCGCGGCCAGGGCGCTCACGGCGGAGAAAAAGCTCATGTCGATGCCGTCGAAGGCATGCGGCTTCACGGCGTCGGCGGTCAGCGCGCCGATGAGCGTGTCGTCGATGCGCAGCGGACAACCGAGACAGGCGTGCACCCGCTCGAAGCGGCCCTGGTCGTGGGCGAGGAGGCCGTCGTAGGGATCGGGCAGCGCGGTGTCGCTCGGGAATGCGACCGGCCCCGGCGAACGGCAAATGATCTCGAGGCGGGGGTGCTCCTTGAGGGGAAAGCGGCGGCCCATGGCGTCTTCGGACAGCCCCTCGGACGCAATCGGCACCAGTTCATCGCCCTCGATCCGCAAGAGCGCGGCCGCGTCGCAGGGGATGACTCGCTTGAGCGCGATGAGCAGGCGACCGTGGCGCTCCGCCGAGGAGAGCGCCGCCGTCAGGTCGGAGGCGATAGAAACAATAGCATCGAGTTGGTCCATTGTTGCGATATATACAACGAAGTTGTTGAATTCGCAACATGTTTTTGTGTTGCGAGAAACACAACACAAATCCTGGTCGTATATTGTGGTCGCCTGTTTGAGCCGGCGTCGCCACTGCCGAAGCACGCGGACGCCGTTGAAGCCGAAAGGCATGGCTTTTGCTTTTCAGGCAGCACGCTCAACAAATAAGCAGACTGGAGGCAAGCCATGACGAGCACGGACCAAACTCTGGGAGACCTGGTGGCCGCGTTTCCTTCCGCGGCCAAGGTCTTTCATCGCTACCGGTTGGACTACTGCTGCGGGGGGAAGCAGTCCCTCAAGGAGGCCTGCGCGGCCGAGCGCCTGGACAGCGACGCGGTGCTGCGCGAGGTTGAGGCCGCCGAGGCCGACAGCGCCGACGAAGTGCGGTGGGCGGAGCGTCCCTTCGACGAACTGATCCAGCACATTCTCGAGCGCTACCACGCGCCCCTGCGCACGGAGATCCCGAGGCTGATCGAACTAGCGCGCCGAGTGGAGCGGGTCCACGCCGCTCAGCCCGCGCGCCCCGAGGGCCTCGCCGATTTTCTGGAAGAGGTGCGCGTGGCGGTGGAAAGCCACTTGGCCAAGGAGGAGCAGATTCTTTTCCCGCTCATCCTTTCGGGCCGCGGCCAGAACGCCTACATGCCGGTTCAGGTGATGATCCAGGAGCATGACGATCACGGGCGCAGCCTGCGCCGCATTCGCGAGCTGACCGGGGACTTGCAGATTCCCGATTGCGCGTGCGCGAGCTGGCGCGAACTCTACCGTGCTCTCGGCGAGTTCGAAGCCGAACTCATGGATCACATCCACCTGGAAAACAACATTCTCTTCCCCCGGGTTCTGGCCGGTTGAGGCGCGAAAGGAGAACGGGGCATGGATCGCACTAAGAAGCTGTGGATCGCTCTGGCCGTGGTGCTCATCGGCGCCTTCGGCCTGCTAGGCATGTTCGGCCGCGAGGTTTACCGCCAGGCGCCGCCGATTCCCGGTCGCGTGGTCACCGAGAGCGGCACCCAACTCATGACCCGGGACCAAATTCTGCGGGGCCAGCGGGTTTGGCAGAGCATGGGCGGCCAGCAGGTCGGTTCCATTTGGGGCCACGGCGCCTACCAGGCGCCGGACTGGTCCGCCGACTGGCTGCACCGCGAGGCCGTGGCGCTTCTGGACATTTACGCCAAGGACCGCCACGGCGGCGGGTACGAAACGCTGACGGCGGAGCAGCAAGCCGGAGTCCGAGAACGACTGCGGCGGGAGATGCGCCGAAACCGCTATGACGCCGCCACCGACACCCTGACCGTCTCCGAGGGTCGGGCGCGGGCCATGGCCGCCACCGCGGCTCACTACGACAAGCTCTTCGGCGACGATGAAGCGCTTGGGGAACTGCGCGAATCCTACGCGCTTCACAACAACGCGGTTCCCGAGGCCTCCGAACGCCGGGACATGACGGCGTTTTTCTTCTGGACGGCGTGGGCCTGCACGACGGAGCGGCCGGGGCAGGCCGTCACCTATACCAACAACTGGCCCCATGAGGCCTTGGTGGGCAATCACCCCACGACGGCAAACCTTATCTGGTCGTTCATCAGCCTGATTCTGCTCATCGCGGGCGTGGGCGGCCTGGTCTGGTACAAAGCGTTTCGAGACCGGGAGGAGGCGCCGCCTGAACCGGCGCCGATCGATCCTCTGAGCACCTTCGAGCTGACGCCCTCGATGCGGGCGGTGTGGAAGTACGCCGCCGTGGTCATCGGGCTTTTCGTGCTTCAGGTGCTCACGGGAGCCTTGACGGCCCACTACACCGTGGAGGGACAGGCGTTCTTCGGGCTGCCTCTGGGCGACTGGATCCCCTACGCGGTGAGCCGGACTTGGCACGTGCAGTTGGCCGTGTTTTGGATCGCCACGGCTTTCCTCGCCACAGGGCTCTTCCTGGCGCCGGCGGTGGGCGGGCGCGAGCCCAAGCACCAGCGCCTCGGCGTTAACGCCTTGTTCGTCGCGCTGGTCGTCGTGGTGCTCGGCTCGCTGGGCGGCGAGTGGCTCTCGGTGAAGCGCGCCCTGGGCCTCGATATCGGTTTTTGGCTCGGCCACCAGGGCTACGAGTACGTGGACCTCGGGCGCGCCTGGCAGATCGCGCTTTTCGCCGGCCTGATTCTGTGGCTCGTGCTGACGCTGCGCGGCTTCTGGCCGGCGCTCGTGCGGCGCGACCACAATCGGCAGTTGACGCTGCTTTTCGCCGGCTCGGCCGCGGCGATCGGACTTTTCTACGGCGCGGGTCTCTTGTATGGCGCCAAGACCCATCTCTCGGTGATGGAGTACTGGCGCTGGTGGGTCGTCCACCTGTGGGTCGAGGGCTTCATGGAGGTCTTCGCCACCGCGGCCATGGCCTTCATCTTCGCGCGTCTCGGCCTCATCCGAGCCGCCAGCGCGACCACCGCGGTCCTGCTCTCCACTTCCATCTTCCTTGTGGGCGGCATCCCGGGGACCTTCCACCACCTCTACTTCAGCGGGACGCCGGTCTCGATCATGGCCATCGGCGCCACCTTCAGCGCCCTGGAGGTCGTGCCCCTCGTCTTGATTGGCTTCGAGGCCTGGGAGACCTACAAGGTCTCCCGCGGCGCGGCTTGGATGCACGCTTACCGCTGGCCCGTGCGCTTCTTTCTCGGAGTGGCCTTCTGGAACCTGGTCGGCGCCGGCATCTTCGGCTTCCTGATCAACCCGCCCATCGCGCTCTATTACATGCAGGGGCTCAACACGACTCCGGTGCACGGGCACACCGCGCTCTTCGGCGTTTACGGCCTGCTCGCCCTGGGGTTGACCTTGCTGATCCTGAGGCGCCTGTTGCCCGAAGGCGAGTGGAAGGACGGCCCGCTCCGCCTGGCTTTCTGGGCCATGAACGCGGGTCTGGCCCTGATGGTGCTTCTCAGCCTGCTGCCGATCGGGCTGGCCCAGGCGGCGGCGAGCATCGACGCGGGGCTGTGGTACGCCCGCAGCGACACGTTCCTCCAGCAGCCGATCATGGAGACGCTGCGTTGGCTGCGCATGGTGGGCGACACGGTGTTTCTGATCGGTGTCGGCGCCTTGGTGTGGTTCGTGATCGGGCTGAAAACCGGGTGGTCCATGGCTAAGACCGGCGGCGAGGCGTAGCCCGTCGCGAGGGGCGGGGGCTGCGGCGGCCGCCTGGGATCAGGGAGATCCCGGCGGCGGCTGCCGCCCCCGCTCCAAGTGACTGTTCCGGCGGCGCGCCGACTTTCGGAGGACGCGTCAGTCCACGGCGATGGGATTGGTCCACGCCGACTTGCCCTCGGCATCGACCACTTCGGCGCGGACCCACTTGATTCCCTTGGCGATCGTCCACCGGCCCGCGGTGAGAGGCTGGTCCGGCTTGGCCGCGAGGAAACGTCCGCCGGCGGCTCCGTTGAAAAAGAAACGGATTTCGGCGGCGGGAGAACAGGCGACCAGAGCCGCGCCCTGGTCGATGCGGAAATCCGTGATGGCGGGGCCGGTGGAGGCATAAACATGCCCCGCCGCGATGGCGGCCATCACCGCGTTCTTCGTCAGCTCCCTGGCGCGCACCATGGTCCAGCCGCGGTTGATCTGAGCGCTCCGGTGGACATCGTCCACCGCGGTCAGGGCGAACAGGCCGAGCTTGGTGAACGCCTGATCCGCGTGCACGTGGCCGTAGCCCTTGCGCCACTCCAGGTCGCAAACGGCGTTGTAGACCTCGATGCCGATGAAGCCGACGATATCCCGCATTTCGTCCAGCGTGTGAGCCGTCCAATAGGGGTGGGCGTAGATGACCTTCCCGCCCGCTTCGCGGACCTTGTCCACCAGATCCTGGGCTTTCTGCGCGCGATCCAGTTCGAAGGGGTGCGGCAGATCCAAACACACGAAGTGGTGCGCCGGAGCGCCCGTGCCCGTGCGCGGGTGGGCTTCCATGCCGTTGATCGCGAGGAAGGCCCCGTCGCTGAATCCGGACAGGTCGTTGGTTTTCCAATGGTCGGTGACCGCGACGACATGGTATCCCAAGTCGCGATACTGCTTCAGCCGCGTGGGGACATCGACATCGCCGTCCGACGTGGTCGTGTGGACATGCAAGGCCGCCTTGTACCAGTTGCCTTCCGCCTGGAAGGGATTGCCCGGCGGCGTCGGCTTGGCGGGCGCCGCGTGCGGCGCGGGCGCCGTCTCGCCTGCCAGGGCGGAAGACCAAACGGCGGTGCCTGCCGCGGCGGTGACGCACTTGAAGAAACTCCTGCGGTTCATGGCATCCTCCTCATTGTCGGGCCTTTGGGAAACCCTTGGGATCGGGTTCACCCGAAGCGGCAACGGCCCGGGCTCCCTCCGCGACGGCGGTTGTCGGTGGAAACAGCCCGAGCCGATCTCAGTAGGAGCTAGTCTATTGGCGCTCTCTCCAAAATGCAATGGAGGGAGCGCCAATATCTTCGGGGGCGGCGCCGTCCGCGGCTGTCATAGTCGAGGCCGCCGGCGCCTCGCGCGGAGGTGAGCGGAAGAGGAGCCGTAAGCCTCGGCGCGTCCTCGAGGGCGGGGTCGGCCGCGATCTTGCGGGGCCGAGATTCGCCGCGCGGGCGCCATTGCCTTCTCCGCGGCCGCGGATACCATGAGGGCGGCGTGCGCCTGGCGCGCGCGTTTCGCAACCTATCGGCAGGGAGGACTCCGCTATGAGGCCTGTGAATCACGTGACGATCGGATGCTGTGTCGCGGCGGCGCTCGTCTGCGCGGCGAGCGCCGGGTGCACCGGAGGAGGGGCCGAAAAGGCGCAAGCCAAACTCCTCGTCGCCTTGCCCGACGCCTGCAACACGCCGGATGGGATGTGCGTCATGCCGGACGGGAGCATCATCGTCTCGGCTCCGAACGTGAACGATCAAACCCAGCCCGCGGTGCTCCTCAAGGTGACGCCCGACAACAAGGCCGAAGTCTTCTACGCCATGCCGGCGCACCCGAAGACCGGCAAGGCTTTTCCCATGGGCATCTGTCTGGCGCCCTCGGGCGACCTGTACGTCGCCGACTGCCAGTGGTTCGTCGACGCCGATCACCAGGCGCGCGTCCTGCGCATCCCCATGAAGGACGGCCGGCCGGGCGCGGCGGCGGTCGTCGCGTCGGGGCTGGTCATCGCCAACGCGGTGGCGGTGAACGACGGGTATCTGTACGTGACGGATTCGTCAATGCTGCCCGGCACGACGCCGCTCGTGAGCGGCGTCTTTCGCTTCAAGCTCGGCGAGGAAGGCGTCGTCGTCAAGCAGCCCCTCGACAAGGATCCGCACTGCGTCGCGACGCTGGAGACGCGCAGCGAGAAGATCAAGATCGGCGCCGACGGCATGACTTTCGACAAGGCCGGGAACCTGTACATCGGCAACTTCGGGGACGGCATTGTCCACAAGTTCGCCCGCGCCGCCGGCGGAACCTTCGCCGCCGGCGTGGTGTTCGCCCGCGCGCCGGAGATGCGTTCCTGCGACGGGCTCTTCTTCCACGCGCCGACCGAGGAGATCATCGTGGCGGACTACATGGCGAACGCCATTCGGATCGTGTCGATGACCGGCGCCGTGCGCACCCTCGCCGCCAACGCCGACGGCCTGCCCAAGGGCGCCATCGACGCACCGTGCGAGGCCGTCGTGCGGGGGGGCGAGGTCATCATCTCCAACATGGACATGCCCTTGGAGGATTCGGTCAACAGGAAATTCGAGCGGCCGGCGACCCTCTCGACGGTGCCGTTGAGGTGATGCGCCGAGCCCGCGAGCCTCGGCCTACTTGAACACGTACCACGTCGCCGCGCGGGGCGCCAGCGCGACGGGCAGGTCCACCGCGTAGGCGCGGTCGAGGGGAAACTCGCGCGCCTCGCCGCCGCGCTCCGCGATAGAGGTCCTCTGCCGGAGCCCGGCGTAGTACAAGGGCACGCGGATCGTCCGGATGGCCTCCGCCTGGAGCGGGTTGTACACCATGAGGAGGGCCTTCTCCTCGAGGTGCGGATTGACGTGCAGGAAGCAGTCGATGTCCCGGCCGTCGGCCCGGCGCAGATGCAGGATGTCGGAGTCCAATATGGCGCGGTGGGCCTTGTAGAAGTCGACCCATTTCTTGACGACGCGCTTGGTCTCCTCGGTGTCGTACAGGCGCGGCCCGCGGTAGCAGGCCTGGACGCCCGCGCCGAAGTTGTTGGCCAGGTGCGCCTCGTAGGTGTCGAGGTGCTCGGCCAGCGGCTCGATGGTCGCCGCCGCGCCGCCGCCGTGGTACTCGGTGAGCGGCACGAACATCCAGCCCATGCTCGGCGTCTTCTCCCAGGTCCCGTCGAAGATGTTCTGCCGGGCGTGAATGATCTGCAGGGCGCGCGGCAGCGACCAGTTCGTCTCCCGGTAGCCCATGGCCGACTTGGTCGAGCCGGCGAGGTAGTAGTAGTCGGGGACGTTGAGGTAGACGCCGCGCGCGCGGCACCAGCGGTAAAAGTCGCGGATCGCCGTCCACTGCGCGTGCTGCGAGTCGGCCAGGCCCCGATGGCCGGGGTGCCGCGTCGAGGCGCAGACATCGCCGGGATAGCTTCCGTCGTGTTCGAGAACGTCGGCGCCCGTCTTCTCGAAGAATTCGCGCAGCTTGCGGAAGTAGTCGCGGCCCCAAACGCTCCCCAGGCAGGGCGAATCGCCGAAACGGGCGAAGCCCCCCGTGGTCCCCGTCGCCGGGTTGACGACATCGTGATCCGGTCCGATGGAGCGCGAGGCCAGGAGCGAGTAGCCGCCCAGCGCCACGCCCTTTGCGCGGGCGTAATCGACGAGCTCCTTCACCTGCGCCAGGTACTCGGGACGGTCGTTCTCGATGTCGAACCCGCTCCCGAAGGTGAGGATCACCATCTCGAACCCCACCTCGGCGCACTGATCGACGGCCAGGCGCACCGAGGCCGCGTCCGCGCGCCGGACGTGCATCATGATGGGATTCTCGGTGACCCAGGGCGCGATCGCTCGGAACGCCCTGCGCACCGCCAGCCCTTGTCGTTCCCGGTCGTCGCTGTCGTGGATGAGGATGTAGGTGCGGTAGGTCTCGAAGACGTCGCCCGGGGCGAGCGTCGCGCCGGGGCCCATGGGCGGCCGGCTTTCGAGGAGGCACGTCGCTTCGCGCCGGTAGTTGACCTGCGTTTCATAGTCGGGGTCGGCCACCCAGCGGATCGTCGCGCTCGAGGCGCCGGCGAGGGTATCGCTCCCGAACATGTAGTCGCTGAAGGCCTGCAGGTTGGGAACGCCGTGTTTGCGCGAGGGCGTCTCGACCGTCGATTCGGCCTCCACCGCGGCGATGATCTCGGCCGTGAAGCCGTCCAGCGTGAGAGGGGCGTTCGTGCCGTTGCGGATCTCGAGCCATTTGGCCATGAGCGGCAGTCCGTCGTAGATCTCGTAGCTCACCGCGATGGTGACCGCTCCGGCGTCCGGCGCACCCGCCGCCGGCTCGCCGAAGGCGCGGAACGCGCCGACCCGGCAGCGCGCGGAGGGGCCCGGCGTGTCGAAGTCGTCGGCCCCGCCCGAGCGGCTCGTCTTGCCGATGCGCACCCGCGCGGGGTCCTTGCCGGCGAGCGGCGCCTCCCGGCGCGCGATGCGCCGCCACGCTTCGCCCTCGACGGCCGCTTCCAGGTAGGCCGTCGCGCCCCTCAGGCGGATGCGCAGGCGGTAAGCCGCGCCCTCCGCAAGCCCGGGCGGCATAAGCTCGCCGCGCCGGTCGGTGACGCCGAAGCACTTCTGACCGGGGCGGAGGAAGAACTTCAGGAACTCGCCATTCTCCCAGAGGAGGCACACGCCGGGGCCCCATGAGGCGCTTCCATCGCCGACGGGATCCACCAGGCACTCGACCGCGCGGACGCCCGCCGGAAGCTCGCGCTCCGCGAAGACGCAGGTGTTCTCGGCGGCGGCGATGACGCCCGCGGCCTGGCCGCGTCCGAAGCCGCCGCCCGCGACGGCGGGGCTGACGCGGAAGCGCCACGCCGGGTCGGGGTTCGAGAAGTCCTCGCCGGCCAGGAGGGGGCCCGCGGGCGCCTCGGTCCCGAGAATGCGCGCCGTGAGATCGGCGCCGGACACGAACCGGAGCGTGAGGCGCTTGCCGGGAGGCGGCCACGGGAGGTCCTGGCACCAGCGCACGCGTTTCCACTGCATGTGGGCCTCGGTGGGCCCGGTCTGGAACGACTCGAAGGCGAAGGCGTCCGGATCGCCGCCCATGGCGTCGATCCATTCGGGCGGCAGATAGGCCTGGTCGGGCTGGCCGATGAGGCCGCCCACGTCGCAGGCGGCGCCGTTGAGCGTGACCCGCGCCTCGGGCTTCACCGCGCGGAGGAGCGCCGCGCCCGTCATCAGGTTGTCCAGCGCCACGGTCGCGGCGTTGGGAGCGAGCCGGAAGACGCGCCTGATCAAGCCGTTGGTGAGGATCAGATCGCGGCCCTCCCGGCGGATCTCGGCGGGCTCGACAGGCCGCGCGACGAGCCAATCCTCGGCGGGATCGCCGGCGGGTTGCACGCTCGCGCCGCGAAGGACGCCGTCGGCGGCCGAGGCGAGGGCGCCCGCCATGAGCAGCGCGGGCAGCGCGTGTCGGAATCGAGTGCGGCCATGCATGGCGCGATCCTCCCATGCGGCGCGAGCGCCGCGCCGCCGCAGCCTGCCTCCCGGCGCCGGCGGTTTATTCGCCGGCGGGCGGGAGCGGCGTCAGCACGAGGTTGCGGTACCACACCTCGCCGGGGGGCCCGCCGTGGAGCTGAAGGCCGATGAGCCCGGTCTGTTCCAGACTCTCGTCAGGCTCGACGTAATCGACGGTCTTGACGCCGTTCAACCGGAGTTCGATGCGGCGGCCTTGGCAGCGGACGACGTACGTGTTCCAGCCGTCGGGCTTGACGATCGCCTGCTGGATCTCGGGGGGCGGGCCGGCGAGCACCTTGTTGCGGCGCGACTCGTCGTAGAGGCAGCCCCAGTAGTTCGGGGTGCCTCGGCTCATATCGACCTGGTAGCCCCGCATCTCGTGATGGTCGGGGATGCGCCGGCTGCGGATCTGGACGCCCCCGTTCGTCGCCGGGCCCAGCAGCCGGGCCTCGAAGGTGAGCTCGAAGTCGGCGAATTCCCGCGTTGTGCAGAGGAACTCGTTGCGCGGCGCCGGCTTCTCGAGGGAGCCGCCGACGATGGCGCCGTCCTGAACGCGGAAAAACGCCAGGTTGCCTTCCCAACCGGCGAAGGTGGCGCCGTCGAAGAGCACCACGGTTTCGGGCCGGGCGGCCGCGGGATCCACGCCGGCAGACCGGCAGCCGCCGATAATAGCCGCCATGAGCACGGCGGACACGAATGCGTTGCGCGCCATGGGAACCTCCACCAGTCCGGGCGAACGGATGCATTGTACACCGAGAGAGGCGGCTCGTCGCGTCCTTGACCGCCGCGCCGCGTGCGCTTATGGTGAGGAAGCGTCGCTCGCGGGGGCGACACGCTTGTTTCCGGCAACGAGGGAGGTGACCATGCGGAGTGTCCGTGCTTTCATTACGGCGTTCGTGTTCGCGGGGCTTTGCGCGGCGCCCTTGGGCGCGAAACCCAAGGTGCTCTTGCTCGTGGGCGGCGAGGTTCACGACTGGAAGGGCGTCGGCGACAGCGTCCAGAAAACGCTCGAGGCCTCGGGGCTCTTCGAGATCACGCGGGTCGAGAACGACCTGAGCTACTTTACCGCGGAAAAGCTGGGCGCCTTCAACGTCGTGGTTTTCTACTGGACGCTGGGGGCTCTCACGCCCGAGCAGCGGTCGGGGCTGCTTGACACCGTCGCCGCGGGCAAAACCCATTTCGTGACCTTTCACAGCGGCGCCGACTCTTTCCGCGGCGACCCGGCCTACAGCGCCTTCGTCGGCGGGCACTTCGTCGGGCACCCGGCCTACCGCCAGTACGAGGTCAGCTTCACCCCCGTCGACCACCCCATCACGAAGGGCCTCGGGGACCGCTTTTTCCATACCGATGAGCAGTATCTGCTCGATTACGATGCGCGGGTGACGGTGCTCGCGCAAGGCATGCACAAGGGCGCCCTCATGCCCGCGATCTGGGTGAAGACCTGGGGACGGGGCCGGGTCTTTTACACCGGCATGGGCCACGACGCGAAGGCCTGCGAGGCCGAGATCTTCAAGCAAATCATCACCCGGGCCACGGCGTGGGCCGCGGGCGTCAACGTGCCGGCGTAGGAGCGCGGATCGAGCCTCGCCCGGCGTCGTTCGCGCCGCGCGTCCGTCCGTTCGGCCGGCAAGCCGCTCCAGGCTCCGCGGGTGCCTCGGCCGCCCGCGCGGCGCCTCATCCGGCGGAGCCGCGCCGGGTTCGCGCAGCCGCGCGCCTTCCGGCCCGAGGCGCGGAGCAGCCGCGGTTCGCGGGCGTCACCGCTCCTCGGCGACGAGAAGCGCCTCCCTGGCGCCGGCCAGCACCGGCGCGACGCCCTCGATCTCGATGAAATAGTCCTCGAGCACGCCTTGGGAAGGCTTGCCCAGGCGGAGGCTCCAGATCTCGGCGCGCGCCGCGTCGGGGCGCGCGACCACGAACTGGTGCGTCCGGGCGATGGCGTCCCGTTCCTGGACGACGGCGCCGGCGGGGTCGCACACCGCTGCGCGCACCCGTTCGGCATCGTTGCCGCCGGAAACCTTGATTCCGAACTCGCGCACGTCCGCCGGGACGTGGAAGAAGAGCTCGCCGGCCGCGCCCAGGAAGTGAAAGAACCCGTTCTCGGCGTACAGGCAGACCCGATGCGTCGCCGCGCCGATCTCCAGGACGGCGTTCCCCGGCTCGGCGGCGACGCGGTACGCTCCGGTCTCGTCCGCCGTGAAGACGTGGGTTGCCGGGCTCCCGGCGGCGACGACGGCGCGCAGGACTTCCTTGCCGGAGGGCGCGAAGACCTTGAGCGGCGCGGGGGCCGGCGCGCCTTGCCCGACCGGCTTGAGAAGGGCGGTGAAGCTCGGCCGGTCGGCCGCCCGGGCCCACAGGAGGAACTCGGCGCGCTCCCGCTGGCGGACGCGGGGCGGGAAGAACGTCTCCGGGCGCGCCTCGGGAAAGGCGGGCGCGAAGAAAGTTCCTTCGGTCTTGAAGGGCGCGAAGGTCTTGAACGCCTGGGAAGGGAACCACGCATCGATGCGCGCCTGATCGAGGGTGAACGGCGTGCGCCGTCCCTCGCGCTCCACCGTCAGCGTTCCCGTTACGCCGATCAGGCGCGAGCCGGCGCCGAAGCCGTGCCACTGGAGCGGCAGCCTGTCGATGGAATCGTGCACGATGCTGTCGACGAAGGCGATGCCGCCCAGGTCGGCGCGATCTCCCCCGCCGCCGGCGATGACGATCGGAGCGAGCGCCGGATCCTTCGCCGCGGCATCGCGCAGGACGCAGCGCTCGAAGCGGAGCGCGCACCCTGATGCCGGTTTTCGGTGAATGGCGATCCCGGCCCCGGCGGGCCCCTCGATCGTGCAGTCGATGAATTGGATGTTCCCCGCGACAGGGTCATCGTTGCGCGTCGCGATCCGCAACCCCTCGATGTTGCCGATGGAGCGGCAGCGTTCCAGGCGGATGGACACCGGGGCGGAGGTTGCGCGCAGAGCGCCCAGGTAGAAGTCGAAGCCGACGCCGCGGTTGTGCGCCGCCGTGCAGTCCCGCATGACGCAGCCAATGAGGCTCTCGGTGGGATGGTTGGGCTCGAAGTCGATTCCGGCCATGGGCGCCGTGCCGCCCGTCTCTCGGAGAATACAGCGTTCTATGAGGAGGTTCTCGGCGCTTATGACGCTGATGCCCTGGCGGTGGTTGCGCTCGCAGGTGACATCCGCGATGTGCACGTTGGAGTTCGCGCCGCCCTGCGCGGCGACGCCCAGATAGATGCCGTCCCCGCCGCTGTCGGCGAACGTCAGCCCCCTGACGCGCACATTGGCGCAGCTCAAGATGCTCAGCGTGTGGCGCCATTCGGCCTTCTCGTAGGGCGGCTGCGTATAGTCCGACCGGTGCATCTCGATGCGCGCGCCGGGGCCGGTCAGGGTGACGTTCCGCTTGCGGGCCGCCGTGAAGAGGCTGTCGCCCTTGCCCCTGAAGGCGCCGCGCTTGGCGCGCACGACGACGCCGCGTTCGAACACCACTTCCTGGTCGCCCGCCAGCTCGATCTTGTCCGCGATCCAGGGCGCGCCCGTGTTGTCGAGGACCACCGCCGGGGCGCCCGAGGCGATCGCGGCCCTCAACGCCGCCGTGGCATCCTCAGGATCGAAGCCCCAGAAGTGAGCATGCGCCGCCCGCAGTTTTCCCGCCGCCACCTGCTCCTGCGCCCAGGGGTTCGGGGCCAGGCGCGCCTCGGCGCCCGGCAGACGCAGATGGGGGGCGAGGAGCGCCGCCCAGAGGGCATAGCCGTCGGCGCTCAGGTGCAACCCGTCGTCCGCCAAGAGCTCGCGCCGCGGCGTGCCGTCCGGGCCCAGCATCGCGCGATCGAGCTCCACGAAGGCGAGGCGCGGGTCGGCCGCGGCGGCGGCCTTGATAAGGGCGTTGGCCTCCCGCATGGCGCCGGCGAAGTTCCAGCGCCGGGTGCTGGGCTTGATCGCGATGTAGACGATGCGCGTCTCGGGCAGGCCGGCGTGCACGGCGCTCACGAAGGCGCGGTAGTCGTCGCACACGGCCGCGGGAGTCAGGCCCCCCGCGATGTCGTTGTCTCCGGCGTAAAAAACGATGACGGCGGGCGCGTAGGGCAGGACGATGCGCGGGACGAACCTGACGCTGTCGCGGATGCACGATCCGCCGAAGCCGCGGTTGAGCGCCGGAAGCCCGGGGAAGGAACGCGCGAGATCCCAAAGCCTGATGCTCGAGGAGCCCACGAAGAGGATCGCGCCGCGCGGAGGCGGCGCGGCGCGGTCGCTTTCTTCGAAGGCGCGGATGTCGGCTTCCCACCGGTCGGGCGCGGGGTCGGCGCCGCGCGCCGCCGTGAACGCGGTCGCGGCGGCCGCCGCGAACAACACGAGGAAGTGCAGGTATCGGCGCGACGGGCGGCGCATGGCTTGAACCTCCGTTATCGGTGGCCGGGCGGCGGCGCCGCCGCGGCGGTCCGCCGCCCGGATGGCGCCGGCGCCGCGTAACGCCGCCTCGCCGTGCGGCCCGAAGCGCCGGGCGCCGCGGCGACCTTCTCCGCACCCCGGCGTGTCACGCGCGGGGACTCCTTGACATGGATTCGACGACTGCGATCAGAAGAGCATTTCCAGGGGCACGCGCCCGCGGGCATCGAGAGGGACGCCTTCCAAGGCGAGCAAGGTTCGCTTCATGGGGAGGCCGCCGCCGAATCCGCCCAGGCTCCCATCGGACCGGACGACGCGGTGGCACGGGATCACAAGGGGAAAAGGATTGCGCGCCAGCGCGGTGCCGGCGGCGCGGGCGCCGTTGGGAAGCCCGCAGCGCTCGGCGATGCCGCGGTACGAACTCACCCTGCCTCGAGGGATGCGCCGGCAGGCGCGCAGCACCTTCCGCTGGAAGGGGGAGCACGCCGCCAGGGGCACGTCGTCGGCCAGGAAGCGGACATCCTCGCCCGCCAGCAAGGCGGCGATCCGGTCGGCGATGAGGTCGATCTCGGGGCAGGCGAAGCGCCCGCCTCGGGAGCGCGCCATGCCGGCGCGGACTTCGTCGGGCAACTGCGGCGTGGGAAGGAGGATGCGGTCGATTTGCGGCCGCCCTTCCCGCACCGACCAGAGAACCGCGACGTGGCCGAGCCGCGTCCGCCGCAGACAGCAGCCTGCCGGGATGGCCCGCGAGGAGCCGGATCGGGCGCGCGCGCCGATATCGTGGATCATGCCACCGAGTATAAGGCCCGATCGGCGCGGATCAACAGCCGGCGGGAAACCCGTCGCGGCGGAGGCGCAGGCGCCTCGCGGCGGTCGCATCCGGGCCCGGTTCGGTGCTACAATGGGCATGGATCCTCGGCGCACGGCAAGAAGCCGGAAGGAGGCGAACATGCGGAGCCTGAAGGTGAGCAGACGGAGGTTCATGACCGCCGCTTCGGCGGGATCCCTCGCCGCCGCGGCGAAAACCGCGCGGGCCCGCCCCGTCGTCGCCTCGGCGGGCAGGTTGGCGATCCTGGGCGGCGAGCCGGTCAGGAAGAACAAGCGCTGGCCCGACTGGCCCCACGTGGACGAGGCCATGGTCGCAGCGGTGGCCAAGACGGCGCGGAGCGGGATTTGGTGCCGCATCCAGACGACGTCGGGCGCGGTGGCGGCCTTCGAGGCGAAGTTCGCCGAACTGCTCGGCGCCAAGTTCTGCGTCGCCACGGGCTCCGGAACCCAGTCCCTGCATACCTGTGTCGAGGCCATGGGAATCGGCCCCGGGGACGAGGTCATCACCTCGCCTTACACCGATCCGGGGACCATCGCCTCCATCCTGGCCGCCCGGGCGCTGCCCGTGTTGGCGGACCTTGATCGGGAGTCTTTTCAGCTCGATCCCGCCGACGTGGAAAAGAAGATCAACGGGGCCACGAAGGCGCTCATGCCGGTCCACATGATGGGACAGCCCTGCGACATGCAGTCCATGATGTCCATCGCCGGACGGCACGGCCTGCGTGTCATCGAAGATGCGTGCCAGGCGCACCTCGCTCAGCACGGCGGAAAGCGCCTCGGCACCATCGGCGACGTGGGCTGCTTCAGCTTCCAGTCGAGCAAGACCCTGGCGTGCGGGGAGGGCGGCGCCATCGTGGGGAACGACGAGGCCCTCATGGATGCGTGCTACACCGTCCACAACCACGGCACGTCGCGGCGCGGGCGCACCGAGGTGGCCGGTCCCAAGTACCGCATGAACGAGTTCGAGGCGGCGATCCTCCTGGCCCAGATGCCGGGGCTGATGGAGCGCTTCGAGCGGCGCAATCGCAACGCGGCGCATCTTACCGCCCGGCTGCGGGACTGTCCCGGCATTGTCCCCCAGAAGCTCTACGCGGGCACGGAGAGCGGGTCCTTCTATCTCTACGCGATGACGTATCGCAAGGAGCACTTCGAGGGCGCGAGCCGCGGGACGTTTCTCAAGGCCCTCGCGGCCGAGGGCGTGGATCTGAGCCCTTATATCGCCCAGGGGCTCCACAGGGAGCCGTGGATCGATCATATCGTGAACTCGAAGATCTACCGGAAGATGTACTCCCCGGAGCGGCTCGCGCGATACCGCGACGAGTGCGCGTGCCCCCGGTGTGATGCGGTCTGCCAGGACCTGGTGATGCTGTGGGCCTCCGGCCCGCTGCTGGGCTCCACGGCGGACATGGACGATGTCGCCGACGCCATCCTCAAGGTCTACGAGCACAGAAGCGAACTTGCGTCCATCTGACCGCCGCGCCTTGTGAGGGCGCCATGAAACAGCGCTGCCTCGAAGCAACCGATCGCAGAGAGCGGCCCGGGCCGCCGGCCAGGCGGCGATTGGGCCGCCGCGGCCGGGTTCTTCGGGCGGCCGGCGGCGAAGGGCCCGGCATGACGGCTACGCGGCGCAACGCGCTCTTGCTCGTGCTCCTGACGGGCGCATGGCTCGGCCTGACCTGCGCGGCGGCGCTTCACCATTGCCCTGACGATGATTGCGGCGGCCGCCCGCGGACCTGCGAGTTCTACGGGCACAGCCTTCAAGCCCAGGCGCGCGCCGATGCGGACTTGTCCCACGCGCGCGCCGACTGGAACGAGGTTCCCACCGCCAGGTTCGTCGCTCCCGAGGATGCGACGCCGGCGGATCCCTTCGACCGATCCTGTTGGCGCAAACGCGCGCCGCCCGCCTAGGCCTCTTTTTTCCACGCGCATTTTCCGCGTTTCCACATCTTCAGGCGGTTTTGTGGAAAGGAGGCTCGAGTGGGACGTTACGCGGTGATCTTCCTGGCCGCCCTGGCGTGGGTGCCGGCGCCTTGGCGTGCGGTGTCGGCCGCGGAGGCGCGGGAAGAAGCCGGCGGCGAGGCGGAGGCCCTGCGGCTGAAGCTGGCGCAGCTTCAAGCAGCCCTGGAAGCGGCCAGAGACGACCACGAGGCGCGGCTCGCGGAGCTCGCGGAGAAAATTCGCGCCCTGGAGGAGCGCCAGGCTTCCGCCGGCGCGGGGGAGGAGCTCGACGTCGAGGCGCTGCGCAAGCTCGCCGCGCGGGAAGCGGAGCAGGACGACGCGGCGGAGGAGACGGGCGAGCCGACGGTCTTCGAAGCCCTGGGCCTCAACCTGCAGGCGCTCAACCCCGAGATCAGCGTCACCGGCGACATGGTCGGACTTTACCGCTGGAAGGGCGGCGGGCGCTCCCGCGGCGACTTCGACTTCCGGTGCCTGGGCCTCCACTTCGAGTCGTATCTCGATCCCTACACGAAGTTCAAGGCGGCCGTCCCCGTGAACGAGGACGGCGCCGAGCTGGAGGAAGCGTACCTGACGCGGTTCAGCGTCCTGGAGACGGTGAATCTCACGGCCGGCAAGTTCCGCCAGCAGTTCGGCGTCGTCAACCGCTGGCACAAGCATGCCCTCGATCAGGTCGACTTTCCGGCGGCCTTGCGCCACATCTTCGGCCCCGGCGGCCTCAACCAGACGGGCATCTCCCTTGACTGGTCGATGCCGAGCCTCTTGGGCTCCTCGCAGAGCCTGGTGTGCCAGGCGACCAACGGGGAGAACCCGCGCCTCTTCAGCGGCAACCGGCTGAGCATTCCCTCGGCGCTGGTCCACTACAAGAACTACCGCGACCTTTCCGAGGATGTCTACCTCGATCTGGGCCTGACAGGCCTGGTGGGCTGGAACGATGAATGGACCGCCGGCGGCGGCCGGGTCCGCAAGAGCCTCAGCACGCGGGTCTACGGCGCCGACATGGCCGTGGTCTGGGAGCCCGCCGGCGCCATGCGGTATCGCAACGTCGAGTGGCGCAGCGAGGCCTACGTCGTCGACCGCGATCTGTACGCGCCGGACGGGAGCGGCCGCGATTCGATCCTCGCGTGGGGTTTCTACACCGGCTTGCAGACGCTCTTCGAGCGGGTCTGGACCGCGGGAGTGCGCTTCGATTACTACAAGCCCGACCGCAAGGGCTACGCCGCGGCCGGGTCGGCGCCGCTGGCCTATGCCGGCGGCGGCGCGTTCTACTGGCAAATCGGCCCGTACATCGCGTGGCAGCAGAGTCCGTACGTGCGCCTCCGCCTCGAGTACGACCATATCGACGGAGCCGGCATGGGCGCCCGCGCCGACATGATCATGCTGCAGGCGATCTTCGCGGCCGGTCCGCACAAGCACGAGCGATATTGAGAGGAAAGGATCAGGGATGAAGACAGGATGGTGGGCCGCGGCGTTGGCGCTGGCGTTCCCCGCGGCGGCGGCCACGGGGTTCGGGGCGGAAGACGCGCCGCCGGAGGGCGCCAAGATCCGAGTGGTGGCCACGCTGCCCGATTATGCCTTTTTCGCCCGGCGCATCGGCGGCGAGCGGACGACGGTGGAGTCCATCGTGCTCGGGAACCAAGACGCGCACTTCATCCGGCCGAAGCCCTCCTTCGTGGACATGGTGCGGAGGGCGGATGTGCTCATCGCCACGGGGCTGGACCTCGAGCTCTGGCTGCCGGCGGTGGTGGACCGGTCGGGGAACAGCCGGGTGCGGAGCGGGCAGATCGGCTACGTCTCCGCGGCCCGCGACATGCGGCTCCTGGAGATCCCCGAGTCGAAGAGCCGCGCCGAGGGCGGCGTGCACGTCTACGGCAATCCGCACGTCACGGCCAGCCCGATTCAGATGCGGGTCGCGGCGCGGAACATCGCCGCCGGGCTGACGAAGAACGACCGGGCGGGGAAGGACTACTACGAGCGGAACCTGCGGGACCTCGTGGACGAAATCGACCGGCGCCTGTTCGGCGCGGAGCTGGTGGAGCTCATCGGCGGCGACCGGCTCTGCGCCCTGGCGGAGAAGAACCGGCTGATCCCCTTCCTGCAGGCGAACAAGTTTCGGGACCGGCCCCTCATCGACGCCCTCGGAGGGTGGCTCAAGAAGATGCTGCCGCTGCGCGGCGCCGCCATCGTGACCTACCACACCAACTGGGTGTACTTCTGCCAGCTCTTCGGCATCGAGGCGGCGGGCACCGTGGAGCCCAAGCCCGGCATTCCGCCCTCTCCCAAGCACGTGACGGAGCTGGTGGAGATGATGCGCGCGCGGAAGATCGGGATCATCCTGGCGGCGAACTACTTCGACGAACAGCAGGTGCGGACCGTCGCGGCCCGCGTCGGAGCCGTGCCGCTGATGGTTCCGCTGTACGTCGGCGGCGCCGAAGGCGCGGAGGATTACTTCGCCCTCGTGGATCTGTGGACGGACAGGCTGCTGGCCGCCCACGAGCGCCGCTGAACGTTCCGAGGAAGCGCCGATGTCCGAGACCGTCGAGTTCTTCGCGCTGCAGCTCACGCTGCTGGCGGTGGCGCTGGTGCTGCACACGTACATCGGCCTGCACATCGTGCGGCGGACGCTGATCTTCTCGGATCTGGTGCTGGATCAGCTCGCCGCCCTGGGCGCGCTGGTCGGCATCGGCCTGGGCGTCCGCTACGGCACGGCGGGCTCCTACGGCTTTTCCTTCGCCGCCGTCATGGCCGGCGCCGGCCTTCTGGCCGTCATCAACCCTCGGAACGGGCGCATTCCCCGGGAGGCGGTCATCGGGATCATGTACGCCTTGGCGCTGGTCGCCTCGCTCCTGATCGGCGACAAGCTCGCGGAGGGCGCCGCGCACGTGGAGAAGACGCTGGTCGGCGCGATGCAGTGGGCGACCTGGCCGCTGGTGTTCGTGACGGCGGGAACGTACGCCGTTCTGCTGGTTTTTCACTACGCGTTCCGCCGCAAGTTCATCGCGCTGGCGACAAACCCCGCGCCGGACAAGCTTTGGGACTTCCTGCTCTTCGCCACCGCGGGCGTGATCACCGTCCTGATCGTTCCCATCGCCGGGGTGCTGCTGGCCTACGCCCTGCTGATGATCCCGGCCACCATCGCGGCCATGTTCACCCGGAGCTGGGGAGGAGCCCTGGCATGGGGCTGGGCGATCGGGCTGGCGGCGTGCGCGGCCGGCGTGGCCGCCTCCTACCGGTACGACCTGCCCTACGGTCCGACCTTGGTCCTGGCGATGGGAGCCGCCTTCGCGGCGGCGGTCTTCCTGCGCGTCATCCTTCCCCGCGGGGGCGGGCAACGGTCAAAGGAGGCCGAGCCATGCCGGAACTGATCGACCTGCTCGGTCTGCCCCTGGCGGCCTGCCTGCTGGCGCTGTCGATTCTGAGCTGCGTGGGAGTCCATGTCCTGAAGCGCGAGATCGTATTCATCGATATCGCCTTGGCCCAAATTGTGGCGGTGGGCGCCGTATGGGCGCACGTCTATTTCGATGCCGGCGAAAACTCGCTGCTGCACCACGCGAGCACCTTGGGGTGCGCCCTGGGCGCCGCGGTCTTCTATTCGGTGTGCCGGCGGCGGATCGCGCAGGTCCCCCTGGAGGCCGTGATCGGCGTCTCGTACGCCATCGCCGCGGCGGGCGCTCTCTTCCTGCTGGGCATCGGCGCGCGAGGGCACGTGCACGTCCAGCACATGCTCTCGGGGAACATCCTCTGGACGCGTTGGGAGGATCTCGCCTTCTCGGCGGCGGTTTTCGCGGCGGCGGGCGCGTTGTTCTTTCTGCTGCGCCCCTCTTTCGACGCGATTTCGGAGGGTTACGAGGCGGCGCGGCGCCGGGGCGTGAAGGTCGTGTGGTGGGATTTCCTCTTCTACACGCTGGTGGGCCTGGTTATCACGCGCGCCGTTTGCATGTGCGGCGTGGTGCTGGTGTTCGCGTTCTTGATCATCCCCGCCGCGATCGCCGCGCTCTTCGCCGCGGGGTGGGTGCCGCGCCTGGCGATCGCCTGGTCGGTCGGCGCCCTGGCGTCGCTGCTCGGCCTCCTTTTCGCGGCGCGGCTCGACTTCTCCCTGGGGCCGTCGGTCGCGCTTTTCCTGGGTATCTGCTTGATTCTGGCCGCGGTGCTGCGCCGGCGGCGCCGCTCGGTTTCCATGGCCGTGTTGGCGGCCGCCGCGGGAGCCTACGTCGCCCTCCTGGCGGCTTATCCGGGTGAGTTGGGACCGGTCCGGTCTCAGCGCGCCGCCGCGGAGACGTGCGCGCCGGACGCGGAGGCCGCGGAGGAACCCGCGGCGTCGTTCTCCGAGACGGAGATCCGCCGCCGTCTGGAGGCGGCCGGCGCGCCGGCGGAGTTCGAGGCGCTCTTCGGGCTGGTCGACGACCCCGCGCTGCGCGCCGCCATCGTCTGCAAGGCCCTCGAAGCGGATGCGCCGACAGGCGCGGCGCTCGCGCTGCGCTTTCTCCGGTCCGATCCGCCCTTCTTCTTCGGGCAGCAGGCGGCCGACGGTCTGCGCGGTGTCATGGGCGGCGGCTTGGAGTATGATGCAACTAGACCCGCTGCCGATCCGGCGAACCGGCGGGCGCTGGCGGCGGTGCGCGAGAAATACAACTTGGAGGATTGACGGCGCGCCGCGGCGCGGCGGCGAAGGCGAAAGGAAAACGAACCATGATGAAACTGCGAGTGCTTGGAATCGGTATCGTTGCGGGCGCCTTTCTTGCCGCGGCGCGGGGCGCGGCGGCCGAGGCGAGCGCGCCGGCGGCCGAGGCTCTGCGCGTGATGACCTTCAATCTCAGGTACGCGAGCCCCACGGGCCCGAATTCCTGGCCGGACCGGCGGCCCGTCATGCGCGACTGCATTCGCGCGGCGGCGCCCGATGTCTTCGGCGCCCAGGAGGGGCTGTACGCCCAGCTCAAGGATTTGGCCGCGGATCTTCCTGAATACGATTGGATCGGACTGGGCCGCGACGGCGGCAGCCGCGGCGAGTTCATGGCGGTCTTTTTCCGCCCCGAGCGGTTCGAGCCCCTCGAGTTCGACCATTTCTGGCTTTCCGACACGCCGGAGGTGGTCGCCTCGTCCACGTGGGGCAACACGTGCCGCCGCATGGTGACTTGGGTGCGGTTCAAGGACCGCCGCGCGGGGCGGGAGTTTTACTTCTGGAACACGCACCTCGATCACCAGGTCCAGGCCGCCCGCGAGAAGGCGGCGGAGCTAATCAAGCGTCGCATCGAGGCGCTCAACACGCCGCTGCCGCTCTTCCTGGTGGGCGATTTCAACGCCACGGCCGGCGTCAACAAGGCCTACGACATTCTCACGGCGGGGGATTATCTCGCCGATACGTGGAAAACGGCCGCCGAGCGCCGGGGTCCGATCGTCAAGACTTTCCACGGGTTCCGCGGACCCAAGGAGGGCGGGGACCGCATCGACTGGATCCTGACCCGCGGCGGGGTGGGCGTCGACGCCGTTGAGATCCTGACCTTCCACCGCGACGGGCAATACCCGAGCGACCACTTCCCGGTGATCGCCGACGTGGTGCTGAAGTGAGCGCCGGGCGGCTCGAAGCCGCGGGAGAGCCCGCCGCGCCTTTCGCCAGGCGCGCGGATTAGCGGCGTCGCATCTCCGCCGGCTTGAGTTGCGCGATCCGCGGCTTGACGAGGCGGCGCGGCGGCGCGTATACTGCCAGGCGGCCGGATTCCTTCGCCGGGCCCGGGCGCCTGTGATGACGGGCCCGCGGGTTGCAAGAAAGAGCGCATGATTTTCGAGCTCTCCGAGTACATGATCCGGCGGAAGTTTTCCAGTGTCTTCGCCGCCGGTCTTCACATCTACGATCGGGTAGGAAATATCGTCGGCTTCGGCAAACAGCAATTCTTCAAGTTCAAGGAAGACATCAGGGTCTATTCGGATCGGTCGGCGGCGAAGGAGCTTCTCAGGATCAAAGCCCGCCAGAAGAGCTTCAATTGGATGGTCTACGACATCGTCGACGCCAGGCAGTCCCGGAAGGTGGGTGCCTTCCAATTGAAGCGCACCAAGATCGCCAGTGTTTTCCCATGGTTGTCCTGGGAATTCCTCGATGAGGACGACCGCCCCATGTCGAAGTTCCGCATATTTCCCTCGAAAATCATCGTGTTAGGGGAGGATCTCGGCAGGGCGGCCGAGCTGCGGGAGCGGTACGGCCCGTCCACCCGCGAGCTCGTTGTCCGGATCCAGCCCGGCGCCGCCCTCGACCGCGGTCTTGTCCTCGGCTTCGCGGTCCTTGTTGCGGGCGCCATGCGCTGGAAGCGGTGAGGAGCCGGCGATGCGCACCCAGGCGTGTTCTTCCTGCGGCAGCTTCTTCGAGGTCAAGGAGCGGTTCGTGGGCGGAATCGTGAACTGTCCCGCCTGCGGCCGAGCGGCCGAGGTCGCCGGCCTCCGCGATCCCCGTTGGAAAGGCCTGGTCGCCGTGGTCGCCGTCGGCTGGCTCGTCGGGGCGAGTTACATCGTCGATCTGACCTGGGGGCTGATCCCTGGACTTGTCTTGATACTGGTCTACCTACTGGTCTGGCTTTGGCCGCTCAACTTTTCCTTCGACCCATCCCCGCCGCACATAGCAACATTCCTCTTTTATCTGGTCGCCGTGGTCGCTGTCGGCTGGCTCTTCGCGAGTGTCTTACCCCGTCTGCCCTGGTGGACGATCCCTGCGTCCGCCATGGTAGTGGTCTTGGGGTCGTGGCTCGAGTTTTTCCTCGGCCTGCACAGGCTGCTCGCGGTAACGGGCTGCCTTCTGGGGTGGGCCATTATGAAGGCTGCGTACGCCTAGGCGGCCCTCGCCGCCCGCCCATCGCTACTTTGCCGTGTAGCGATAGCGGAAGCGCCCGTCGGGCGCCGCGTCCCCGCGGGTGTGAAAATCCATGATCTCGCCGGGACGGATCGCGCCGTCGACCCACTTGAAGTCGATGGCCACCGCGGTGCCCTCGGGCAGGCCGAGGGCGCCGCGCGGAATCGCGAGGTGCAGTTCATTTCCGCCGGCCCGAAAGGCGAGCCGCGCCGTCGGCTTCCACGTCCAGGCGCCGTCGTGCCTCTCCAGCCACACGGTGCCGTCGGGATTCGCCGTGCGGTTCGCGATCCACTCGTACCCTTCCCAGCCCGTGGCGGCGTTGCGGTCGGCGTCGATGAGAAGCCACATCCAGGGCTCCGTCCCGCGGGGCGTCAGCGGCGCGCGAACGCGGGCGTAGAAATAAATGTTGCGGGCGTCGCGCGCCACCTTGGCGGCGGCGATGTCGTTGCGGCCGCTCGCGTCGACATACCGCGTGCCGCCCGCGCCGGCGGCGTCGCGCGGCAGGTTCTCGCCGGCGTGATCGAGGAATTCGGGCGCCACCGCGCGCCAGGCATCGAAGGAGCCGTCAATGGCGATCGTCGCCGGCGCGGAGGCCGCCGGAAGCGGCGGCGCCCCCTTGTAGCGCCGGACGCCCGCGACAAGCTGGTAGTAGTAGTTGTCGCCGTGCCCGCCGCGCATGGGTTCGATGTCGCGGCTGAATTCCCGGTCGAACTGATCGACGAAGACCAACGGGCCGTCGGGGGTGCCCCAGCGCCCCGCGATCCATTCGTTCCAACCGGTCACCATGACGAAGGGCGGGTCGAGCTCGTAGGCCCGCCGCCACTGCTCCTGGAAATTGCGGCCGTGGTCGGCGGCGCCCGGCGTTTGGTCCTGCCGCCCGTCGTGGAAGCTGCGCCCGCGGGCGTCGCCCGCGCTCATGTTCGTCACCTTGCCGTCGACGGCCCGCAGGTTTTGAGCCACCGAGACGTTGACCTGCTCGGGCTTGGCGGGGTCGCCGGTGTAGCCGTAGGGCTGCGGGTAGGTCGCTTCCCAGTGCCAGGCGTAGGGCGTATCGATCATCTCGAAGGGCCAGTGGGCGCGGCGCAGCGTGAAGAATTCGCGCACCTCGGGGCCGGCCTGGGCGGGATCGCAGAGAAGGAGCGGCTTCCCGTCCCAGATGAACCACAAATCTCGGAAGAGCCCCGGCGCGTAGAGATCCGCGTAGAGCTTCTGCGCCGTCCGGCCCGCGTTCGTGTTCACCATGAAAGCGATGCGCGGCACGGCATCGCCTCCGCGGCGCACTTCCGTGAAGACCTCGCAGAGTTTCTCGTAGACGGGGCGGTACGTCAGCGCGTTGGTGGCATCCATGATCAGGACATCGATGCCGGCATCGGCCAGAAGATGCGCGTGGCGCCGCAGGACCCACGAATCGCTGGGCAGGTAGTAGCCGAAGAGCGGCTCGCCCCAGTAGTGGTAGGCGCCGATCGGCCCCCAGAGGGGCGAAGAGGGCTTCCTCGCGGCGTCGGGATCCGCGGCCAGAATCCGGGCGACATCGTAGGGCCCTTCCCCGGCGACGCGGCCCGGCCCGGCATGCTCGTGCCAGAGGAAATAGAAGATGCCGACCTGGCGCCCCGGCCGCGAAACGCCGCATTCGGCCGCAAGGGGCAGCTCGCGGGCGAGGGCATCGGTGGCGGGCCAGGGCGATCCGGGGCAACCGTCGGGCGCGGCCTGCCCCCGCGCCGCCGCCGCCAGCAAGAGGCAAAGGACCCGCCGGGAGTCGAAACGCAAGGTTTGTTGTTTCATGGGAGTCGATTGTACCCGAAGGCGTTCCCTCGCGCCGGGCGCGGTTCCCTTCCCGGCGCGCCAAAAAACCGCGGTTGACGGGCGAAGGTAATCATGCACACTATACGATGGCGGTGCGGCGGACGCGGGCGTCCGCGCCCGCTCGGATAGCAAGGAGGTGCTTCAATGCACGGGACAGGACGGCGAGGCAAGGATTCGCGGGGGCTCACGCGGCGCGGGTTCGTGGGAACGCTTGCCGCGGCAGGCGCGGCGTTGGCGATGCCCCGGGGCGTGCGCGCCGGCGCCTTGGGCCGCGACGGCGCCGTGCGGCCCAGCGACCGCATCGTGTTCGGCGGCCTCGGTCTGGGCGGGCGCGGCACCGGCGTCATGCGCTGGATGCTGAAGGAGCGCGACGTGCAATTCGTCGCCATCTGCGACGTGCGCCGGGCGCGCCGCGAGGAGTGCAAGCGCATCGTCGACGAGCATTATTACAACAAGGACTGCGAGAAGTACGCCGACATGGGGGCGTTTCTCGCCGAGCGCACCGACATCGATGCCCTCCTGATCGCGACCGGCGACCGATGGCACGCGCTGGCGTCGATCCTGGCCATGCGCGCCGGCAAGGATGTGTACTGCGAGAAGCCGTCGTGCATGACCATCGCCGAGGGGCGCGCCGTGGTGGAAACGGCCGCGCGCTACGGCCGCGTGTATCAGACCGGCACCCAGCGCTTGAGCCAGGACACCTTCGTCTTCTGCTTCGAGGCCGCGCGCAACGGTCTCCTCGGCAAGGTGCACACGGCTTACGCCCACATCGCCCCCTGGGATGCGGCGGAGATGAGCCACGCTTGGCTGCCCGAACAGCCCCAGCCTCCCAAGGAGGAGGTGGACTGGAACGCGTGGCTCGGCCCGTGCCCGTGGCGGCCGTACAACGCGACCTACGTCAACGGCGGCTGGCGCGGCCACTACGATTTCCACACGAGCTGCATCGGCGAGTGGGGGGCGCACACCTTCGCGCAGGTCCAGGCGGGCCTCGATGCGCTCGACACGTCGCCGGTGGAGTACAGGTACGTGAACAACCCGACGGGCGACGGCATGGTCACGACCTTCGCGAACGGCGCGAAGATGATCCTCTCGCGGGGCGACAAGTACTGGCGCGGATCCTGCGGCATGCGGTTCGACGGCCCCGAGGGGTGGGTGGCCTCGGCGGACGGCTACCAGAAGCCCGAGGCCTCCTCGCCGGCGCTCCTGGCCGATTACGACAAGGTCGTGCGCGCCTATGCGGCCCGCACGCAGCGTTCGCTGGACCACGTGCGCGATTTCTGCGACTGCGTCAAGTCGCGCCGCCGGCCGGTGGCGAACGCGGAGGTCATGTACAATTCCATGGCCGCGGTGCACGCCGCCAACATCTGCATGTGGCTCAAGCGCGACCTGCGATTCGACCCCGCGAAGGGGGAATTCATCGGCGACGCGGAGGCCCAGCGCTTCTGCGCCCGCGCCATGCGCGAACCCTGGATTTATTGATGCCGATCCGCGGCGAGAGGATGCCATGAGGAAGATTGTCGCGAATTGCCTGTTGGTTGCGCCGTTGCTGTGCGCCGGCGCTTTGCGGGCCGGCGAAGCGGCCGCCCCCGACGAGGACGCCCTGATCGCGGTGCTGGCCTCGGAGGCGCCGGTCAAGGCCAAGGCCGATGCCTGCCGGCTGCTCGGCTTGATCGGTACGGCCAAGGCGGTGCCCGCGCTGGCCGCGCTGCTCGGCGACGAGCGGCTCGCCCACATGGCCCGCTACGCCCTCGAGCCGATTCCCGACCCGGCCGTCGACGCGGCGCTGCGCGGGGCCCTGGGCGTGCTGAAGGGCCGCGCGCTTGCCGGCGTCATCGGTTCCATCGGCGCGCGGCGCGACACGGCGGCGACCGCGGCGCTGGGCGCGCTGCTCGGGGCGGCGGAGGCCGAAGTGGCGCAGGCCGCCGCGCGCTCCCTGGGCATGCTGGGCACCGTGGAGGCCTCCGAGCGGCTCCGCGCGGCGCTGCCGGGCGTCTCCCGGGAAAATCGGCTTGCGCTTTGCGAGGGCCTGCTGCGCTGCGCGGAAACCCTCGCCGCCGGCGGGCGGCGCGCGGAGGCCGCGGCGATTTACGACGCTTTGCGCGGCCGGGACGATGTTCCGCACCAGGTGCTCACGGCGGCTTTGCGGGGAGCCGTGCTGGCGCGTCAGGACGCCGGGCTGCCGCTCCTTGTGGAAGCCTGCCGCGGCAAGGATTTCCTCCTCGTCAAGGCGGCCGCGCTCACGTCGCTCGAGATGCCCGGCTCCAAGGTGACGGAAGCGGTGGCGGGGGTTTTGGAGGGGCTTCCCGCGGACAGCCAGATCGTGCTGATCCAGGCCCTCGGAGCCCGCGGCGACAAGGCGGCGCTGCCGGCGTTGTGCGCCCTCGCCCGGACGGGCGGCAAAGCGGCCCGCGAAGCGATCGCCCATGCGTTGGCCGAGATTGGCGGCGCCGCCGCGGTGCCGACCCTCGTTGCCCTGACGGGCGACATGGCGGACGACGTCGTCAAGGCGGCGCGGGGGGCTCTGGGCGCCATGGAAGGAGCCGAGATCGATGCGGCCCTGGCCGCCATGCTGGGGGACCCTGACTCGAAGAAGCGCGTCGTCGCGGTGGAGCTCATCGCGCAGCGGCGCGCCGCCGGCGCGCTGCCCGCGCTGCTGGCGGCCGCCGCCGCGGGCGACGAGGCCGTTCGCGTGGCGAGCATCAAGGCCGCCGGGGCCATGGCGGGCGCGGCGGAGTTTCCCGCCCTCGTCAGACTGCTTGCCGGCGCCGGATCGGCGGCGGAGTTGCAGGCGCTCGAGCAGGCCCTCGTCCAGGTGTGCGAGCGCCACACGACCCTCGCTCCCGGCGATGTGATCATCCGCAAGGCCGTCTACGGCGATTTGCCCGACGGCGCCAAGGCGGATGTCACCGCCAAGGTGGCCGAAATCGTGAAGCGGGGCGCCCTCGCCGTCGAGGCGTCGAACGCCGAATTCGGCGATCCGGCGGTGGGCATAAGCAAGAAGCTCCGCGTCGAGTACACGGCCGGCGGAGCAGAGCGGACCGAGATCGTGAACGAGGGCCAGACGCTGCGGTTCGCGGGCGGGGTAACGCCGCGGGCCTTCATCGACGCGCTGCGGGCGGCCGCCGAAATGGCGCCGCCGGCGGCGAAGGAGGCGTTGCTCCGCGTGCTGAAGCAGACCCGTGCTCCCGCGCGATAGCGCGCGAGCCGCCGGAGAGGAGGAACCATGCCGACGAGACGACGTGTGACCCGCAGGGAACTCTTGCGCCGCACGGGCGCGCTGGGCTGCGCGCTGGCGGCGGGGCCGTTTTTCGCCAGGAGCGGCGTGTTCGGCGCCGAGGGCGCCCCGGGCCCGAACGACCGCATCGGCGTCGGATACATCGGCTGCGGCCGGCGCTCGGAGAACCTTCAAGGCAGGGGCCTGCCCGCCGATGGCCGCTGCGTCGGCGCCGCGGATTGTTTCCTCCCTCGCGCGCAGGCGGTGATCCGCAAGCACGGCGGCCGCGCCTATCACGACTACCGCGACCTCCTGGAGTCCAAGGACGTCCAGGCGGTCATCGTCGCCTCCCCCGATCACTGGCACGCCTTGCACACGATTCACGCCTGCCAGGCGGGGAAGCACGTCTACGTCGAGAAACCCGTGAGCCTCACCATCCGCGAGGGGCGCCTCATGGTCCAGGCGGCGCGCAAGTACGGGTGCATCGTTCAGTGCGGGAGCCAGCAGCGCTCCATGGAGAAGAACCGCCGCGCCTGCGAACTCGTCCGAAACGGCGTGCTCGGCAAGGTCGCCAAAGTCATCGGGCACAACTACCCGAGCCCTTGGGAGTGCGGGCTTCCCGGACAGGATGCGCCGCGGGAGCTCGACTGGGATGCCTGGTGCGGGCCCACCGCGGTCGTGCCGTATCACCCGGACATCTTCAACCCCCGCACGAACCCGGGTTGGATCTCCTTTCGCCCGTGGTCGGGCGGGGAGATGACCGGGTGGGGGAGCCACGGTCTGGACCAGGTGCAGTGGGCGCTGGGCATGGACGCCGGCGGTCCCGTCGAGGTGTGGACCGAGGGGCCGCGGTTCAACCCGCCGGTCTACACCGCGCCGGAGTCCCGCGCGCGCGGCGAGAAGGCCTGCGGCGTACCGAAGGTTTTTTACCGCTACGCCGACGGCACGGTGCTCGTCCTCGAGGACGGTCCCATGGGCGGCGCGGTTTTCGTCGGCGAGAAGGGGAGCCTGAAGGTCGATCGGGGCGTTTTCAGCTCGGAGCCGGCGGATCTAGCCAAGTCCGCGCCGGCGGAACTGCCCGTCAAGCTCTATGCGAGCAACGACCACATGCGCGATTGGTTCAACTGCATGCGCGCGAAGACCCTGCCGGCGGCGGACATCGAGATCGGGCATCGGTCCATCACGGTCTGCCACCTGGGGAATATCGCGCGTTGGGTCGGCCGGAAGCTGGCGTGGGACCCGGTGAAGGAGGATTTCGCTGGCGACGAGGAGGCCGCCCGCTTCCTCGATCGCCCGAGGCGCCCGGGGTACGAGCTGCCGGCGGAGGTGTGAGGACGCATGCGGCGGCACGGGGAGATCGAAGCGCGCGGCCTGGCGCTCGCCGAGGCCGTCGTCGCCAAGATCGATGCGGATCCGAGGCGCGCCGGCCTGGCGGGGGCGCGCGCGGCGCGGGTGAAGGAGGGTCCCCATGGGTTCATGGCGTCTTTCGGCGGGTGTCATCGCGCTCTCGTCCTGGTGTCTCCTGGCCGCCGTTCCCGAGGCAAGCGGCGGGTGGAAGCAGACGCGGTTCCTGATCACCTTTTGGTGCCCCCCGCCCGCCACCGACGCGGCGCTCGCCGCGGTCGCCGCCGAAGGGTACAACCTGACCTGGGTGCCGGTCGAGGGTCTGGACGCGGCCGGGAAGCACGGCCTCCGCGCCATGCTGACGAATCCGCTCCTCGACCCGGCGGCGCTGGCCGACGCCGGGAGGCGGGCGCAGCTCGACGCGCTCATCGAGCGCGTGAAGGGCCATCCCGCCTTGGAGGCGTACTATATCGTCGATGAGCCCGGCGCGGGCGCCTTCGAGGGCCTGGGAAAACTCGTCGCGTATCTGCGGGAGCGCGACCCCGCGCACCTGGCCTACATCAATCTCTTTCCGACGTACGCCACCGAGGCCCAGCTCGGCGTGCGCGCCGCCGAGGCTGAGCGCGCCGCGGCCGGCCACCCGACGGATCTGGCCGGCGTGGGTCCGGAGGACAAGACCGTGCTCGCGTACCGGGAGCACCTGCTGCGCTTCGTCGAAATCGTGAAGCCCGACCTCATCAGCTACGACCACTATCATTTCTTTCGGGAGCACGACGGCCCCCAGTATTTCCTGAACCTCGCCTTGATCCGGGCCGCGGCGCTCGCGGCGGGCAGGCCCTTCCTGAACATCATCCAGGCGAGCACCCTGGAGAAAGTGTGGCGCCTCCCGAACGCCGCGGAGATGCGCTTCCTGGTCTTTACGACCATGGCCTACGGCGGCCGCGGCATCAGCTATTTCACCTACTGGGGCCCCGCGTCCTACGGCGGGCTCTACCAGGACGGCAAGGCCGCGCCCCTGGCCAAGGATGTCGCGGCCCTGAACGGAGAGATCGAGAAATTCGGGCCCGCGCTCCTCGCGCTGGATTCGATCGCGGTCTATCAAACCGCGCCGCTGCCCTACGGCGCCGTCGCGTTCCCTCCCGAAGCGCCGGTGCAGGTCGCGGGCGGCGAGTTCGTGCTGGGCCTGTTCGGCCGCGGCGCGCGGCCGACGGCGTTCATGGTGGTCAACCGCAGCTATCGCGCGGAGGCCGAGGCGGTGGTGAAGACGGGGATCCCGGGCGCCGGGCTGGAGGAACTCGACCGGAAGACCGGCGCGTGGATCGCCGGCCCCGCGCTGGGCGCCGATCGGACGGTGAAGATCAAGCTCGCCGCGGGCGACGGGCGGCTCTTCCGTGCGGTCCCGTGACGGGACTCGGAGGCCTTCGACGGCGGTGGCGCGTGTGAAGCGCCGCCGCGCGGGCGGCGCCGGGGCGCCTTTCTATGCCTCCAGCGACCACGGCGCGCGCATGGGCCGCGCCCGCATGGCGTTCGCCTCGGCATCGCCGGGAAACTCCTCCGCGGCCGGATCCCAGCGCAGCGGGCGCCCCAGGCGCATGCAGATATTGCCGATGTGAAGCAGGCTCGCGCAGCGGTGCCCCGACTCGGCGGGGAAGTAGGGATCCTTGCGGCTCCGGACGCAGGCCAGGAAGTCGTGGTGCTCGCCGCGCTCGTTGAAAGGGATCCGCGCGCCGCCTTCCAGCGGGCGGTCCAGGATCTCGGCCGGGTGCGCCTCCAGGGGGCCGCGCCAGACCTTGTTGCCGATGCGCCCCTCGGTGCCGTGGAACATCAAGCCCGTGCCGCCGGAAGCCACATGGACCTCGACTCCATCGGCGTAGGTGTACGTCAGATCGTAGTCGATGAACGTGCCGTACACGCTGCCCGGGTTCACGGTGCCGCGGCCCGCGACTTTGACGGGGCCGTCGCGCTCGCGGTCGAGGGCGAGCTGGACCGTGTCGAGCTGGTGCATGCCCCAGTCCGAGAACTTCCCGCCCGAGTAGTCCCACACGTGGCGCCAGTGCTGGGCCTCGGTGCGGCCGGGCGTGTAGGGCACGTACGGCGCCGGCCCGAGCCAGAGGTCCCAGTCCAGCCCCGCGGGGACGGGGGCGGCGTCCTCGTTCGGGAAGCGCTGCCCGGCGGGCAGCGTCACCTCGACGCGGGTGACCTTGCCGATGGCGCCCTCGCGCACCGCCCGCGCCATCCGGTGATAGCAGGGGATGCTGCGATCCTCCGTGGCGGTCTGGAAGACGGCCTTGTGTCGGCGGACCTCGCGGCAGAGCGCCTGGCCCTCGGCGATGGTCAGGGTGGGCTTCTCGCAGATGACATCCTTGCCCGCGCGCACGGCGAGCACCGTCATCAGCACATGCCAATGGTCCGGCGTCGAAATCATGACGGCATCGATGTCCCCGCGATCGAGAACGCGGCGGAAGTCGTTGTAGGCCGCGCAGTCCGCCGCGCCGTAGTGCGCGTCCACCAAGGCGCGCGCCTTCTCGCGCCGATCGGCGAAGACGTCGCACACCGCCACCACGCGCGCCCCCTCCTCCGCCAGCAGACGGGGCAGGTTCCAGTTCGTTCCGTGCCCGCCCAGGCCGATGCAGCCCAGGGCGATGCGGTCGCCGGAGGCGCCGGAGGCGCCGGAGGCCCGGCGCCCGCCCGCAACGGCGAGGGGCAGCGCGAGGGCGACCCCGGCGACCTCTTGCAGGAACCCCCGCCGCGTGGGGCGGCCGCGCGGCCGCGAGGGCGGCCGTTTGCCGCGCCTCGCATGGGCGTGGAGCTTCACCGGCAGGCTCATGAGGTCCATGGTACGCGGCGGGCTGTGCCGGGTCAATTCAGGCCCCGCGGCGCGCATGTCCTCGACTTCGCGTGCCGATAATCCATAATGGGACCGCCGCCTGCTCGCGGGATGCGCAGCCGCGGCGCGGGCGGCGGTGCGCATGTGCGAGGATTCCTATGCGAAGCCCGAGGCGCGGATGAAACGGCCTGGATTGCCCGGCGCGGGGCGCGGTCTGCGCGCGGCGCTGTGCGCCGTCGCCGCCGGGCTCTGCGCGCCCCTCTTCTCCCAAACGACCTCTGCCATCTTCACCGTGCCGTGGACGCCCGAGCCGCATTGGGCCGACACCTTCGACGACCTCCTTTTCTTCGGCGACGCCGACACGCGGGGCGCCGGCGAGAAAACGAATATGTTCTATTGGGATTCCCGCGGCCGCGTCAAGTTCCTCAGGGGCGACCCCGACCCGGTTTTCGTGCTCGGGTACAAAGTCCTGACCTACGACAGCCGCTCGGACAACCGGCTGGTGGGCGGCCAGTTCAACGACATTGCGCTGGCCGGCGCCACGCGCGTCGACGGCCTGGTCGAGGGCTGGCGCATCGACATCATGGGCGGCGCCGGCACCGCGAACGACGGGTACTTCCGCAACCGCCAAGCGTGGTACCCGACGGCGGCGTTGGGCGGCTCGCGGCCGGCGGGCGCCGCCGGCCGGTTCTGCGCCGGCATCGAGTTCGACGGCAACCGCGTCCTCTGGCCCGACGTGCCGCTGCCCTACCTCTCGTACCGCGATTCCCTCGGGGAGCGCGTGCGCTACGCGGTCGGCATTCCGGAGACTTCGCTCGCGGTCCGGCTCTGCGAGCGAACGACGCTGGATCTCAAGTACTGCTTTCCGGTCAAGTGCGACGCCACCGTCGAGTACGAGGCGGCCGAGTGGCTGCGCCTCTACGCTCAGTACGGACGCACGCTGGAGGGCTTTGCCATGGGGGCGCCGAATCGCGACAGGATCGGTCTGAGAAGGAATCAGCGCTTCTTCCACGAGTTCGACCGCGCCGGGGGCGGCCTGCGCATCGCCACGGCGTGGTTCGACGCGAGCATCGGCGGCGGCTGGGCCTTCAACCATCGCTTCCTCACCGGCTGGGACTGCCGCGGCCTGGACAAGTACCGCGGCCTCGAGGGCGGCTGGTATGTCGCCCTTCGCATGCAGGGGACGTTCTGATGGGGAGGGGCGGCGTGGGGCACAGGAAGGAACGGCGAGCCGCCGGCGCGCGATACGCGCCGTTGCTGCTGCTGCCGCTGGCGTGCGCCGCGGCCGGCGCCGGCGCGCCTTCGGCGGAGGGGCCGGCGCCGGCGGTCGTAGGCTCCCGGAGCTGCAAGCGCTGCCACGAGGACTTCTACGAGAAATGGGTTTCCTCCTGGCATGGGCTCGCCATGCAGCCTTATTCGAAGGCCTGGGCCGCGCGGACGCTGGTTCCCATGGAGGCGCCCATCGCGGTGCGCGGCACGCGCTACCGCTTCGACCTGAACGCCGGCGCCGTGCTGGAGGAGGTCTCGGTCGGAGTCAAGACTTACCCCCTGGCCCACGTCATGGGGGGCAAGAACACGGCGTACTTCCTGACGCCCTTCGTCCGCGGGCGGCTGCAGGTCCTGCCGCTCGCCTTCGACACCCGGCGGCGGGAGTGGTATGACACGACGGGGAGCATGGTGCGCCACTTCCCCCACGCGGTCGACGCCCCCGTCGACTGGACCGATCCGTTTCTGACGTTCAACACCTCGTGCTACGGATGCCACGTGTCGCAGATCTCGAAGCGCTACGACCTCGCCACCGACGCTTACCGCACCGAGTGGGTCGAGCCCGGCATCAACTGCGAGACGTGCCACGGGCCGGGAGAGCGGCACGTCGCGGCGATGGAGGCGCTGGCGCCGGGCGCGGCGCCCGGGGACTTGGAGATCATCGCTGCCAGGCGGTTGACGCCGGCGCAGACCAACTCGCTGTGCGGCGCATGCCACGCGAAGGCCGGGCCGTTCACGGCGGGCCTCATGCCGGGCGACGAGTTTTTCGACCACTACGTGCTCACTTGTCTCGAGCACCCCGACTTCCACCCCGACGGCCGCGACCTCGGGGAGAATTTCACCCATACGACCTGGCTGCTGAGCCCCTGCCTCAAGGCGCCCGACCTCACGTGCATGCACTGCCACACGTCGTCGGGCAGGAACAAGCACGCCGGCGCCGCGGCGGACAACGCCTGCCTCCCGTGCCACGAGCGGCAGGTGGGGAACCCGGCGGCGCATTCGCATCATACCGCCGAGAGCGAGGGAAGCCGGTGCGTCGCCTGCCACATGCCGGAGACCGAGTTCGCGCGCATGCGGCGCCACGACCACAGCATGCGCCCCCCCGCGCCCGCCGCGACCGCCGCGTTCGGCTCGCCGAACGCCTGCGGCATCTGCCACCCCGACAAGGACGCGGCCTGGGCCGACCGCCTCGTCCGGGAATGGTATCCGCGCGACTACCAGGCGCCGATGCTGTGGACGGGCGCGCTCGTGGCCGCGGCGCGCGCCCGCCGCTGGGAGCGCCTGGAGGAGATGGGCGATTACGTGGCGGGCCGCGGCCGCAACGAGGTGGTCGCGGCGTCGCTGGTGCGGCTCCTCGCGGCCTGCGAGGACGCCCGCAAGTGGCCCGTGGTGTACGCGGCGGCGCGGGATCCTTCGCCCCTGGTGCGCGGCAGCGCGGCGCGGGCGCTGGCGGCCGCGCCGGCGCCGGACCCCCGCCGCGCCCTCGAGGTCCTGGGCGAGCTGGCGCGCGATCCGCGGCGCGGCGTCAGGTTCGAGGCGGCGTCGGTGCTCGCGCGCGTTCCGGTCGAGGCCCTGCCCGCCGCCGCCCGCGCGGCGGCCGCCGCCTGCATCGCCGAATACGAAACGCTGCTCCGCGCCCGCACCGATGACTTCGCCGGCCACTACAACTTGGGGAACCTCGCCCAAGACCGGGGCGACTTCGACAAGGCGCTGGCGAGCTATGCGGCGGCGCGGCGGCTCAACCCGTCGTTCATCCCGGCGCGCGTCAACATGGCTCTTTGCCACGCGCGGCGCGGCGACAACGACGCGGCCGAACGCGAGCTCAGGGACGCCCTGCGCATCGAACCGCAGAGCGCCGAGGCGCTCTTCAATCTCGGGCTCCTGCGGGCCGAGCGGGGCGATCCGGGCGAGGCGGAGCAGTGCCTGCGCGCCGCGCTGAAGGCCGACCCGCACCTCGCGCAGGCGGCGTACAACCTCGCCGTGATGGTGATCGGAGAGCGTCCCGACGAGGGGCTGAGGCTCTTCATGCAGGCGGTGGAGGAGGCGCCGTCGGAGCCGCGCTACTCCTATGCCTTCGCCTTTCACCTGCGCCGCCTGGGCGAGCCCCGCCGCGCCATCGAAATCCTGCGCTCTCTCGGCGCGCGGAGCCCGCCTGGCGGCGAGGTGATCGCGCTGCTCGGCCTGCTCTACGAGGAAACCGGCGCGTTGGACGAGGCTCGGGCCCTCTATCGCGAGGCGCGCGGGCGCGCCGACCTGCCCGAAGGAGTCAGGCTGGAATGCGCGGCGCGGCTGGCGGCGTTGGAGGGACGTTGACGCCGGCTGGGCCCCGCGAAGCGCTTTCCGCATGAACAGGATCGACGCCGGCAGGCCGGCTTACGGCCTTGGCGCGCCCCCCGATGCGGAACTTCTGTCCTGCACGGGGCCAGGCAGCCGCCCGGAACGGTTCAATTGACGCCCCTGCCGCCCAGGTCTATATTGGGAACATGATACCGATCGAATACGTCCTGCTGATAGGATCGCTCCTGATCATCATCAGCATCGGCGTCGCCAGGCTCTCGGAGGACTTCGGGGTTCCGGTCCTCTTGTTGTTTCTCGGCATCGGCATGCTCGCCGGCTCCGAAGGGCCGGGCCGCATCGTATTCCACAACGCCGAGTTGGCCCAGGCCGTGGGCATCATGGCCCTGGTCGTCATTCTTTTCGCGGGCGGGCTTGACACGAGCTGGTCCGATGTCAAGCCGGTGTTCCGATCGGCCGCAAGCCTCGCGACGCTGGGCGTCTTTCTCACGGCCGTGGCGGTGGGCCTCTTTGCCCACGTCGCCCTGGACTTCCCGCTTCTGCCCGGCCTGCTGCTCGGCGCGGTCGGTTCCTCCACCGATGCCGCCGCGGTCTTCTCGGTGCTCCGCTCGAAGAAGATCAGCCTGCGGGGCCTGCTCAAACCCCTGCTGGAGCTGGAGTCGGGCAGCAACGACCCCATGGCGGTCCTGCTCACCGTGGGGTTGATTCAAATCATTACCAATCCCGAGACGTCGTCCTTTTCCCTGGTCACGCTCTTCGTCGTTCAGATGGGACTCGGCATCCTGTTTGGGATCGCCTTCGGCAAGGCCATGGTCCTCCTGCTCAATCGTTTGAATTCCTATTACGAGGGGGTCTATCCCGTGTTCGCCCTGGCGCTGGTGGCGCTTACCTACGGCGTCACCGCGGCGGCCGGCGGCAGCGGTTTCATGGCCGTCTATATCGCGGGCTTGATCGCTGGCAACAGCCAGTTCGTGTACAAGAAGAGCATGCTGCGGTTTTTCGACGGGCTTGCCTGGCTGAGCCAGATCACCATGTTCGTCACCCTGGGGCTGCTCGTTTATCCATCTAAAATCATCGATGTCATTTGGGCCGGCCTCGCCTGTTCCGCCTTTCTGATGTTCGTCGCCCGGCCGCTGAGCGTCGTTCTGTCGCTGCTTGCGGTGCGCTTGGGGTGGCGGGAGAAGGCCCTGGTCAGTTGGGTCGGCCTGAGGGGCGCGGTCCCCGTGGTGCTGGCGACGTTTCCCCTCGTCGCGAAGCTGGAGGAATCCGAGGCGATTTTCAACATCATCTTTTTCATCGTCCTCACCTCGGCGCTCTTCCAGGGGTGGTCGATCCCCGTGGTGGCGCGCCTGCTGGGCCTGCAGGCGCCGCTCAAGATCAAACGGAGATCTCCCATCGAATTCGAGCCCTTGGATGGAGTGGACACCGAGCTCGTCGAATTCATCATTCCCTACACTTCCGCCGTCACCGGGAAGCCGATCGTGGAGTTGGGCCTGCCCCGCGACAGCCTCATCGTCCTGATAAACCGGAACGAGAAGTTCATGGTGCCGAGCGGGGGCACCGTGCTCGAGGCGGGCGATGTCGTCCTCGTGTTGGCGAACAAGAACAACCTGGCCGAAATCCGGCAGACGCTGATGCGGTGGAAGAAGCCCAAAGAGGAAGAGCCGGACCAGAAGGCGGCGGCGAAGCAGCCTTGAGCTTCCCCGCGGTGGTCGGCCGGCGGCTGGCGAAGCGCTCCATTCCGAAGCTTGCGCCGGATCCCGGGTCGTTGCCCCGTTTTGTGTTGCGCCCCGCCGTCCCTTGATTGACGGCCCGCGCCATCTATGATGAGGGCGGCCGAGCGTGCGAGGTGAGCGCCATGCGGACGATGCGACTGAGTGCGTGCGCGGTCTTGTGCGGCTGGATGGGGGCTTGTGCCGCGCCTGCCGCCGGCAAGGCCGTCCGGGAGCCCGCCGTCGCGGGCGCGTTCTATCCCGCCGGCCCGGAGGCGCTCCGGAGCGCGATCGAGGGCTGCCTGCGCGTCCAGCCCGACTTCGGAGATCTCCGCCCGTCCGCGCTTATCGCGCCCCACGCCGGATACGTCTACTCGGGAAAGTGCGCGGGGGCGGCGTACAGTCTCCTGAGGGGCATGAAGTTCGCGCGCGTGATCCTCCTCGGGCCGAGCCATTACGGCCGTTTCCGGGGCGCGGCGCTGCCGGACTATGCCGCCTTCCGGACGCCGCTTGGCGTTGTGCCCGTCGACGTCGAGGCGGTGGCGGCGCTGCGCGCGCAAGCGTTTTTCTCCTTCCAGGGCGAAGCCGACCGCCGCGAGCACTCCCTCGAGGTGCAGGTGCCGTTCCTGCAGGCGGTGCTCCCGCCTTTCAAGCTGCTGCCCATCCTGGTCGGCGCCCTGGACGGCGGCGACGCCGCGCAGGCGGCCGCGGCGCTCGCGCCCTTCGCCGGCGAGGACGCCCTTGTGGTCGCCAGTTCGGATTTCACCCATTTCGGCGCGCGCTTCGGCTTCACGCCCTTCACGCGCGACATCGAGGCGGGCATCCGCGCCCTGGATTTCGGCGCGCTCGCGCCGATTCTGGCGGGCAAGCAGGCCGCGTTTTCAGACTACATTGCGCGAACGGGCGCGACGGTGTGCGGCCGCGACCCCATCGGCGTGCTCCTGGAGATCGTGGCGCGCCGGCCCGGCTCGGCGGGGGCTCCCGGCGTCTTGTTGTCCTATGCGACCTCGGGCGAGATGACGGGCGCCCGGAGCGATGCCGCGCTGCTGAGCCAGGGGAGCGTGAGCTACGCGAGCGTCGCGTTCTGCCGGCCCGGCGCCGTGAAAGGGGGTGGAGCCGTGGAGCCGTTGGATCTGCTGCCGCGGGACCGGAAGATCGCGAGAGAATCCGAGAAAAAACTGCTTGCGCTGGCGCGCGGCGTCATCGTGCGCTACCTGGACGGCGAGCGGCACGAGGACCCGGGCGCCTACGTCGACTGGGCGGCGCTGCCCCCCGAGGCGCGCTTCAAGGCGGGCGCCTTCGTGACCCTGAAGAAACGCGGCGAGCTGCGGGGCTGCATCGGCACGATCATGCCCGAGGAGGCGCTCTGGGAGGCGGTGGTCAAGAACGCGATAAACGCCGCGGCGCGCGACCGGCGCTTCGCGCCCGTCGCGAAGGAAGAAGCCGGCGAAATTTCCATCGAGATTTCCGTGCTGACGCCGCCGCGGGAGGTCAAAAGCCCCGAGGAGTTCACCGTCGGACGGCACGGCATCCTCATGGAGAAAGCCGGACGGCGCGCCATCTTCCTGCCGCAGGTCGCGCCCGAGCAGGGCTGGAACCGCGAGCAAACCCTCGATCACCTCGCCGTGAAGGCGGGGCTCGCGCCGGAGGCTTGGCGCGAGGGGACGCGCTTCTGGGTCTTCGAGGCGCAGGTGTTCGGCGAGGATGAGTGACGGCCGCCCGCCGAACACATGCGCCGGCGGCGGCCGCGGAGCGAATGCCGTCAGAATCGCGGCCTTCGCGGCGGGGGCGGCGGCGCTGTGGGCCCAGGTCATCGCCGTCCGCGGGGGGCTGGTCGCCTTCGGCGGCAACGAATTGGTGCTGGCGCTTTTCTTCGCGTGGTGGCTCTTCGCGGTGGGCTTGGGAGCCCTCGCCGGCGGCGCGGCGCTCAGGCGCGCATCCGCGGAGGAGCTTCTGTGCGCGACGCTGCTTCTCTTCGCGGGCGTCGTCTTCTGGGAGTACGCGGCGGCGCGCGGGCTGCGCGGGCTGATCGGCCTGCCCGCGGGCGAATGCCCGCGCTTCGGCCAGGCCGCGGCGGGCCTCGCCCTCATCACGGTGCCCGTGAGCGGGCTGGTCGGCTTCCTGTTTCCGCTCTTGGCCGCGGCGCGCCGCGCCGGCGGCGCGGGGACCGGCGAAATTTACGGCATCGAGGCGGCGGGAAGCCTGGCCGCGGCGTGCCTGGGCACCTACTGGTTCCTCGCGCAGGGAAGGGAGGACCTGCTTGCCTTCGGCGCCGTGGCGGGGCTGCTCCTGGCCGCGGCGGTATTCGCGCGGCGGCGCGCGGCGGCCGCCTGCGCGGGCCTCCTGCTCTTGTGGGGCTGCATCGGCGGCTTCAACTTGGGCGTATTGGGGGAGTGGGGCGACCGCCTCAGGTGGAGCGGCCTCATGGGCCCTTTTCTCCTTGAGCGGTCGGCGGACACGCCCTACGGCAACATCGCCGTGCTAAAGCGGGCGGACCAGCGCCAGGTGTACTTCGACGGCCAACTCGCCTTCGCCTTTCCCGATCCCTTCGCCGACGAGACCGAGGTCCACATCGCGGCGAGCCAGGCGCCGAGGGTCGAACGGATCGTTCTCGTCGGAGGCTCGCCCGGCATGGTGGGGGAGCTGCTCAAGTACGGGCCGTCCGAGCTGCACCTGGCGCCCTTCGACCCGGCCCTGCCCGGGGTGCTCGCGCCGTTCCTGAACGCCGGCGAGAAAGCCGCGTTGGCCGCGCCCGCCGTTCGGATGCACAGTGACGATCCGCGCGGCTTGTTCCGCGCTTTGCCCGCCCGGAGCATCGATCTGATCCTGCTGGCGGCGCCGGAGCCGTCGTCGGCGGCCCTGAACCGCTTCTACACGGGGGAGTTCTTCGAGGAGATCGAGCGCGTACGCGCCGCGGAGGGCGTGCTCGCCCTGGGCATCGAGGCCGGAATCCACCTCGAGGAGGACACGGCGGCCTATGCGGCGGCGTGCCTGGCGACGCTGCGGGCGGTGTTCCCCGAGGTCGTCGTCGCGGCGGGCGGCAGGCTGCGGTTCTTCGCATCCTCGGCGCCGGGGGCGCCGACGCGGGATCCGGACCTGCTGGCGCGGCGTTTCAGAAACCGCGGCATCGCGACGAAGTACTTCCGGGATGCGTTCTTCGCCGCGGGCGATGCCTTCCGGCCGGAGATGCTGGCGCGCACCGACGCGCGCCTGGCCCGCGGTCTCGCGGCCGCGGCGCCGGAGCGCGACACCCGGCCCACGCTTTTTCTGCGCCGCCTGATCGTCGCCGCGCGCCAGGCCGGCAGCGCGCTCGCCGAGCTTTTCAACGCGGTCCTCGGCCTCGCGCCGGCGCATGTCGCGCCTTGGGCGCTGATTCCCGGCCTGGCGATGCTGTGCCTGCGGCGGCGGCCGGCCGCGCCCGTCCTGGTGGCCGTCGGAGGCACGGGAGCTTGGGGCATGGCGCTGGCGCTCGTCCTTCTGCTCGCCTTCCAGGTGGTGAGCGGAAGCGTGTACCACAAAATAGGCATGCTCACGGGCGCCTTCATGTGCGGCGTGAGCGCGGGCGCGCTGTGGGGGCGGCGCGTGCGGCGCGGCCGCAGGGTCCTGCTCCTGGCCGAGGCGGCCGCCTGCGCCGCGGCGCTGGCCACGCCCGTCGTGATCTACACGGCCGCGGAACTGATGCGCGCGCCGGCGATGCGCCTGGCCGCCGCGGCCGAGATCGTACTCTATGTCTGGAACGGCATTCTGGGCGCCATCACGGGCTTGGAGTTCAGCGCCGCCAACCTGTGCCTGCGCGGCGAGGACTCGCGGCGCGGCCGGGCGGCGGCGCTGACCGACGGCGCCGACCACCTCGGCGCCTGCGCGGGGGCGCTCGTGACCGGGCTGGTGCTTCTGCCGAGCCTGGGCTTGACGGGCGCGGCGTTGTGCTGCGCGCTGCTCAAGGCGGGCACCCTGGGGGGGCTTGCGGCCGCGCGGCCGGGCGGCGGGAAAAGCCCGCCGCCGGCGTGATGGACCCCGATTGCGCTTCGGGGCGATACATGCTATCGTGGGCGGTTTGCCGCCGCGGGGGCGGTCCGCGGAATGCGGTCCGGGAAGTCACCGGCCCGCCGGCGAGGCGCCGGCGCGGCCCGGACGGGATGCACGCGTATGCTGCGGTGCCTTAGGATCGTCGACCAGAAGCTGGTGGAATGCGGCCCCGCCGACGGGCAGGTGTTCGTCTATATCAACCCGACCGATACCGAGCGCCGCGAGCTGGTCGATGTCTACAACATCGACGAACATACCCTGCAGTCCTCGCTGGACCCCGACGAACTGGCGCGCATCGAGGAGGAGCCTGATCACACGGCGCTGGTTTTCAAGCGCCCGAAGCGCTACGCGGCCGAAGACCGGTTCCACTTCAAGATTCACTCCGTGGGCGCCTTCCTGTACGACCAGCGCCTGATCGTCGTCGAGGCCGAGGATCTGCCGCTTTTCGATGGGAAGGCCTTCGCTCGCATCCAGGGTTTGCGGGACCTGGTCCTCAAGCTGATCTACCGCAGCGTCGTCCACTTCACCGAGCACTTGCGCGTCATCAACACCATTTCCGAGGAGATCGAGGCGCAGATCACCACCTCGATGGAGAACCGCAGCCTGATCCACCTGTTCATGCTGGAGAAAAGCCTGGTCTACTACCTCAACGCGATCCAAGCCAACGGCGTCCTCATCGAACGGGTGCGCATCAACGCCAACAACCCCGCGGCGCGGGGTTTCTGCAAGGAGGATGTGGAGTTCATCGACGATTTGGCCATCGAGAACAAGCAGTGCTACGAGCAGACCCGCATCTACTCCGACATTCTGGCCGGCATGATGGATGCGCGGGCCTCGATCGTCAACAACAACCTCAACCTCAGGATGCGCACTCTCACCATCCTGATGCTCGCGGTCATGTGGCCGCCGCTCGTGTGCGGTTTCTTATCCATGAATGTGAGACTCCCCGTGGCGCAGCATGAGGGGCTCGGGCCGTTCTTCGGGGTCATCCTGGGGACGCTCGGCCCTATCGTGGCGGGTCTGCTCTGGTGGTGGTGGAAGCGGTGGCGGACGTGAACGCCTCGGGCGCTCGCCGCGCAACCGGCCGGCGCCGCCGGTCGCAATGATCATGCGACGCGGCGCGCGGCCGTCCAGAGCTCCCAGGCGTAGCCGGCCGCGTAGGCGACGTCGGCCGTGAGGCGCACGATCCTGCAGCCCAGCAGGTCCAGATAGAGGCGGCCGGCGTACCTGAGGGCGCGGAACCAGCGCGGGCGCCGCGGCGCAAACGCCCCGCCGCGCAGACCCTCGGCCCCGTCCGTAAGCTCGTAGATGCGCTCAGGGTGCGTGCGCTGCGCGAAGGCGCTCCCGCGGCCGTTCCTGAAGTACAGCCGCGCGATGGAGCCCAGGTCCTCGGGAAGCGGATGACTGATCCAGGCGCCGGCGGCGATCGTGACGCGGTAGCCCGCGCGGCGGAACTTGTGGCGCAGGAGGGGATCGAGGCCGCGGATCAGGTCTTCGTCTTCTCCGCCGAGGGCGAGAAAGACATCGCGCCGCATCGCCATGCACGGATGCTGCGCCATGTCGGAATCGATCGTCGCGCCGACGAGGGGGAAGAACCGCCGCGGCACTTCCCGGACCGCGAGGCGCTGGAAGGCCGAGGCGCGCGGCCCCGGCAGGGTGCTCGCACCCGCGATGCCGATGGAGTGATCGGCCTGCATGGCGGCCAGCAGGCGCTCGAAGGTTTCGGCCTGGTGCAGCTCGGTGTCATCGTCGAGGGTGATGAGAAAGACCCCGCGCGCGAGGCGGGCCGCCCGGTTGATCGCGCGGCCCTGCCGGTCGTCGCCGATGACCTCGATGAGCTCGAAGTCGCGGAAGCTCTGGCGAGCCAGGTCCGCCTCCACGCGCGCGAGCCGCCCGTCGCGGTCGCCCGCTCGCGTGGGGATCACCACGCTTGCCGCGGGGCGGGCCGAAGCGCCGTCGGCCGGAAACCTCCGCACTCTGATGGCCATATCGCTCCCTGGGCCGCCGCGGAGCCGCCCGCCGGCCCCGTGTCCGTGCCAGGCGCCTAGGATGTCACGGAGGCCGGCGCGCGGCAAGCGTCCCGCGACGCAGGCGCGCGGGGAAGAGCGCGCGGCGTCCTCGCCCGACGGCGGGGAGGCGCGGCCGGCTTCCGCTCTGGCCGCGCTCCGCGAACCGTTCCATAATAGGCGCCATGTGCGGCATCTACGGCGAGCGCTCTCTGGAGGAAGCGCCGGTCGACCGCGGGCGCGTTGCCGCGCTCACGAGGCTGCTCGCGCACCGCGGGCCTGACGAGGAGGGCTTCTTCTTCGGCCCCGGCGTGGCGCTCGGCCACCGGCGGCTCCGCGTCATCGATCTTGCGGCCGGCAGGCAGCCCATCGCCAACGAGGACGGAACCCGCGCCATCATCCACGATGGCCGGGTCTACAACTTCGGCGAACTGCGCGCGAGCCTCGCGGCCCGCGGTCATGTCTTCACGACCCGGACCGACGCGGAAGTCATCCTGCACCTTTACGAGGAGGCCGGCGAGGAGGCCCCTTGTCACCTCAACGGAGCCTTCGCCTTCGCGATCTGGGACGGCCCGGCGCGGCGGCTCTTTTTCGCGCGCGACCGGCTGGGGGAAAAACCGCTCTACCTCCGCCGCCTCGGGTCGGCGTTGCACCTTGCCTCGGAGATCGCGCCGCTGCGGGCCCTGGCTCCGGCGGAGATCGATCCGGCGGCGCTTGACGACTTCCTGACGTACGGCTACGTGCCGTGCAACCGGACGATCTGGCGGGGCATCGAGCAGCTTCCGCCCGGCGCGTGGGGCAGTTTCGACGCGCGCGGGCTCACGACGGGGCGCTACTGGGACCTGCCCCGGGAGACGCGTCCCTGCGACGAGGCCGCGTGGCTCGAGGAACTGCGCGCGCTGCTGGACGATGCCGTCGGGATCCGCCTGGCCGGCGAGGTCCCGGTCGGCGCGTTCCTGAGCGGCGGCATCGACTCCAGCACCGTGGTGGGTTTCATGCGGCGCCGCGGCCCGGTGCGCGCCTTCAGCATCGGTTTTCCCGCCGGCGCGGGGGACGAGACGGACGACGCGCGCCGCGTGGCGGGCTTCTTCGGGTGCGAGCACAGGGTCGCGGCGCTGGAGTCCCCGAAGGAAGACGATATCGTTCAAGCCGTCGCGGCCCTCGGAGAGCCTTTCGCCGACCACTCAATGCTGCCATCGCTGCTGGTCGCGCGCATGGCCGCGCGGGAGGTCAAGGTGGCGCTGTCGGGCGACGGCGCCGACGAGCTCTTCGGCGGCTACCAGTGGCTCACGATCACGCTCAGACAATTCGCGCGCCCGGCGTTGGCGCGGCGCGCCGCGGTCGCGGCGGGCGGGGCGCTCGAACGTCTCTGCGCCCCCTCCCCGCGGGGTGTCTCGCTGCCGGCGCGTGTCTGTCGCTACGCGCGCGATGCCCGCGCCGGGCTGCTTGGCGCGTTCCTGCGCCGGCGCAGCATTTTCGCTCCGGAGCTCAAGCGCCTGGCCTACGGGGACGCCTTTCTCGCCGAGATCGAGGCCGGCGAGGGACCGTCGCTGCACCGGCTGGCGCGGGCGTCGCGCGGGACGCCCGGCGAGCTTCTCGATCTCGATCTGCGGCACTACCTTCCCGGGGACATCCTCGTCAAGACGGATCGGACCGGTATGTACCACGGCCTGGAGGTCCGCGCGCCGTTCCTCGACCACCGCGTCGTCGAGCATGTCGCGGCGCTCGCGCCCGAGCTTCGCTGCGGCCGCGGTCCCAAGCACATGCTGAAGGCGGCGGTGCGGGACCTCCTTCCCGCCGCGGTGCTTGCCAAACGCAAGCAGGGCTTCGGCCTGCCGCTCGGGCGCTGTTTGGGGGGCGGCTTCTGGGACTTCGCCAGGGAAGCCGTCCTCGCCAACCCCATGCTCGCGGAGGGGTATCTCGACCGGCGGAAGATCGAGGCCCTTTTTGCCGCTCAACGCTCGGGCCGCGAGGACTGGGGCAACCAGCTCTGGGCCCTGCTGGTCCTCAGCCTGTGGCGCCGGCGGGTCGCCGGCGGCAGGGCGGAGCCCGCCTGCCAACCGCTTGCCGGACAAGCACTTGGTTGGCAACCCCCTCCGCGACCCTGTACGATGGATACATTATAAGCGTGGTTCGTACCCCTCGCGCGGAGCCCCGCGCGTTCAGAAGGAGGATCTAAGTGTCGCTGCGGAACAGCATCATGCTCGGCGTGTGGCTTGCCTGCGTGTGCGCGTGTGCCGGCGAGCTCAATCCGCCCGTACAGGTGGGCGCCGATCTAGGTTCCATCGAGAGCGCGGCGTTTATCATCGATCCCAGCGGGAACCCGACCGCGGCCGTGACGGCGGGCGGCAGACTGTACTACCTGCGCGGCCAGGACGGTTTCGCGACGGCGCTCGATGTCGGCGGGGCGGATCCGGCCTGGAAGACCGGACCCGCCCTGGCGATGAACTCCGCCGGGGTCACCTACCTCGCGTGCTGGGCGCGCACCGGGCGGGAAACCTACGAGGTGGCCTGGACGTCCAACCCGGGCGGGCTCTTCAAGGCGCCGTCGTACATCGCCGGCAGCGCGACCGCGCGGCCTTGCCCCCTGACCGTCGCTCTCGTGAGGAGCGGCGCCGTCGTCGGCTGGTCCACGGCCGAAGGCGCCGTTTTCGTGTCATTCGGAGGCGGGACGGCCGCGTCCATTGCGGCGGGCGACCAGGCGGCGTTCGCCGTCGATCGCAGCGATGTCCTGCACGCCGTCTACGTCCGCGGGGGCGACATCTTCTACCGCAACAACGCCGGCGGCGATTTCCAAGGCGCCGAGCGGCAGGTCACGCACACGGAGCACGCGGATTCCGCCCCCGCCATCGCCGTCGCCGCGGACGGCCTCCCGTTCGTGCTCTACCGGACCGACGAAAACGGCGTCAGATTCCTGCGCCTGACGGGCGGCGCTTTCACGACGCACCGGATGGTCGCGGTGGGCGCGCCCGCGTGGCGGTCGGCCGCGCTTGGGATGATGCCGGGGGACGCGGGCTGTCTGATCCTGTACGCCGCGGGCGGCGCCGTGTACTGCGAGACCGGCGGCACGGAGCTTGTCGCGGGAACGAAGCGCTGGCTCTGGAGCCTGGCGGGCGCCGAGGAGGCGCTGGGCGCCCACGCGGATGCGTTCGCGCACTTGCACGCGATCGTGCTGCAGGCGGGCGCGCTCCTGTACCGGAACGATGCACAGCCGCCCGTCGCCGCCTTCGAGGCGACGCCCCGCGACGGCGAAATACCGCTCTCCGTCCAGTTTGAGAGCCGCGCCGAGGGCCACGTGCTCCTGCATCGGTGGGAGTTCGGCGATGGAGAACGCTCGACCGCGGCCAATCCCGTTCACACCTACGCGGCAATCGGACGCTACACGGTGACCCTCACGGTCATCGGCGCGGCGGGCGCCTCCGACCGGAGGGTCGAGACCGGGTGCATTGTCGTCGGGCCCAAGCGCTTCCACCTGCGGATTCCGGACCTGGTGATCTACGATGACCAGCGCGTCGTGACGGTGCCGATCAAGGCCACCAGCGACACGCCGGTGCTGGGTTTCACCTTGGCGGGCCGTATCGACACGACCGCGATGGAGTTGCTGCCCGGCGAGACCTTCTTCGATCTCTCCTCGACGGTGACGCGGTTCCTGGAGGCCGAATTCGTGGCCCCTTCCCAGGATCCCGCCGCGGGGACCTTCATCGCCGGCGTCATTTTCGATATCTTCATGCCGATCACGGGCAAGGCCATGCCGCCCTGCCGGAACGTGAACATCGCGAATATCGTCGTGCGGATCACGGGCGCGCCGGCCCATCGCCGGACCTTTCCACTCGCGCTCGAGAGCGGCGTGTGGGATCCGCCCACCTTGAACGCTTTCACCGTGCAGGGATCGACGACGGTGTATCCGGAGCTGCACCCGGGGTCGATCACCGTGATCCGGCGCGCGGAGGAGGACTTGGGCCGCACGTTTCTGCGGGGCGATGTCAATGACGACGGGAAGATCGGAGTGGGTGATGCGATCGTGCTTCTCGGCTATCTCTTCGCCAGGGGATCGGCGCCGGCCTGCCCCGATGCCGCCGACGTCGACGATAACGGCAAGCTCGACATCGGCGATGCCATCGCCCTCCTGAGCACGCAGTTTTCAGGGACCCTGTCGCCGGCCCCGCCTTACCCGGCGCCCGGCCTCGATCCGACTCCCGATACCCTGCCTCTCTGCCGCTAGCCGGCGCGGGCCTCGGTGCGGGGATCGAACTCCGCAGCCCTCGATTGACCGCCGCCGGGCACCCGAGTAAGATCAGGCCCCGTGGATATGCGGGCGGACTCTCTCACTCGTCCGCCGCGAGGACGGCGGCCGCCCGTTCCCACGGAAAGGAAGGCGCATGACGGCATTGCACCTGGTGGACTGGATCGTCATCCTGGGCTACTTCGCCATCGTCTTCGGCTTCGCGTGGTGGGCGTTCCTCAAGGAGCGGCAGTCACAGACGACCACCGAGTACTTCCTCGCCGGACGCAACTTGGGCTGGTGGATTATCGGCGCGGCGGTGTTCTCGTCGAACATCGGCTCCGAGCACCTCGTCGGCCTGGCCGGGTCGGGCGCCACCGACGGCGTCGCCATGGCCCACTTCGAGCTCCATGCGTGGTGTCTGCTGGTCCTGGCCTGGGTCATGGTGCCTTTCTACATGCGCTCGAAGGTCTTCACCATGCCGGAGTTCCTGGAGCGGCGGTTCTCGCCCGTCAACCGCACCGTGCTCTCGCTGATCTCGCTGGTGGCGTACGTGCTGACGAAACTTGCCGTGGGCATTTTCGCCGGCGGCATGGTTTTCGCGGTGCTGATTCCCGACGTGTCTTTCATGGGGCTGGACAGCTTCTGGATCGGCTCCATCCTGGTGATCGTCCTGACGGGGGTCTACACGATCATGGGCGGCATGCGGGCGGTCGCCTACACCTCCGCGATCCAGACGGTGATCCTGGTCCTCGGCTCGGGCTGCGTCACCTACTTCGGCCTGAAAGAGTTGGGGGGCTGGGGCGCGCTGCGCGAGTGGGCCGGCTCGGAGATGTTCAATCTGTGGAAGCCGCTCGTCCCCGAGGGGGTCAGCGCCACCTGGGCGCCGGTCAAGGAGCCGGCGCGCATGGCCTGGTACTTCAACGACAACTACCCCTGGATCGGCATGCTCTTCTGCGCGCCGATCATCGGCTTGTGGTACTGGTGCACGGACCAGTACATCGTGCAGCGCGTGCTCGGCGCCCAGAACGAGCAGGACGCGCGCCGGGGATCGATCTGCTCGGCGGCGCTGAAGCTGCTTCCGGTGTTCATTTTCATTATCCCCGGCATGATCGCCTTCGCCCTGGCCAAGAGCGGACAGAGCCCCGAGTTGCAGCAGGCCTTTCTCGACGAGCAAGGCCTGATCATCCGCGACAACGCCCAACAGGCCTTTCCCATGCTGGTGGCCAAGGTGCTGCCGATCGGCATCCGCGGAGTCGTCGTTGCCGGCCTGCTGGCCGCGCTGATGAGCTCCCTGGCGGGGGCGTTCAACGCCTCGGCGGCGCTCTTCACCATCGACTTCTACTCAAAGCTGCGGCCCCAGGCGCCCCAGAAGCAGGTCGTCTGGATCGGCCGCGTGGCGACCGCCGCCATGGTGCTCATCGGCCTTGCCTGGATTCCCGTGATCAAGGGCGGCAAGGGGTTGTACGACTACCTTCAGACCGTTCAGGCTTACCTGGCCCCGCCGATCTTCGTCGTTTTCTTCCTGGGCGTCTTCAGCAAGCGGCTCAATGCCAAGGGGTGCCTGTGGGCGCTGATCGTCGGTTTCGTTCTGGGGCTCTTCAGGCTGGCCGTGGATACCCCGGTCAAGCTCAGCAAGGAGGGCTTCGCCTATCCTGAGGGTTCGTTCCTCTGGATCGTCAATAACATGTATTTCCAGTACTACAGCCTGGTCATCTTCCTGGTGTGCATCGGGGTCATGGTGGCCGTGAGCCGCTTGACGGCGGCGCCCGCCTACGACCGGATCAACGGTCTGACCTACGGCACGCTGACGGAAGAAGACCGCAGGGCGTCGCGCGCTTCTTGGAACCGGTGGGACGTCATCGCGTCGTGCGCGGTGCTTGCGGCGATTCTGGCGGCGTACCTGTACTTCCGCGGCTGACCGGGCGGCGCGGCGCTTCCCGAAAACAAGGGGGCCCGGCCCGCGGCAAGCGCGGGCCGGGCCCCGGCGAAGCGCGATCTTACGGCCGCGCTTCTTACGGGACGCAGGGTGTCTCGCAGCCCGTGCCCGGGTCGTTCACTTCCGCGGGCAGGAAGCCCGCGCACCCCGGGTACTCGGTCGGCTTGACCGCGATCCCGTCGGGCAGAGTGAGCGATCCCCCCGCGAAGAGGTAGGCGAGGGTCTTGACGGCGTCGGCGATGTCGATCTTGCCATCGTCGTTGACATCGGCCGATTTCTTGCAGGCCAAGTACGGCTTGTCATCGCCGGGGACGAAGAGGTACCCCAGCACGGTGATGGCATCGCCGATGTTGACCTTACCGTCGTTGTTGGTATCGCCCACTCGCACGTAGACCAGCTCGGGGCCGACGCCGCGCTCCCGGACGATATCGAAGTACTCGAACTCCGCCCGCGCGGTCGCGCCCGCCGACGCCCCCCAAGTCTTGATAAACAGCCCGACGAAGGAGGGCGGTGTGAGGAAAGGCGATTCCAGCGTGGTCGCGAGGCGCCAGTCGCTGCCTTCCGGCTTGAGGAAAAAGTAGTACAAATCGCACTCGCGGCGGATTCTGAGCGTTACGGTCTCGGCGGTATTGTAGACGTTGTACAGGTTGCCCTGGCCGGAGTACTCCAGCCATACGTTCGTTGACCTATAGGGGCCCCAGAAGAACATTTCGTTCGGGCCGAACCCGACGCTGAGACCAAATTGGAAGTTCTCCGGGTTCTGGGGGCCCTGCGGGTTGTACTCGGTTAGGGTCAACTTGGTCTCGATGGTGAAATCGCCCGCGATATCATCCTCGATCAGATCCTCGCCTCGGGCACGCAGTTGGATCGCGTTATCGATGCCGGTCCAACTGTCGTAAGCGGCGCCGCCGTTCGCCACGCTCTTGACCGCCAGTTCCAGCTTCTTCGAGCCGGGGCTGCCGACGATTGTGAAGGGGGATGGCGTGGCTCCAAGCGGATTGTAAAGCACGAGCGGCGGGCTCTTCTCGGCGAGATCCTCGGCCGCCGCGACCTCGAAGTCCTCGAACATGGCGCCCCGCGCGATGACCTGCAGGTCGAAGGACAGCGAGACCGGAGGGGCGCCTTCCATCTCGGCGGTCACCGTGATGGTCTGGAAGCCGGCCTCGGTGGGCGTCACCGAGTAGATTCCCAACGCCGTGTCGAAGGAGCCGACAGGCGTGACGGTGACGGTGGTGGGCTTCGGCGTTCCGGACCGGTAGCGAAGCTGCTTGGAGAAAAGATCGCCCACGGTGGCCAGATTGAGGGCGTCCCCGCAGGGTTCCTCGAGGATCGGAGGCTCGGTGAGCGGCACGCCCACGTGCAGGTAGTCGAAGCCGACGGAGACCATGGGGTTCGCGCCCCAGTTTTTGCTGCAGAGACCGACGTGGCGGATCCGCTTGCCCGGGAAGTGCAGCTCGGAGTACTCCAGCCACTCATCGTCGAAATCGCTCTTGTACAGGAAGATGTACGCGTCGCCGCGGCGCTCCAAGCGCAGGCTCAGTTCTTCCGCCACGGGAGGAATAACAAGCGGAAAGCCGCTGTCACCCGCCCGTTCGAGCTTGAGGTTGTTGAAGTTGCGGTACGATCCGAAGAAGAAGCCGTCGAAGCTCGTGTCGTCGAAGGCCGCGAAGATGCCGGTGTGAAAATCCGTCGGCGCGGCGGGAACGGTCTCGGGCGCCGTCATTGTCGTCTCAACGAAAAAGTCGCCGCACGTGGGCAGATGCACCTCGATGCGCGGCATGCGGTTCATACCGCTCCACGTGTCGAAGTTCAACGCCGTGCCCGTGCCGACCCCGTCGTGGGCGATCGCCACCCACCCGTCGCCCGTGAAATCCAGCCGCGGGCCAGGCACCGGCGTCGTGAACGTCAAGCCGGGGACGAGTTCCGGACCGTCGAAATCATCGTTGAGTTCGTTCTGGACGGTCACCTCGAAGAGCGTCGAGACGGACGCGACCAGGTTCGTCGCCGTCAAGGTGAACGTGAAGGTCTTGCCGACGTCGGCCGCGACCGGCAGCCACTGAACCAGTCCCGTCGGGGTGATCGAGGGCGCGTTGGTCGGCTCAGGGGACGAGGTTATGGTCCAGGCGGGCACGGGGACGCCCCTCGAGAACTGGGCCTGAAGGCAGAAAGGCACGCCTTGGAGGGCGGTGGCGGGCGCCACGTCGACAAGCTCGGGGGCGGCGGTCTCCGGGTCGCCGAGCTTGAAGTACTCGAAGACGGCTCTCGCGGCGGGTGGGGTCCCCCAGTTCTTGCCGAACAAGCCGACGTACGTCACGGTTTCGCCGGGGCAAGAGACCTTGTGCAGGAAGATCCACTCATCGGAGGCGTCCTCCTTGTAGAAGAAGGTCAAATCGTCGCCGAGCCGCTCGATTTTGAGGAACGCTTCGGCCTTGCCCGAGACCGTGCGGACGTTGTTCGCGGACGCCGGGCTGCGATGGGCGACCCGTTCGCAATAGACCCGGTTGATGGGGGCGGAGCTGGTGTAGAACCCGTAGAACCAGGCGTCGATAGGGCCGCCCCGCCGGTCCCTGTACTCCACGATAAGCCCCATGTGAATCGGCGCGGCCGCCGTCGGCAGTTCGAGCTTGATGTGCGTCTCGATCATGAAATCCTGATCGGTTTCGAAAGCATTCGTTCGCAGTCGCGGCCCGCGGTCGGTTCCCTCCCAAGAATCGTAATTGGCGGCCGGCATGCTGAGGACGAACGTCTCGTCCGCGAGGACGCCCGTGGGGCCGGGCGACGGCGTGTACCACTGCCAGTGCGGATCGAGCGAGGCGCCCTCGAACTCATCGACGAAGGCCGGCTGTCCGGCGAGGGCGATGCCGGGCAGAAGCAAGACAACTCCCAGAACGACGCGCGTCATAAACACCTCCTGCGACAAACCCTATCCGCTAAGCGACAAAAACCTCTCAAGCACGACCACAGGCTTTCGACGGAGACGAAAGTCCTGAAAATCCTGCCGCGGCCTCACGTACAACCGCACAACTCCATGATACCAGCAACCGGCCGGCAGTGGAAACTTTCTTTCGAGAGGCGCACGGCGCCCCCCCCGGGCCCGGCCCGCCGTGAGGGCGGGCCGGGCCCGTAAGGGCAAGCGGGGACGCCTGCCCGCCCGATTAACGCCGCGTCTCGGATCGCAACGCTACGGGACGCAAGGTTCGTCGCACCCCGTGCCCGGCTCGTTCACTTCCTCGGGCAGGAATCCCGCACACCCCGGATAAGTGGCAGCCGTGACCACGGTGCCATCTGGCAGAGTGAGGTTCCCTTGCGCGAAGAGGTAGCCGAGAATGGTGATCGCGTCGGCGATGTCGATCTTGCCGTCGTCGTTGGCATCCGCCGCTTTCCTGCAGGAAAGCACCGGCTTCTCCGGCTCGGCCACGAAGAGATACCCCAACACCGTGACGGCATCGGCGATATTGAGAGCTCCATCGTTGTTGGTGTCTCCGACCCGGACGTAGACCAGCTCGGGGCCGATGCTGCGCTCGTTGACGATGTCGAAGTAATCGAACTCCGCCTGTACGGTGGCGCCCCCGCCCCAGGTCTTGACGAACAGCCCGACGAAGGAGGGCGGCGCGGAGAAGGGGGCTTCCAGGACGGTCCCGAAGCGCCAGTCGCCGTCTTCCGACTTGAGGAGGAAGTAGTAAAAATCGCACTCGCGGCGGATTCTGAGGGTCATGGTCTCGGCGGTGTTCAAGGCGCTATACACGCTGTTCTGGCCGGAGTACTCAAGCCAAACGTTGGTGGAGCGGTAGGGCCCCCAGAAAAAGAGCTGATTCGGCCCGAACCCGACGCAGAGCCCCAAGTGGAATGGTTCGTCCGGCGAGAATCCCTCGCCCAGGGTGAGCTTGGTCTCGACGGTGAAGTCGCCCGCCAATTCCTGGGGCAGATCGGCGGCATGAATGCGCAACTGAACCGCGTTGTCTATAGTTTCCCAACTGTTGTAAACGCCGCCCCCGGCCGCCGGGCTCTTGACCGCCAGCTGCAGCTTCTTCTCCCCGGCGTCGCCGGTGATGCTGAAGGGCGACGGCGGGATGGCGAGCGGATCGTAAAGCTCGCGCGGCGGCGTCTTGAGGGGAAGATCGGCGGCCGTGCCCACCTCGAAGTCTTCGAACATGGCTTCCCGCTCGATGACTTCCAGGTCAAAGGTCACCACGACCGGCTCGACGCCTTCCATCTCGGCCCTCACCGTGATGGTCTCGATACCCGCCTCCTGCGGCGTCACCGAGTAGATCCCCGTCGCCTTGTTAAAGGCGCCGCTGGGCTCGACGAAGACAGCGGTGGGTTTCGGTGTTCCGGACACGTAGTTCAACCGCTTGACGAAAAGATCGCCCACGGAGGCCCGGTTCACGGCTGCCGGACAGAGATCCTCCAGGACCGGCGGTTCGAGGCGCGGCACGCCCGCCTTCAGATAGTCGAAACTGACCGAGACCGCCGGGCTCGCGCCCCAGTTCTTGCTGCAGAGCCCAATGCGGCTGACGCGGGCGCCAGGGAAGCTGTACTTGGGGTATTCGATCCATTCGGCCTCAGGATCGGTCCGGTACATACAGATGTAATCGCCGCCGCGGCGCTCGAGGCGCAGACCGAGCTCGGTCGGCGGCGCGAGCGTGATGAGCGGGAAGCTTGAATTGCCCGCCCGTTCGAGCTTCAGGATGTTGAAGCTCTGGTACGGCCCGAAGAAGAGCCCGTCGAAGCCTGGGCTGTCGAAGGCGACGAAAAGGCCGAGGTGAAAGCTGGTGGGCGCGGCGGGGGTGGACACCAAGCCCTTAATACGCGTCTCGATAAAGAAGTCGCCGCACGTGGGAAGGCGCGCCTCGATCTGCGGCATGCCCTCGACACCGGACCAGGTGTCGAAGTTGGTTACGCCGTCGGCGCCGCGTCCGTTGTGGGCGAGCACGGCCCAACCGTCCGTGAAGGTCAGCGTCGGACCGGGAACCGGCGTCTTGAACCCCAGGCCGGGGGCCAGGGTCGGCCCGTCGAAGGCGTCGTTGATTTCGTTCCTGACGGTAACCTGCACGTCCGTCGAGGCGGAGCCGCCCAGGTTCGTCGCCGTCACGGTGAAGGTGAAGGTCTTGCCCGCGTCGGCCGCATCGGGCAGCCACTCCAGCAGTCCCGTCGCGTCGACGGACGGCTCGTTAACCGGCGCCTCCGAGGAAGCGACGGACCAGGCCGGCACCGGGTAGCCCTTCTGCAAGGGGATCTGGACGCAGAGGCCCATATCCGCAATGGCGGAGACCGACGCCACGCTCCCGAGCTCGGGGGCGACCGGCTCCGGGTCGTCGAGCCTGAAGTAATCGTAGACGGCTCTCGCCGCGGATGTGGCCCCCCAGCTCTTGCCGAACATGCCGACGTACGTCACGGTTTGGCCGGGGCACGCGGCCTTGTGGAGAAGGCTCCACTGATGGCCGGGGTCTTCCCGGTAGTAAAAGGACACGACATCGCCGATCCGCTCGATCTTCAGGAACGTCTCGGCTTTCCCCGAAAGCGTGAAGATGTTCGCTGGGGACGCCGGGCTGCGGTTGCCGGCCCGCTCGCAGAAGATCATGTTCGGCGTCGCGGCGGTGGTCCGAAACCCGTAGAACCAGCCGTCGAAGATGCCGCGCACTTTATCCACGTACTCGACCATGAGCCCCATGCAAATATTGTGGCCTCCCGTCGCGGGCTCTTCGAGGGTGAGATGGGTCTCGATCAAGAAGTCCTGATCGGTTTGGAACTGATTCGTCCGCAGCCGCGGCGCGTTGTCGACGGTGTCCCACGCATCGAATTTGGCTTTCGTCATGGTGAGCACGAACGTGCCATCCTCGAGAAAGCGCTCGGGCCCCGCCAGCGGTCTGCGCCACTCCCAGCGTGGATCGAACGAGTCGCCCTCGAACTCATCAATGAAGGGCGTCTGACCGGCGAGGGCGATGCCGGACAGCAGCAAGGCAACCCCGAAAACAACGCGTGCCATAAAGACCTCCTACAACAAACCATGCCCTTAAAACGGCAAAAACCTTCCAAACACGACTACAACCCAGGGACAGAAACGAAAACCCTGAAGGTCCTGCCGCAGCCTCGCGTATGACCGCACAATTCCATGATACCAGAAGCGGCCGGCGATGGAAGCGTTTTCTCACGGTCCGCACGGCGCCTCCCAGCGCTGCAGAATCAGGGGGGGCAGAAGCAGGCGGCTGGGCGGGCGGCCTGGAAGCGCGTGGGTAAGCGCGCCGGGCGACCGCCGCCGTGCCCCGATCGCAGCGCCGCGGGTCGGGCGATTCGTCACACGCCGGCGCCGCGCGCCACCCCCGGAAATTCGAATATTAATCGGAATCGGGCGTCGATGTAGCCCTTGCCTTCCATGCCGCGACTGCCGGGTTTACGTTCGCGCGCACCCGAGCGAATCCGCCGTCGGGTCCTCTCCGGGATCCGGGAAAGGAGCCGGCGGTTCCGGCCCGCGCCCGAACATAAAATCCAAGAGATACACCGGATCGGCCACGTCCAACTTGCCATCGTCGTTGACGTCGGCGGCGTCCAGGCAGTCCAACGCGCCGGTTCCGAACAGGCCGTCGAGGATGTGAAGCACGTCGGCGATGTTCAGGGTCCCGTCCCCGTTGGCATCTCCGCGTACGAAGCTCCCCGCGGAGGGCAGGTACTCGAAGGCCCGCGGCGCCGTGACCCTGAGCCCGCGCGCGGAGTCGGCCACGGTCACGTCCACAGGGCCGATCCGCCCCTCGGGAACCAGGACCGTCACCGCCTGGGGTCCCGCCGACACCACCGCGGCGGGGATCAGGCCGAAGAGCACGGCGCAGTCCTCAGGACGCGGCGGGAGATTCGCGCCCGCGATGGTCGCCTGAAAGCCGCCGCGCACGGAGCCTGACGCCGGGGTGATGGAGCCGAAAATCATCGGCTCGGACTGGTCTTCGATGTAGGTGAAGGCCCGGGGACGGTATCCTTCGCTTCCGTCCGAATTGCGGACCATCACGCCCACCGTCGCCACGAGCGGCCAGGCCGGCGGCGCTACGGCGCGCAGCTCCGTATCGCCGACGCGCGTGACCGAGGGCGCCCTGCGGCCGCCGAAGAACACCCGCGCGCCGGCGTCGAACCCGGACCCGCGCACGACGACCGTGGTCCCCCCCGACGCGGGGCCCTCAGCCGGGTTCACCGAGGAGACGACCACATCCTGGGTTGCCGTTTCTCCGTAAGCGAAGCTCGCGAAGGCGCCGATGGCGCCGTTGGGATTGCGCACGAAGACGGGCACCGTTCCCAGCCCGGCCGGCGTTGTCGCGACCAGCTCGGAGCTCGAGATGAACGTGACCGCCGGGGCCTGAGTTCGGCCGAAGAACACTTCAGCGCCCGGAGCGAAATCGCCGCCGACGATGGCGACCTCCGTGCCTCCCGCCGGCGGTCCCTGCGATGGCGCGATGCCGTCAATGTAGGGCGGCGGGACCTGGTTCGATGTCACCGTGATCGAATCGGAGCCGACCAACGTTCCGTCCCGCTGATACACGGCGCAGGCGAGGTGATTGGCGCCGGGCGCGAGGTCGAGGTCGATTTCCCACTGGGTCACCGCCGACCACCTGACGGCCCAGGTGAGGTCCGCGCCTCCGACGGTGAAAATGTCCGCCGTCACCGGCGCGGTGCCGGCGAGGGTCACCCGCGCCTCGTCGGTGGCGAAATCCGCGCCGCCGCGCGTCGTGATGGCGAAGACGGCGGCGGGCAGGCGCCCCTCAATGTTGGCGGTGCGGCTGGTGATGAAGGTCTTGATCGGGCCGACGCCGCCGGCGCCGGGCTCGCCCGCCATCGTGGCCGCCCACATGTCGAGGATGGGATCGATGTAGCTCCGTTTGGCCGGTTGCGCCAGGAGATAGGCGTAGTCCGACATGATGAGCTTGCGCACCGGCGGCCGCGCGAAAAGGTCGCGGAGCACGGGGAAGGTGTCCGTGGGCGTGATGGGGCCGCCCACCTGGGCGGTGTCGAAGGTCAAGTCCGAGTCCCAGTGAATCAGCTTCCACCGGTTTTCCCGCGGCGGGAGGTACACGAAGGCGTTCTTGCCGTAAAGGTAGCCGATGGTGTCCCAGTCGCCGATGAAGAACCGCACGGCGAAGATGGTCGACCATTCGCGGATGTCGACGACGTCATCGATGGTCGCGTCGATCACCGCGGGGTCCGTGTTGTTGAGGTAGTCGATGAAATCGATTAGCTGCGTCCAGTCGTCGGACTTCTGGCGCGTCCTGAGGTTGAAGATGTAGCGGTAGCTCTCCTTGTCGGCGCCGCGGTAAACGAAGTTGCACCGCCACCGGCAGTTGGGAGAGGAGTCGTTGTCGATTTCGAAGTAATCGTCGATCTTCCACAGCGACCCGTCGTCGTCGCCGGGCCACCAGAAGTCGAGGTAGTCGCGGTCGATCTTCTGCACGTGGAGGAAAATCGAGTTGTTGGCATCCTTGCCGTTGTAGCGGAAGCGCACGAAGTGCTGCTCGCTGAAGGGGATCTTGACGCCCGCGGTCGCCGCGCCCATGGCGCGGTCCAGGTAGAACGCCGTGCGCTCCTTGACCTTGGTGGAGTCCTGCTGGTTCTGGTCCAGATTGACCTCCTCCTCGCGGTCGAAGAGCCGGTCCTCGGAGTTGAACTTCAGCCGATAGCCCGATCCGGGGGTCCCGGGGCGGATCCAGGGGCTGCCCCGATACCTAAGGCCGACGTTGTAGAAAACACGCTCGTTGCCGAAAACGAAGGTCGCCGGCAGGAGCTCGTTGGAAAGGCGCGGCCGGGCTTGGAGCCACGCGTGATCGGCGGCGCGGAGGTTCGCGCGATAGAGGAGGAGCTTGGTATTCACCGACGCGTCGCCGACGCGGTACATGGCGGTCGCCCTCGCGGCGGGCGACCCGGGGGGAAAGACGCCGATATTGGCGGCGGAATCCAGGGCTTCCACATGGAATTCGACGATCGAGCCGTCGGCCTGGGCGGGAATCACGCCGCCCCAGACGCCGTCGCCGGCCCGGCCGTCGCCGCTCAGTCCGTCGTCGGCCATGGGCACCGCGTTCCACGTGCTCTGCTCTTCCCGCCGCCAGTAAAGCGTCACGCCGGCGACGCCGTCGGCATCGGCGGCGCGGCAGGTCACCGTGACGGGCTGCCCCCCCGCGGGCGTCTTGGGATCCTGGTCGAGGCTGTCGATCACCGGGCCCTGATTGGCCTGATAGACGCTGTTCCGGGCTCCGGGCGTGCCCGTTGCCACGGGAACGGGCAGCGCCGCGCAGAACGGCGCGCCGTGCCAGTGAGTTCGGGTGAGGAGCCGGTTGGTGCCGCGCTGCCACTTGGCCCAATAATCGATGTAACAGGTCGCCGGATAAGGTTGGTTAAGCTGCGTTTCGATTCGGTTCGTGCGGGTGTCGCCGCGGGACTCGGCGCGGATCAAGAGACTCCGGGAACCGCTGTGCGCGTCCCAAGACACGGCTTCGCTGGCGGCATGCGTTCCCTCGATGATCCACCCCGCCGTGCCGCTTTCGAATCCCCCGTTGGCGACGTAGTTGGAGGTGCTCGTCGGAGCGGGCCGCAGCCTCACGTCGTCGAGCAGCACCTCGCCGGCGCTCGTGAGGTAGAGGTGCAGTTCGTTCTCCGAGCCGGCCGGAGGGCCCTGGTAAGAGACGTGATGCCACTGTGCTTTGGCAGTCTCGTCGCTGGCCGCCCAGGCCGTCGCGAAGGAATTGTCCTGGAAGGGATCGATCAACTCGAGGCTCGAGCCGCCCCCGTCGGCCCAACGCGGCCAGCGCCCGCCGTCGGAGTATTGGACCTCATTGACGGTGTTGCCTCGCGCGTCCTTAAGGCGGATCAGCTCGCCCTTGTTGCTCAGGACGCCCTCGTAGGGGCCGAGCGCGGAGGCGACCGCCGCACCGTAGACGGCGGCCAGCCGCGCCGGGTTCTTGGCGATGACCACATAGCCCAAGGGCGCGCAGAGAGTCCCCTCGGGGAAGGTGTACTGGATCCCCTGGGTAAAGCGATATCCGCTCAGATCGAGCGTGCGGGTTCCCCGGTTGTACAGCTCGATGTATTCCAGGTTGTCGCCCCACAGCCCGTTGTCATCCGTCGAATAGGGATCGTCCTCGTAAAACGGATGATACATAATTTCGTTGATCACGAGATCGGTCTCGACGACCGCCGTGTTTGCCGTCCCCTCGGTGGGCGGCATGGCGTAGGTCGCGGCGGCGCCGTCCGGCCAGCTTCCCAAGGCATCGCCCCAGCCGACGTCGGCCTCGAACGCCCGGGCCGCGATCACGCGCGAGCCGTCCGGGGCGGTGAGGAAGAGCTTGAAAGCGTTCTTGCCCGGGGCCGGCCCGAAGGTGAAGGGCAACTTCGCCTCGCGAAGGGCGAGAAAGGCGCCGGGGGCGAGCACGCTTACCGGCGGAAGGGCGCCCCCCTCGGGGCGCAGGTTCTGCGCATCGTTGCTGAGGAAGCAGCCGGAGATGTCGGCCGCGACCGAACCGCGGTTGTAGAGCTCCAAGAAATGCGCGCCGGGTCCGAGCCAGAAGCATTCGTTGAACACGACGCCGGCGGCGCCCGCGCCGCCCAGCGTAGTCTGCCCCACGAGCACGGGCCGCAGGGAGAAGTCGCTGCTGCTAAGGCTGGCGTTGTGGCCCTGGATGGCCAGAACGTTCACGCCCGCCCTGAGGCTGCTCCTGAAAGCCGAGATGTCGAAATCCTCGAATGCGACCGCCTCGTGGTCCGGCTGGGCCGTCGCGGTGTGGGGAGGCGGCGTACCCGCGATGTTGGCGCTCCGCGCCACTTCGTGTCCGTTTAGATAGGCGACGAACCCGTCGTCGTACCAGACCTGGAGGACCAGACGGTCGAAGGCCGAGGGGTCCGCCAGGGTGAAGGAATGCCGGATGGCGATGGACATGTAGCCGCCCCGCATGTCGGAGAGGACCGTCCGGTCGTCGCTGTCGGCGTAGCCGAACCCCGACTGGCCCTGCGACCAAGCGCTGTGGTCGAAGAACGTATTCGTCCAGCCGGCGGGAAAGGCGGCGGTGCCCTTGTAGTAGCGCCACAGGGCGCCGTCCGCGATCAGGGTCGTCGACGCGACCTCGTTCTCGAAGCCGTTGGGGGCGCCCGGAGTACCGCCGAGCATTGGGCTCGGCGCCCAGTTCGAGGGGTCGCTCATGGCGCGATACGGGTTGATGAGGCTCAGCGAGTGTCCCGTGCCGTCGCAGGCGGCCGGCCAGGCGCCGCGGTCGTTGTACGTGAGGGAGATGATGCGCGGCGCCTCCAGATTCGGCAGCGCCATGCCGTCGGCGTCGTAGGTTCCCGCGTCGTTGGACAGAATCAGCCGCTCCCCCGCGTTGTCGAGATTTCCTTCGTACTGGCCGAAGGGCGCGAATCCATAGCGCGCCTCGAAGGCGGCGGCATCCTTCGCGAGGACGAGATACCGGTTCTGCCCGATGCCGCCGATGATGCTGGGGTGATCGGCGCCGTCGGGAAAGACGAATCGGATGCCGTCGGTGAAGCGCCAGCCCCCCAGATCGAAGGGCTCGGCGAGTTCGTTATAGAGCTCGATGAACTCCAACTCCTCGCTCCCGCCCTCGGGGTTGTACATGATCTCGGAGATGACGATGGCGAAGGTCCAGGAGCAGGTTAGGCAGAGCGCGGCGAGAATCAGTGCGCCTTTTCGCGGCCGGAACCGCGCCGCGGACGCGATGGCCCTATGTTGTGAGGTCGGTGTCATGAGCAGCTTTCCTGTGTGCAGGGCGGCAGGTCGTCCGGTGTCATATCCTGATTGCAGTAGATGGCTCCCGGCGCCGGCAGGGGCAGGCGGCTGCCGAAGAGGTAGTCGAGGATCGTGATCGGATCGGCGAGGTTGAGCCGGCCGTCGTCATTGGCATCGGCCGCGTCGGGGCAGGAGAGGGCGGCTTCGCCGAAGAGCGCCCCGAGGAGGTGCACGGCATCGCCGATATCCACCCGGCCGTCGTCGTTGGCATCGCCGCGCCGGAAGAGCCCCGGCGTCGGATCGGTCACCGTGAGGGCGATCTCCTCGGCGGCCTGCCGGGCGCCGTCAAAGACCGTGAGCCTGAAGACGTAGGTCCCGGGCGCGGTGAATGTCGCCCTGACCTGCTCGGTGTTGGCCGCCGGCGGCTCGAGCGCCGCGGCCGCCGGCCCGCTCTTCTGCTCCCACTTGAAGCGGAGCGCGTCCGGGACTCCGTCGTCCCAGCTCAAGCTTCCGTCCAGCACGATCTGGCAGGCGCCGCCGAAAAGATACAGCGTCGTCGCCGCGGGTATGGTGGTGATGCGGGCCAGCGGCGGCGTGTTGCCGTCGTCGCCCGGGCCGACTCCGCGGGGTATGTACGCCGCGTCGGCGACCAGGAGGAGCTTGTCGAAGGCCAGGTCGACCTCTCGCACGGAGATCCGGACGGTGTGCGCGCCGCTCAGAAGCGGAAGCGCCTCGGGCCGTCCGTCGGTTCGGGTCAGACGCGACCACACGTAGGCGGGCGGCGCGACGGCGGCCAGCGCGAATACCCGCGGCTCTCCCCCGTCGATCTCGATCCACACACTGTCGGAGTCCGGGCTCGTCGCCTTGGCGCGCAGCCACACATGGTAATCCGCCGTGGCGGGCACCGATATCTCGTAGGAGGCGCTGCCGTCCTCGGGTTTGGGGCTGCGCAGGTGGCTTCTCGCCGCGGGAGGGACCTGCACCGCCGCGGCGCCCGACGCGTCAGGGTCGGCGAAGACGACCATGTCGGGAAGGATCGCGCCCCCCTCGGCCTCGACGCTTGCCAGGGGCGGGAGCGCCAGCACTCGAAGATCCCACGCCAGATCGTTGCGGCCGGCCGAGTTCTCGGCGCGGACGACCACGGTGTACACCTGATCGAGGTTCGAGATGCCGGGCGTCCAGTAAACGGCGAGCCCGCCGGGATCGAAGACCATGCCTGGAGGCCCTTGGAGCAGGCGCGCGGTTCCCGCGTCCGGATAGCCGGGCGTCATGTCGATCGGCGCCGAGTACTCCCTGCCCACGACGGCGAAGCCGTCGCCGGGGCCCGCGAGACTGGGAGGCTCCGGCTCCGGGATCGTGACCAGGAAATCGTCGTAGCGCATCTCGACGCGCGTCGCGTCGCTCCAGGTCTTGGCGAAGAGACCGATGTATTTCACCGCGCCGATCCAACTATAGGATGACGTAGTAACGGTCCAATCGGCGCTCCCCGCCAGCCGGTAGCTGAAGGTGTACAGCGAGCCGGTCTTCTCGATGCGGAGATCCGCGGTGACGGGAGGGCCGGGGACGCCGAACCCGATCTTGGGTCCGACGCATTGCTCGAACTTCATGACGTTTCCGCTGTAGAACCCGTACATGAAGAAATTGGACGGGTCGTTGTCGGTGAACTCGACGAACAGCCCCGCGTGGTAGCTGGTCGTCGAGCTCACGAAGGTGGTCTTGGCCTGGAAGGCGAAATCGCCCGCCGGCGCCTCGATTCTGAGGCGCGGGCAGCGGTCAAAGCCGCACCAGGTGTCGAAGTTCGGGGAACCCGCCGGGAGCGTCAGGGACCACTCGCCGCCCGCGGTGGCTTGTTGGGCCCGGCTCAGGGGCGCGTGATAGAGCATGCGGCCCGCGGCCACCGGGTCGGTGGAGAAGTCCTCGTAGAAGAAGGTCGCCGCCGGCAGCGCGGAACTTGCCAAGAGCAGCGCCACGAGGCGATGGATGATTGGTTTTCGAATAGCGCTCATGGAATCGCCGTGCCTCAGACCAGTTTCCTCTATTGTACGGGTTGACGGGGCGCGATGACACCTCGGCGCGCCTTACGGCGGCCGCGCGCTTCTCGTGGATTACTCCAGCGTATATAATTGGCTTCGGGAATAAAGCGTGGAGCCATGCGGATGCGAGCTTGCACTTTTTTCATCGCCGGGCTTGTGTGCGCCGCCGTTCCCGGCGCCGGAGCGGACGCTAGCTACAGGATCCGCCCGGGCTCGGTCGAGGGCCTCAACGGCGCCGCGGCGACGCTCTCGGTGCGCCTCGACCTGAATGTCGACGGCCGGGGCGAACCTGTCGGCGGTTGGTCCTTCGGCATCTGCCACGACGCGGGCAGCGCCGCCGTGCTGTCCGCGGAAGCCGGCGAGGCGATTCCGTTCCTGCGCTCCGGCGCCGGCGCCGACTTCCTCAGGATCGAGGTTTTTCCGGGCGGCGTCGCCGAGGCGGTGATCGTCGATCTCGCGCAGGCGCAAACGGCGCCCGTGCGCAACGATTTGGAGGTGCTGCGGATTCGCTACCTCTTCCAGAGCCGCGATTGCCCCGCCAACCGAAGCATCGTTGTCTGCGATACCCTGGGAGACCCGCCGCTCGACGTCGCCTGCGTGGTGGGCCGCGTGGCGATCGAGCCGCAGCGGGAAAACGGCTCCATGCACATCGGCTGCGCGCCCTTCGTGGCGCTGAAAACCGCGGCGGGCGTGCAGACGCCGGCGGGCCGGGACGTGCGCGTCCCCGTGCTTCTCTCCAACGAGCGGCCCGTGAGCGGCGCCTCGTTTGCGCTGGCCGTCCGCGAGGGGCTGCTTGTCCCGACGGGCGTCGATCTGGCGGGCGCGAGCGCCGGCGCCCTGCGGGGCGGCGCCGGCCCCGAGTACCTCAAGATCCACCTGGGCGAGACCGGCCGCTGCATCGGCATCGCCCTGATCGGATCCCTGTCCCTCGACGACGCGGCAATTCCCATGGGCTGGGAGGCGCCTTTCCTGCGCGTCGGGTTCAACGCTCCCTTCGGGGAAGGCACGGAGTCCCTGGAGTTCACGGATGCGTGCGGAAGCTTCGCCGCGCCCCGCACCATCGTGATCGCGGGCCTTTCGCTCCGGCCCGAAACGATGGGATCGTCGGTGGTGGTGACGGAAGGCTCGGCCGGCGGCTTTATCCGCGGCGATGTCAACTTCGACAGGATGGTGAACATCGCCGATGCGGTGGCGGTCTTGGCCTTCCTCTTCGCCGGAAGGCCGCACGACTGCCACGACGCCATCGATGCCAACGACGACGGGAAGCTCGACATCGCCGATGCGATCTATCTGCTCGCCTTCCTGTTCGGCGGCGGTCCCAAGCCGCGCCCGCCCTTCGACGCCCCCGGCCTCGATCCTACGCCGGACGCCATCGGCTGCGCCCGGTTCCCCTTCTGAGGCGGGCGCGCGGCCGGCGGCATCCGCAAGACGGCCCGGCCGCGCGGCGCGCCCGCGAGAAAGGCGCGCGGAAGCCTCAGCGCGACCGCTTGACCCCCCTGCGCGGGCACAGGCCGGCCAGCGGGCAGATCGAGCAGCGCGGCGAAAGCGGCGTGCAGCAGTTCTGGCCGAAGGCGACCAGGAGATCGTTGTACTCGATCCAGTGCCGCGGCGGGAGGCGCTTGCGGAGCGCCGTTTCGGAGTGGGCGGGGGTCCGCGTCCGGATGTAGCCCCACCGGTTGGAGATGCGGTGCACGTGCGTATCGACGCAGATTCCGGGCAGCCCGAATCCGCGCGTCAGGACCAGGTTGGCCGTCTTGCGGCCGACGCCGGGGAGTTCGAGCAGCGCGTCGAGGTCGGACGGAACCTCGCCGCCGAAGCGGTCGACGAGAATCCGGCACGTCGCGAGGATATGGGCCGCCTTCGTGCGGTAGAAGCCGACGGGGAAGATCGCCCGCGCGACGGCGCCGGCGTCCAGGGCCTGCATGGCGCGGGGTGTCGCGGCCAGGGCGAAGAGCCGGTCCGATGCCGCGGCGGTCGTCGCGTCCTTCGTGCGCAGAGACAGCATGGTCGAGATCAGAACCGCGAAGGGATCACGGAGCGCCGCGCTCAGCTCGGTGACCATGGGAAGCTTCCACGCCCGCGCGGCGCGCCGCAGGATCGCCAGGGCCTTCGAGATCGGGAAGGAGGATCGCGAAAGGGGGCTGGGGCGCGGCGGCATGATCGGGCTCCGGGGTCCGCGGGCGTATTCTACGCCCGCGGACCCCGGAGCGGAAGAGCGCGGCGGAGAGGCGTCGGCGCCGCCGTCTCCCCCGGGCTCAAGCCTCGAAGCTGTAGCCCAGCGTCAGCAGATAGAGCGTGTCGGCGCGCTTCCGGCCCTCGGACGGCGTGCTGTCGTAGCGGTAGTTGACCTGCACGCCGGCGTTGAAGTTGCCGGTGAGGTTGAAGCGCAGTCCCGTCGCGCTCGTGATGTAGAAATCCTTCAGATCCTCGAGGCTCGGATAACCCTCGTGGAAGTGGAAGAAGGTCATGCGGTCGGCCCAGAACGGCCAGTCGATCTTGAGCGACCAGCGGCCGGAGACGTAGGAGTCGTCCTCCGTGTGCCGGAAGTCCTCGTTGAAGTACGACACGCCCGCCTCGCCGAAAATCTCCAGCTTGCTGAACCACTCGTCCTCGAAATCGCCGCGGTCGACGATCTGGCAGCCGGGGCCGGCGCTCAGGGCGGTGCGCAGCTTCAGGTCTTGGAAGTAGTCGCCTTCGAAGAAGGCGCTCGCGAAAGCGTAGAAACGCGGCGTGAAGAAGTAGTCGTACTTGATCCTCGCGTTGGAATTGCGCACGCGCAGGCTGTCCTCGTCCTTGGCGTAGTTGGTCGCCGCCGACACCGTCAAGCGCTGCTGCGCGCTGCGGGCCTCGAAGGCCACCATACCGCTGGCCGATTTCGTGCGGGTGTTGCCGTCGCTCACGCTGGCCGCGAGGTTGGCGCTGCCCTTATACGTGATCGGCTTGAAGGGCGGCGGGTTGATCGCCGTGATGTCCTGGAGCTTCACGCTCGCGGGCCCTCCCAGCGACGGCGAGGTGATTTCGATGGTGCCGCTCTCGACGGGCGCGGCGGTGCCCGCGAGCCCCGCCTCCTTCTCGAATTTGAAGTCGAGCGGACGCGCCGTCTTCAAGCCGGCCACATCGGCCCACTTGATCGTGACGGCGCCGCCGAACTCGGTGAGGACCGTGAGTTTTCCGCCGGTCATGGTCTGGATTTGCCCCTTGATGAGGCTGCCGTCCTTGAGAACGATCTCATCGGGCGGGGGCGGCGGGGGCTTTTCCGCGCCGGCGGGCGCGGCTTCGGCGGCCACTACGGCGCCGGCGGCCAAACCCATCCAGAGGCACAAGGCTCGCATGATTCCCATAGTCATTCTCCTTCCTGTCAAAAAGTATCTCGATGAATTATCGGCAGAAGGACGCCAACGGTTGACGGGAATTGGCGCCAATCCTCGTTTTTCGGACGCGCCTAATCTACACTTTCGGCCGCGGCGTGTAAAGAGGGAGGCGCCGGCAGCGGCGGCGGGTCGCTGAGTTTTGTGTAATGGGGCGGGCGTTCTTACGCTTGGCGGAGGGCCGGGCTACTGGGCCGTCTTCGCCTTCGCCTTCAGCTCGCGGACCTTGCGCTTCAGGCGCTCGCGGTTTTTGCGGTGCTTCTTGACGGCGAGTTTCTTCTTCTTGTACATGGTGCGTTCACTCCACAAGCCTTCTCGGCCGAACCGCTCGACGCGGCACCTCGACCGCACCCGAGCGACGGCGCAACAACCCATGGTACTACTCTTCAGGCTCCGAGGGAAGTTCGCCGAGCGGCATGACCTCGGGAAAATCCCGGCTGCGGTACGGGCGGATCGCGTCTCCCTCGCGGTGGAGAAACAAAGCGTGCACGCCCGGGAGGCGCTCCAGGAGGGCCAATCCCTCGTCCTTGCCGAGAACGAAGAGCGCCGTCGCCGCGCCGTCCGCGGTGGTCGCGTCCTTGGCGATCACGGTCACCGACAGGGGTCCGCTCGCCGGCGCGAAGGTGCGCGGATCGAAGATATGGCCGTGGGTCCGTTTTCCCACGATGTGCGGGCGCGCGTAGTTGCCGGAAGTGCACACCGCCCCCCGCGCGAGGTAGAAATAACCGTAGAGCGCGCTCGGGCGCTCGGGATGGCGAATCCCGATCTTGCGCGAGACCTCGCCTCCGAACACGCGCTGATCGCCGCCCGCATCCACGATGCCCGCCGCGACGCCGCGGGCCTGGAGCAGCTCCACGACCTTGTCCACGATATAGCCCTTGGCGATGGCGCCGAAACCGAGGCGCGCGCCGCCGGCCAGCTTGCGGCAAAGGGCGCCGTCCTCCTCCAGCGCGAAGGCGCTCAGGCTGCAGATCGGCCGCAACGGCGCCAGTTCCTCCTCCGAGGGCTCCCTGCCGCGGCGCGCCGCCTCGCGCCACAGTTCGAAGAGCGGTTCCAGCGCGGGGTTGAATACTCCGCCCGAAACCTCGTTGAGCGCGAAGGATGCCCTCAGCACCGCCGCCAGATGCGGCGGCACGGCCACCGCCTCGCCCGCCGCCGCGCGGTTGATGGCGCTCGTCGCGCTCTCCGGCCGCCATTCGCTCACCTCGCGTTCGATCGCCTCGACCAGGTCGGCCGCGGCCTGGCTGTCGTCGATGAACGCCGCGGGACTCCGGTCCCATACGCGCAGTTCGAAGGGCACCCCGCCCATGGGCGGCGGCGACAAGGCGTAGGAGATGTGCCGCCCGCCCGTCGGGGAGAAGCCGGTCTGGAAAGCGGGCGCCAGGGGCGTCTTGTCGGCGGCGCGGAAATGCCTCACGGCGAGAAAACCGGCGCCCGCGCCCAGCGCGACGCAGATTCCCAGCAGGAAGGCCTTGAGGCTGCGCATGCGAGGGTCTCCTCACGGCATCTTCGCGCACGACGTGCCGGGACGCAAGGCCGCGCCGCGTGTTGACGCGGCCCCTTCACGGTCGCAGAATAGCCCGAGGAGGACGCATGCACGAGGCCAGCATCGCCCAGAGCATTCTCGATATCGCGGCGCGACACGCCGACGGCGCGCGGGGCGGGCGCATCACGAGCATCACGGTGACCGTGGGCGCCCTCGCCGCGGTGGAGCCCGAATGCCTGCGCTTCGCCTTCGAGGCTCTGGCCCGGGGAACCGGCGCCGAGCACGCGACCCTCGAGATCCGCGAAGACGAGGGGCGGGGCGCCTGCCGCGCCTGCGGCGCCGAGTTCGCGGTCACGGAGTTTCTGCCTCTGTGCGCGCGCTGCGGATCGCCGGAGGTCCATGTCTCGGGCGGCGACGCGCTCACCGTCGACAGCATGGAAATCGAGCCGTGAAGATCAGAATCGTGCAGAGCATCCTGGCGGACAACACGCGCTTGGCGGCGCGCACCCGCGAGCTTCTCGGCGCGCGCCGCGTCCTGGCTGTCAACATGATGAGCAGCCCCGGCGCGGGCAAGACCACCGTCTTGGAAAGAACCCTGCCGTACCTGAAGGAGCGCCACGGTCTGTCCGCCGGGGTGATCGAGGGCGACGTCGAGGGCAGCGAGGACGGCCTCAGAATCGAGCGCCTGGGCGTGCCGGTGGTTCAGCTCAACACGCGCGGGGCGTGCCACCTCGATGCGTCCATGGTGGCCGCGGCCCTGGAGGATCTTCCGGCCGAAGGGTTGGATCTGATCGTCATCGAAAACGTCGGGAACCTGGTGTGCCCCGCCGGATTCGACCTCGGCGAGGACCTGCGCGTCGTCGTTCTGAGCATTCCGGAGGGCGATGACAAACCCTCCAAGTACCCGGCCATCTTCAAGAAGGCGGACGCGCTTCTTATCAACAAGATCGATCTGGCGCACCACGTGCGGTTTCAGCGGGAGCGCGTGCACGCCGTGAGCCGGCGCCTCGCGCCCGCCGTCCGGATCATGGAACTCGCCGCCGCGACGGGAGAGGGCGTGGCCGCCTTCGGCGATTATCTCGCGCAAGCGGCGCACGCCAAGAAAGAGAGGCGCTGAGCCGTGTGCGTCGCTTTTCCCATGCGGGTCACGGCGGTGACCGGCGACCGCGGCCGGGTCGCTCTCGGGGATGTCGAGCAGGAGGTGAGCTTGGAACTGCTCGATAACGTCGCGGTGGGGGACTACGTGATCGTGCACGCCGGCTTCGCGCTGCAGACGCTTGACCGGGGCGAAGCCGCCGAGACGCTCGCCATGCTCGGCGCGTTGACGCGGCCCGAGGAAGAGCCGGCCCCGTGAAGTATGTGAGCGAGTTCCGCGCCAAGGCCTTCATCGAGGCGCTGCTCGGGGAGATCGCGAAGGAGGCCGCCTCGGGAATCCGCCGCACCTTCATGGAGGTGTGCGGAACCCATACCGCCGCCATCGCGCGCGGCGGCTTGAAGCGCCTTCTGCCCGCCGCGATCAAGCTGGTGTCCGGCCCCGGCTGTCCGGTGTGCGTGACGTCGACGGCCTACATCGATGCGGCCATGGCGCGCGCCCTGCGCCCGGAGGTCACGATCGCCACCTTCGGCGACATGCTGCGTGTGCCCGGATCGGCGGGGACGCTGGAGGCGGCGAAGGCCCGCGGCGCCGACGTGCGCGTCGTTCTGTCCGTGCTGGAGGCCCTCGCCATGGCGCGCGAGCGGCCCGACCGCAGGGTGGTGTTTCTCGGCATCGGCTTCGAGACGACCGCGCCGACGACGGCGGCGGCGCTGGCGCGGGCGCGCGCCGAGGGTATCGGGAATTTTCTGGTGGCCTCGGCGCACAAGACGATGCCCGCCGCGATGCGCGCCCTGGCCGCGGACCCTGCCGTGGCGGTGGAGGGCTACATCTGTCCGGGGCACGTCTGCACCGTGGCGGGCTTGGCGCCCTTCGCGCCCCTTGTGGAGGAGTTCGGGATTCCGGCGGCGATCGCGGGGTTCGAGCCCACCGATGTCCTGGCGGCGGTGCTGGCCCTCATCAAGCAGCGCAACCGCGGCGAAAGCCGTCTCGAAAACCTGTACCGCCGGTCGGTGCGCCCCGAGGGCAACCCGAAAGCGCGGCGGCTGGTCGCGTCGGTGTTCGAGCCGGCCGACGCTTGGTGGCGGGGCCTGGGGGTGCTTCCCGGAAGCGGCCTTGCGCTGCGCCGGGAGTATGCGGCGCACGATGCCGACGCGGTGCTGCCCGTGGCGGCGGAGGCGCCGCGCGAACCCGCGGGCTGCCGCTGCGCCGATGTTCTCAAGGGCATCATCGAACCCAAGGACTGCCCGCTCTTCGGAGAAGCCTGCGCGCCCGATCGGCCCATCGGCGCCTGCATGGTGTCGTCGGAGGGCGCGTGCCACGCGGCGCACCGCTGGGACCGGTCGTAGGGCGGCTGAAGGAAGGGGGCGGCGGATGGAAAGCGGCGAGCCCCGCGTGATCGCGCTGGGAAGACACCTGCGTTTCGTCGAGCGGAAGGGCTGGGAATACATCGACCGCCCGGGCATCGGCGGCATCGTCATGATCGCGCCGGTGACGGACGACGGGAAGCTCGTTCTCGTGGAGCAGTACCGCCCGCCCGTCGCGGCGCGGGTCATCGAGCTGCCCGCTGGCCTGGTGGGCGACGAGGCCGGCAAGGAGGATGAAGGGTTGTACGCGGGCGCGCGGCGCGAGCTTCTGGAGGAGACCGGCTACGAGGCCGGCGAGCTGGTCCGGATCGGCGCGGGTCCGATCTCGCCCGGACTTTCGGACGAGTACCTCAACGTCTTCGTCGCGCGCAAGCTCCGCAAGGTGGCGCCCGGCGGCGGCGACGCCAAGGAATCCATCGAGGTGCACGAAGTCCCCATCCCCGAGCTTCCCGCCTTCCTGGCGGCCAAGGAGCGCGCCGGGCGCATGGTCGACCTGAAGATCTTCACGGGGCTTTACTTCGCGGAGCGGGGATAGCTGGTCCGGGCGCCGGCCTCCGCGCTCCGGCCGCCTCGCGCCGCGGAAGCGGCGCGCGTCCTCACCTCAGCGCGGCCTCCACCTCGCGGGCGTCGTCTCGCGCGAATTGCGCGTCCGCGCCCCCCGGATGGATGGCGTAGCGCAGGCGCATCTTCCCCTCGGCGCGGCTGTTGAAGCCGATGCCGCCCCAGTCGCGCGCATCCCAGTAGGTAAGGCTCCCCGCGTCCCCGAGCAGCGTGCAACTGTGGGCCCACGAAGGGGCCCGGACGGCGTACCAACGGGCGACGGCGCCGTTCACGCCCTCGCCATCGCCGGCGCCGTCCACCGTGGCGCGGGCGCCGGCATCCGTCGCGAATTCCCCGGCCCGCAGGTAGTACGCCCGGCTCGGCGCGCACCGGAAACCCTTCGGGAGGGCGATTTCGACCTCGAAGAACCGGGGGTAAAATTCGTAGCGCTTCTCGTAGGCGATGCCGGCCTCGAGTCGTTTCTTGACCATGATCACCGTCCGCACGGGTCCGGCCTCGAGCACTCGGAACTCCTCCACTCCCCCGGGTTCCTCGGTCCAACCGGTTTCGCGGGACGAAACGATGAGCTTCGAGATGAAGGGCGCGGCGGCGGCTCCGCCTTCCAGGGCGGCGAGGTCCACCAGCACGCCGTTTTCGAAGCGCGCCCCGTAAGTCTCGGCGGCGATGGTGCTCGTCGCGCTCCGCCACATCGTCGCCGGCGGCGGGAACAGCCTCGCGGGGCTCTCGGAGGGGTTGCAGCGAAGGACGATGCGCGCCGGCGCCGGGCCGGGCCCTCCCAGGAGGACCAGCACGGCGCCCGCGATCGCCTGAGCGGGCAGGCCGTCGGCCCGCGCCGACGCGGGGTCGATCTCCTCCGGGCAGGGAACGGCGACGGGAAGCCCGCGCCACGGGATCGCTTCCGCCGCGAGGGCGCGCTCGAGCACGAAGCGCCAGCGCCGCGCATCGGGTGCGACGGCGAGGGCGGCCTCCGCCGCGTTGTTTTGGGTGCAAAGCTCGCGCACGGCGCCGGTTCGATTCACCGCGGCGGCGATGCGCCGCTCGCCGTCCAGCGGCCCGCTGTCGATGCGTTGGGAAACCGCGCGCTCCTCTCCGGACGCGAGGGCGAGGGTGTGGGACGCCAGCAGCCGCTCCGGCGCCATCGCGTCGGCGAAGAACTCGAGGGCGATCCCGTCGGCCGGCGCCGCGCCGATATTGCGGAGGAACGCCGTCGCCGTGACCGGGGCGCCTTGGGCCGCCGCGGGCGGGTCGACGACGACGCGCTCGACAACGAGGTCGGGCAGCGCCGCCGCCTTGCCGCAAAGGAGCTCGAGCCTCGCGGCCGTCGCGAAGGGCCCGAGGAGGAGAGCTTCCCCGTCGCGGCGGCAGGGCGCCGCCGCGGCGCGCTCGCCCGCCGCGTCGAGGCTGTAGGCCCGGACGACGGCCGGATCCCAGGCCGGCGCGAAACGGTGGAGCTCCAGGCGGAGGGGGGCGGCGCAGGGCTGCGTGTTGACGCGGAGCTTCTCGGCCCCCTCGGCGCGGGCGCAATACTCGACGCCGTCTCCTTCGAAATACCAGAAGCCCTCGCCCGCGATGGCCGTGACCGCGCGGCCGTTCTCCAGCACGCGGTGCTGCCGGATCCGGGGGCCCTCGACGGCGAAGCCGTTGGTGGGAAGGACGAGGGTTTGCCCCGATCGCCGGAGCGGGTAGGGCTCGGCGCCGAAGTTGACGATGACTTCGGTGCCGTCGGAGAAGATCGTTCGCTGGACGTCGTGCTTCGCGTCCAGGAACTCGTGCGCCAGCATCTCGGCGCCGGCGATGGCCTCATGCAGGGGGCACGTCACCCGGTACGCGCGCAGGAACCTCGCGCGATCGGCGTGCCACGACCCCTCGCGGTCCGCCCAAAGAAGCGGGATCGTGCCGTAGAGGATGTTGAAGGCATCCTTCTTGTCCGCGATCTCGGGGGCGGCCTCCCGGAGCCAGTCGCTCGCGTCGCCCCAGTACCAGGTCGAGACGATACAGTCGTGGAAGACGAGTTCCCAGAGCGGCGCGCGCCAGGCGTGGCCGATGCCCCAGCGTTCGTAGGCGCTCCATTCCGCGTGCCTTTCGCCCCAGGGGCTTGTGAAGGAGTCGGTCTTGCTCTTCGGGTGAATGAGGTGCCCCGCGGGCCAGGAGTACCAGCCGCCGCTCATCATGCCCTCGATGTAATCGAGGTGGGGGACGCCCCACCAGACACCGTGCTCGCCGCCGGCGACCAGGCCGAGGGAGCGGACGTAAGCCAGAAGCGTCTCGCCGCGGCGGCGTTTGTCCGCGCGCGTCAGGGGATGCTCCGGGTCGCGGCATTCGTAGAGCGCCTCGGCGGTGGTGACATCGATAAACCGGGCGAGGAACGGAATCTCCGAGAGCGCCTTGGGGATGACGGCGCGCGCGGCGCGTTCCCAGAGAGCGGGGCAGCGCTTCATGTACTGCGTCTGCTTGTCCCAGGTGAGCCACGCGGTCATGCGCTCGCCGTCGGCCTTGAGGACCGCCGCGCCGGGAAGCTCGTCGTGTCGGGCATCGATGCCCCTGCCGCTCTCCAGGGGCAGGATATCGGTGTAGTTGTCGTACTCGCCGGTTAGATACCCGAGGGCGTTGATGGCGCGGATGTCTTCGGCGGACGCGCGGCCGTTGATCAGCATCTTTTCGACGCCGGCGGCCTTGGCCTCGCGCGCGAAGGCCAGGCCGGCGCCGCCCCATACGTCCGGCGCGCCGAAAAGGCGCGCGACGTTGGGGTTCGCCGCGGTTTTCCGGGCGAGCGTGACCAGCAGGCCCTGCCCGGCGGCGTATTCGCGGTAGGCCTTGGCGAGCGCCACGTGGGAGCCCCGGTGGACGAAGCGGTAGATGAGCTTCCGCGGCGCGCCGAAAGCGTCCATGGACGGCCGCCAGAAGACGCGGGGCGCGGCCAGTTCGCGGCCGGCGCGGCGGCAAGCGGTCATCTGCACCGCCGCGTCGTCGCTCGTTTCCAGGATTAAGGCGTAGCCGAATCCCCGCGCGAGGTCGCACAGGCCGACCCAGGGCATGTCGAGGCGGTCGGCGTCGAACCACGTTTTCGGAAAGGGGGCGCAGTCCAGGGGGTAGAGGTGGCCGTTGCAGTAATCGGACACGGCTAGAACCGCGGCGGGCGTGTCCAGGACGAGCGCCTCCGGGAAGGCGAACCCGGCCATGGGGCTGTCGCGGCGGGCGGCATCGATCTCGATGGCGAGATCGGCGCCGCGCAACTCCAGCGTGACTTTCACGGTGTCGAGCCCCGCGCCCCTTGCCCCCAAGTCGACCTCGAAGGCGATGCGGTGTTCCGCGCCCTGGAGGCCGCGGAAGCGCGGCGCGCCTTGGGGCCGCGCCGGGATTGCTTGCGTGTAGGTATAGCCGGCAAGCTTGTCGGCGACAGAGAACCTGCCCGCGTCGGGGTCGATGCGGACGGCGAGCCTGTCGTTCTCCAGGATTGATTCGGCGCCCACGCCGAGGCCGGACAGAAGCAGGGCGAAGGGCATCGCGGCGCGCATGGCATCCTCCCTCCGGACGCGGGCATCGTACCCCCTCCGGTTGGCCGGAGCCAGACGCCGGAATTCACCCGCCGAAGCGGCCGGCGCCCAAGAGGCGCGTTGCCGCCGCTCCGAAGACCGAGTTACAATGACGCCATGCGCACCGTAATCCTCGCGGGTTCTCTCGTGGCTTGGGCCTCTTCCCCGATCTTCGCGGCCGCGACGCCGAGCGCCTGGCCCCGCGAGCATGTCGTCGCGCGCGACGACGCGGCGGGGCGGCTCGCCGTCTCGACGCCGTATTACACGGTGGTGCACGATCTCCGGGCGGGCGGCGCGATCGCCGCCATCCGGTATCCGAACGGCCGGGCGCCGAACCTGCTCCTTGCGCCCATCAGCGCGTGGATCGAGGATGGGGACGGCACGCGCTACACGGACTGCCGCGACGCGGCCGCGCGCGTCTCCGTCAGGAGGACGGGCGCGGGCGCCGATTCGGCCGTGGTCGTCGCCGCGGAAGGCGGGCTCCTTGACGCGGAGGGGCGCCCCTGCGCCGCGCGGATCGCCGCCGTGTACGAGCACCGTTGGGGCTACATCAAGATCCGAAAGGAGTTCATCTTTCCCGCCGCGGGCGCCCGCGTGCGCGCCCTGTGCCCCGTCGACACGGTGCTCGCGCCGAGCCTGAGCGACTACGGCTATCGCGAGGGCGTGAGCGAGAAGGAAGGCGCGGGCGCCTTCGCCTTCGGAAGCTGCCGCTGGGCCCGGATGCGCCCGGGCGATGCGCCCCTCAAGACGCCGTACGTGCCCCGCTACATGATGTTCGTCGACGCGGGGGTCGAGGGGCTCGAGTGGTTCGCGGCCTCGGATCTTTCCCAGTGGGAGTACCGCCTGGCGGGCCGGCGCGGGCAGGGGCTTTGCCTGCTGGAGGCGCCGTTGGAAGCGCCGGGCCTCGCGCTGTCGCTGCGGCCCTTAGAGTCCGCCGAGGCGCCCATTGTCTGCGCGGGCAGCCGCGTGTTCGACAGCTTTATCGGCATGCCGCTCCTGGAGGGCCGCGCCCGGGCGCCGTGGCTGCACGCCTCCTTCAACCGGAACCGGGGCGCTTGGGTCGCGGCGGAGGCCATCGCGGCATGGGCCGCGCGCGGCATCAGCACCGTGCATTGCCACAACGACGGCGACTACTACGACGACGGGCTTTTCTGGCGCGACGGCTCCTATCCCCCCTATCCGCCCGCCGACATGGAACGGTACGACGGAGTGCTCGCGGAATGCCGGCGGGCGGGCATTCGCACGGCAACCTACTTCTCCAACAAGGAGCTGCACCCGAGCACGCCGGAGTTCAAGGAGCACGGCCGAGAATGGGGGCGCATGGACGCGCGCGGCAACCTCCGGCACAACTTCTTCCGCGGGACGAGCGAGTTCGGCGCCCAGATGTGCCTGAAGTCGGGGTGGTCCGATTTCCTGAAGCTCAGTATCGACCGGGTGCTTTCGAACCACAAGCTCGACGGCGTGTACTACGACTGGAACACGGCCCTTCTGTGCTGCAACGCGGCGCACCTCCGCGAGGAGGGCGTGTGGGACCACTGGGACATCGACGAGCTGATCGCGCTCATGGAGTGGACGCGCCGCCGCGTGGGACCGGAGGGCTTGGTCATCATCCACAATACGACGACGCCGATGTTCGTCCTGGAGAACTTCGCCGACCATGTCGTCGCGACGGAATGGGGCTACAAGAAGTGGACCAATGAGGCCCCGCCCCTGGCCGAGTTGCCGTTGGAGTGGAATCTGGCGGGGGCGCGCTCGCGCGGCGTCATCAGCTACGGCCTCATCGATGCGGCGGCGCCGCGCCGGCTCCACCGGCTCTTCGCCATCGAGGCCTTGCTGGGCGGCGTCGCGCCGTGGCCGGCCGGCCCGGAGACATTCGAGCTCGTTCCGGCGCTTGCGCCGCTGGGGGCCTTCGAGGCCTATCGTTTCGCCGATTGGCGGCAGACGGCCCTGCGCCTCGAGGACGCGCGCTGCGCCGCGGCGCTGTACAGCCGCCCCGGAACGACCTATGCGTTGCTCGCGAACCTCGACGGGAAGGCCCGCGAGGCGCGCTGCACCCTGCGCCCGGAGGCGTTGCCGTATCCCCTTCCGGCCGTGAAGTCGGCCGCGCTGCTGCCCGCGCCGGGCGCGGCGGAAGAGGCGCAGGCCGAGGTGAAATTGGATCCCCGAGAGCTCACGGGCGGAGGCGCCGTGATCGCGCTGCCCGGGGATTCGATCGCGGTGTTGCGGGTGGAGTGAAGAGGCGCCCGCCTCGCGCGGCGCCGCCGCGCGGTGCCGCCGCCGAGAAGCGGCGGGCGATCAGGGCGGCGAAGGGGTCGGCGCCTTGCGTGTCGCAGTCCGGTCCATGGATTGAGGCCCTATGCGAAAACTTGTCTTGTGCGTCTGCGCGGCGTGTCTTGTCCGCGGGGCCGGCGGCGCGGCGGAGAGCCGGACCGAAAGCGAAAGAACGGGCATTGCGAGGTTCGCGCTGGAACCGGGGCCGCTGGTCCTCACCCGCGAGGCGGCGCCGTGGCGCCACATCGAGGCCCTCGGCGAGCAGGCCGGGATCTGGGGCGCCGCCGGAGGCACCCTCGAGGCCTGGGTCTACCCCTGGAAGCTCTTCGATCGCTTCGAATTGGCCTTCTCGACCGATGGGGGCAAGACCTTCCGGCCCGCGCGCGATTTGGCGCGGGTTCAAACCGCGGCGCCGCACATGGCGCAGCTCAGGCTCGCCGATGACCGGTTCGCGGCGACCGTCACTCTCTTTGCGCCGCTCAGGCTGGCCGCCCTCGCCGTGCTCCTCGATATCGAGACGAGCGCCGAGCTCCTGATCGCGGCGCGGTTTCGACCGTCGCTGGCCCCCATGCAGATGGCGCCCCCCGCGCGGCTCGTCACCGACTACGACGAAGCGCGGGGCGAAATCGCCGCCGTCGATCCCGAGGGCGGGGCCGTGCTGCGCGCGGGTTCGCCCTTCGCGGTGGGCCGCGAGGCGCTGCCCGGCGGCCTGGAGGAACTGAGGCTGCGCGTCACCCCCGTCGACGCGCTGCGTTGGTTTGTGCCGATTCTCTGGGGCCTCAAGCACCCGCTCCGGCCCGAGCTCGAGGGGGCCGTCGACGAACTGCGCGCCCGGATGGAAGCGCACTTCGCCGTCGCGGCGGCGTACTACGGCGCCCTGCTCGCCGAGGCGCCCGCCGTCTTCTCGCCGGACGAGGAAGTGAACGCGGCTCTTGCCTGGAGCGTCGTGTCCCTGGCCCAGCTCAGAGTCCGGAATCCGTTTCTCGGTCCCGGCCTCGTCTCGGGCTACGGCCCGTCGGGCGATGGCACGCGCCCGCGCTACTGCTGGTTTTTCGATGAGCCGACCCTGAGCTCGTGGGCGCTCCTCAGGCTGGGGCGCGGCGACCTGGTCCGGGAGGCCTTCACGTTTCTGCAGCGCTACCAGCGCGAGGACGGCAAGACGGTCCACGAGGTGGCCCAGAGCCTCGCCTTCCAGCCCGATTACTTCACGGCGTATCGCTACGCCTATATTCACACCGACGGTCCGGTGTACTTCCTGGCGGCCTACGGCCATTACCTGAAGTCGACGGGCGACCTCGCTTTCATCCGCGACCACTGGCCGAAGATTCTCAAGACCTTCCAGTGGTGCTGCTCGGTGGTGGATCCGGAGGATGGGCTGCTCGGGATCGAGCCCCACGATTGGGGCTCGGCCGAAAGCTCCTTCGCGGTGTGGAAGGACACCCAGCTCGAGGCCATGTGGGTGCAGGCGCTGCGCGCGGTCGCGTACCTCGCCGAGCGGATGGAGGAGCCCGCCCTCGCGGCGCGCTGCCGGGACATGGAGGCCGGCGCCCGCGCCTCCATCGAGGCGAAGCTCTGGAACGAGTCCGCCGCCACCTACCTGTGGGGGCTGGACCGCTCCGGGCGCCCGCTTCCCGCGCGCGTTCCGCACCACGCCATCGGCATCTGGCTGGGGAGCTTCAGGTCCGACCGGGCGCGCGAATGCGTGCGGACGCTGGCGAGCGCCGACTGCCGCGCCGATTGGGGTGTGCGCAGCCTGGCGCTCGGTGATCCGGCGGCGGACCCGGCGGCGTATCAGACGGGCTCCGTGTGGCCCGTCTGGAACGCCGGCCTTCTCATTGCCGATTACAAGCTCGGGCGCGCGACCGAGGCCTTCCGCAACTTCAAGTTCATGGTGCGCGCCCGCACGCTCGACGGTCTCGGGCCCATGCCCGAGGTGCTCCACGGCCGGTTTTGGAAGCGCCTGGAAGAAGGCGTTCCGCACCAGCTTTTCTCGGAGCTGGCGGTGGTCAACGGGTTCTTCGACGGCCTGTTAGGCCTGGAGGTCGATGTGCCCGCCCGCCGGTTGAAGCTCGCCCCGCGGCTGCCCCCGGCGTGGAGCCGCCTGCGAGTTGTGCGGATTCCCTTCGGAGACGAGCGCTTCGATGCGACCTTCGTGCGAAAAGATGGCGTCTGCGACATCGAGGTGCTGCGCGGCGGCGACGCGCCCATCGACCTGGAACTCGCGCCGCGCCTTCCCGCGGGCGCGGTCGTGCGCGAGGCCGTGGTGGACGGCGAGGCCTGCGACCGGCGTGTCGAGGCCGATGGGACCGGCACCGTCGTGCGCATCGCCTTCGAGCATCCGGGCGGCGCGAAACGGGCGCGCATCGCCTTCTCGGGCGGGATCGAGTGCGTGCCGGTCGACGAGGACGTGCCTCCCGGAGGCAAGAGCCGCAATCTACGCCTCATTCAGGCCGTCCTGGACGGCGATGTCTGGGCCATGACGGTCGAGGGCTTGCCGGGGCGGGATTACTATGTCGAAATCCGCACGGCGCTGACGCCCGGGGAGACCTATAGGGCCCGCGTGGCGGGGGTCTCGCGCGGCGGCTTCATGCTCAGACTGCGCGCGCCCGACGACGCCCGGGTCACGGCTTCGGGCTACGCCCGGTGGAATGCGCACGTGACTTTGCGTTGAAGAAGAGAGGGGAGGCGCGCTCGGCCGCCACTTTCCGGTGGCGGCGGGGTAACATCCTCGCGTACCGAGGCACACGACACTGAAACAGAGGCCCGACCGGAGCCGACAGGAGGTCTTCATGGAGAAAATCGTAATCGCCGTGCTGCTCGCCGTCGTGGTGGGGGGCGCCGCCGTGGGCGGCATCATGTTGCTCGGCAAGGATGGGGCCGGCGAGCCCGAGGCCGTGACCCGGCTTCAGGCTGAGCTCAAGACCACGCGCGAAGCCGTTCAAGCGCTCAAGACCGATATCGCGCGGTTGACGGCGAGGCAGACCGAGCTCGCCAACGCCCTTTCGATAAGACCGGCGGCGCCGGAGGGCGCACCCCGCGTTTCCGCGGAGGAAGGCGAGAGCTTCGAGGTTTCCGATGCGTTGCGCGGCGAGGTTTTCGCCCTCATCGCCGAGGAGCGGAAGATTCGCGAGGAGGAGCGCCAGAAGCAGCGCGAGGAAGCCGATCAGCGCCGCGAAGAGCGCCGCAAGGAGGTAGAGGAGCTGAGCCAGGGGCCGTACGAGCGCCTGAACCTCAAGGTGAACTCCATGGCCAAGGCCCTCGGACTCGATGACACCCAACGCGACAAATATGCCGAGATCACGAAGAAGTACCGCGACAAGATCGACGAGGAGCGCAGGGCGCTCTTCGCGCAGTTTGCGCCGAGGGGAGCCGACGGCAAGGACCAGGAAAAGGACCGGCAGCCCGGCGGCCCCCAGCTCGCCGGGAGACCGGGCGAAGGACCCGGCGTAGGGCCCGGCGGCCGCGGCGGCTTCGGGCGCGAGAACTTCGAGAAGATCAGGGAGGTCATGACGACGGCGCAGAACGACTACGTCACCGAAGTTCAGGGTATTCTCACCGCGACGCAGGTGGCCGCCTTCAACGAGCTGTCGGAGTCTTCCCAGAGCTTTCTGAGCACCGGCATGGCCGTCAAGGCCGGCGAGGATGAAGGCGGTCCCGGCCGGGGGTTCGACTTCATGCGGGGGATGATGGGAGGGCCGGAGCAGGGCCGGCAGCGGGGACCCGGCGGCCGCGGGGGGCCATAGCCCGAAGGCGCGCCCGTCCCGAGCGGAGGCGCCGGGCGGGGGCGGACTCGTTCACGGTGCCGCTCGGCCGAACACATCGAAATGCCGGTCGGTCGCCATGGCGACCGTGAGGCCGCGCAGCCCCGCTCCCGTCAGTTGGGCGCGCACCTCCGCGACGGTGTACGACGAGAGCAGCGAGCGATAGTACTCCGCCTGGAGAATCGCGCTCTCTCCGCCGGCGTAGGTCTCGACGATGGCCCGCGCCGCGGCGGGGCTCGCCGGCCGCGCGAGGTCGCGGAAGAAGATGAGGGCGCCGGGTTTCGCCACGCGGGCCACTTCGGTCCAGAGGTCGCGCGCGCCGGTGATGTGGTGGAGAATGCTGTTGGAGAAGACCACGTCGAACGCCGCCGAGGGAAGTTCCATGCGTTTTGCGTCGCATCGGACCAAGGCGATGCGGCCCCTCAGGCCGGCGGCGTCGACGTTCCGGCGGGCGATGGCGAGCATGGCGGCGGCGGCGTCGACGGCGGTGATGCGCCAGCCGGGTTTCAGGCGCGCGACACGGATCGGAATGTCGGCCGGGCCGGTGCCCAGGTCGAGCGCCTCGGCGTTGTCGATGGCGGCCGCCAGCTCGGCGAGCCGCTCGGCGAAGGCGGCGTTGACGCCGGAGAAATCCGCGGCGGCGTAGGCTTCGGCCTCGGCGCGGTCGTCCATGTATTCAGGTTCCGGGGTGCGCGCGCCGGATTCGGTCATGCGAGCTCTCCGCGGTTGTCGCCGCGGCAGCCAGTATACCGCGCCGGCGCTCCCGCCGCCGCGCCTCCCGCGCCGCAAGGGCGCCGCGCGCGCAGGCGGCGGGTGTCCGTAGTTCCGCCGATTTTCACGAGATTTTCAGGCGTTAACGGTGTATGGTAGAGTGCAACGGCCTTTGTCAGGGGATGGCCGGCGGACGTTGCGAAGGAGAGATGGACCGATGAGCGCATGCCTGCAAGCCTGGTTTCTTGCGTGGACGTCGCTTTCCGCCGCGCCCGAGGCGCCCGGGGTTCTCCTCGTGCTCGCCACGGGGAGCGATCTTTTCTGCGAGATCGTGCGGGAGGAAGGGGGCGACATCTTCGTGGTGAACAAGGGCGCGCCGCTGCGGATCGACGCGCGGCAGGTGGTCAAGCGGGTGGAGGCCGACAAGATCGCGGCGGAGATCGAGGTCCGGGACAAGGAAATCAAGGATGCCGCGGGCTGCCTGCGCCTGGCGCTCCTGTGCCTCGAGGTCGGCCGGCCGAAGGAAGTCCCTCGACTTCTCCGGAAGGCCGAGGCGTACCTGAAGCTCCCGGCGGCGGCCGGCGAGGCCGCCAAGAGCGAAGCCAAGGAGGCGCCGCCTCAGAAGGACGCGGCCGACGCCGAAGCGACGCCCCCGGCGGACGAACTCGCGCGGTCGAAGGAGGCGGCCGCGCCTTGGCCGCCTCCCGACGGTGCTTTGTTTCGCGTGGAAGTCAAGAAGAAGGTCGAGGGCGACATCGCCGATGACGCGGTGCGCAAATCCCGTCTTCAGAGCCTGTTGGCCGAGGGGCCCTTCGGCCTGGGCGGAGATGCGAGCGCCGACTACGTCGTTAGGGTCGGCCTCGAGGCCGTGAAGATCAAGACGCACGAATTCTACGGCAGCGTGCCCGTCAGCAACGAATGGGAAGGGAAGGTCAACTGCGTCATCCGGCACGCCAAGACCAACAAGATAGTGTTGCAAATGAAGCCGATCGTGATTCGTGAAACCTTGCCGCTGGTCGCCAAGGGCGATGAGGCGTTGCCGAAGGTTTTCGAGCAGTTCATGCAAAGCTTGAGGCGCGAGCCCGCCCTGCGCATCAAGCAGGGGGAGGCGTCGCCCGATCCTTCCGCGCGGCCGTTATAGCTTCCTTTTCGGGGCCGTCATCTTCGCGTAGACCTCCGCGGCGACCTCCCCGGGGAGCTTGGCGAGAAGCGGCGCGATTTTCTGCGCGAAGAACGCCTCGAGTTTTTTGTCGATCAGGGGCGCGATAACGGTTTCGAGCGGCGGCGCGGGCTCGACGAGTTTCGCGAGGGCGGGCAGGACCTTCAGTTCGAGCTCGGCGAGCTTCTTGGCGACGACGGCCTCGAGGGCGGCGTCGGGCGGAGGGGGCGGTTCGGCGGCCTTGGCCAGCGCCGGGGCGATTTTTTCCTCGAACTCGGCGAACTTCTTGGCGACGACGGCCTCGAGGGCGGCGTCGGGCGAAGGAGGCGGTTCGGCGGCCTTGGCCAGCGCCGGGGCGATTTTTTCCTCGAACTCGGCGAACTTCTTGGCGACGACGGCCTCGAGGGCGGCGTCGGGCGAAGG
>MWEK01000007.1 GCA_002070955.1 Planctomycetes bacterium ADurb.Bin069
GGGGCCTGGGCCTGACGATCGCGCTCGGGCTCGCGCGGCGCAACGAGGCCCGCCTCGCCCTCGCGAACCGCCCGGAGCACGGCCTGAGGGCATGGGTCTGTTTCCCGGCCCGCCGCGGGTAAGAAGAACGCCGGGCCGGCCGCACTGTAGCAAATGCCGTACCGATTCCTTCCGTCCCGGCGCGAGTATTCGACGCTCGCGCCCGCCGGTCGATATGTAGTGGTGTTGCTCTTCGTGAGCCGCGTCAGATTGGGACCCCCAAGAATTTCGCGCAAGACTTTCCAAGAAACCCGAGGGACCCTTGATTTTTTCAGACGCGATCGTAGTTTATGTCTCGTAAACTACTTGTGCGGAGGGGAGCGAGCGGATCCCCGCCCGCGGCAAGGGCAAGGCTCGCAAAAGGATCGACCTGCAATGCGGACGCCTGATCACGTCGATGGCTTGCTTTCGTCGCGGCGTTGTTTCTGGGTTTTCGTGGCGATCTTCAGCGCCACGGTTTTCTGCGCGTCCTCCCAGATCGCGGCCAGGTACTGCCGTTACGTGGAGACGACCCAGCGGGTCTCGCTGCCGGGCGAAGACCCGGCCGCGCGCGGCGGCGTCGCGGCGCTGCCGGAAAGGAGCACGGAACCACAACCGGTGCGTTCGCACTCGTGACGACGAACACACAACACCTACACCTAGCGTACGGTCGCCGGAGAGAAGTTGAGGACTTCGTGTAAAGAGGTCCGCGTGAATGTTTGCGGCGTTGCGTTTTTTCTCCGGCGGCCTCTTTTTTTCCCCGTCCCTCCCCCTCACGCGAGCGTGAAGTTGACGCCGTTGTAGCAGGCGTGCAGGACGACGCACGGCCACACCGAGCCGCTCCACTCGTAGACGATCACAAGGAGAAGGGCGAGGACGAAGATCGGGGCCAGCGAGGCTTCGTTGAAGTGCAGCAGGGCGAACACGAAGGATGACACGAACGCGGCTCCCGTCCGCCCCGCGCCTTCCCGCAGGGACCGGTACAGCGCCCCCCGGAAGATCGCCTCCTCCAGAATCGGGACCACCCCCACGGCGAGCAGCGCAAACCCGCCGATGACCAACGGCCCCCGGTCCAGCGGGGCGAGCAACACCTCCTGCAATTCGAGCGGCCGCCCGGCTGCATGCAGAACGCATCGCCAGGCGAGCGCCGTCACGAAGTGGATGGGGAAGAAAGCGGCCAACACCAGCGGCATCGCGGCGAGCGCGCGGCCGAGGCCTGCCCGCGGCCGCAGATCCCACCAGGGGAACGGAGTTCCGGGGGCGCGGCGGCGCTGAGACGCCGCCAGGGCCGCCAGGCAGCCGATGTTGATCGCAATTGCGCCGGCCAGACGCAGAAGGATGTCCCCCCATCCGAAAAAGCGCAGGAAGACGCCGAGGACCTCACCGGCCACAAGGAAGAGGAAGACCGCGGCCATGCTCTCGCGGGCGGTGTTCGTCGACTCCGACGGCGGCCGGCGCGGCACGAGAACGCGCAGCAGCGTAACCACCATCCAGCCGAAGGCCGCGCAGACCGCGGCGGCGGCGAGCGCGGCGGCGATCCCCCAGGGAGCCGAAAGTCCGCACACCGCCTCCAAGACGGCATCATCGCCGGGCGCGGACTCCATGCCGCGCACGATGGGGGCGAGGATGACGGCGATCAAGCGCCGCGCCCCTCGGAGGCCGCCAGGCACTGGATCTGAACGCGGCGCGTGCGCGGCCCGTCGAACTCGCACAGGAAGATCGCCTGCCACGTCCCGAGAACCGGCGCCCCTCCGCGCACAGGAACCAGCGCCGAACATCCCACGAGGCTGGACTTGATGTGGGCGTCGGAGTTGCCCTCCCCATGCCGGAAATCGGCGCGCCGCGGGACCACGGCGCTCAGGTGCGCGAGCATGTCCGCCGGGACATCCGGATCGGCGTTCTCGTTGATCGTCACGCCGCAGGTCGTGTGCGGCACGTAGATGAGGCACGCGCCGTCGCACAAGCCGCAGGCCCGCACGGCTTCCTTCACCTCCCTGGTGATATCGATGAACTGGTTGCGCTCAACGCTTGAGATCGTCAGGACCTGCATGCGTCTTCCTCCCGTCGCCCGCACGACCTCCGCGGGCGGGGCCGCCGGCTCAGGCGTATCTTGACACGGACGCCCGGCCCTGTAAAGCGCGCCGGGCGGCGCGCTCAGCGGGCGGCGTGCGCCGCGCCGCCCGTGCGCTCCAGAAGCTGCAGACGCCTGAGCTCCTGCGCGGCCTTCTCCTGGTGCGGGCTCTTAAGATCGGCGCAGAGGGTGAAATACTCGACGGCCTTGGCGCGGGCGCCCAGGGAGTCGTAGCAGCACCCGAGATAGTACAGCGCCGTCGGCTGGGCGGGATCGATGGCGATCACCTTCTCGAACTCGGCGATGGCTTCGGGGTACTTCTCCTGCATGGCCAGGGTGTACCCCAGGGCGAGGGGCGGGCCGGTGAACCCGGTGCGGGAACTGGCGACCGCGCCGCGGAACGCGGACTCGGCTTCGGGCATGCGGTTCAACTCGACGTAGTATTCCCCCAGGAGGAAATGAATCTCGCTGTTGCGGGGCTCCTTCTCCGCCGCGCACTTGAGCGTCGCGATGGCCGGCTCGAACTGCTTGTCGCCGTGGTAGGCCCGCGCGAGCTGTATCTGCAGATCGACGCGCTCGGGCATGGACTGGACCTTCTTCTCCAGGGCGCGGATGCGGCTCTTGGTCGTGGTGCTGCTTTTGGGATCCTTCTCCTCCTGGCCCGCCAACACGAAGGAACTGCCCCGCGTCGTCTCACTGGTCACACACCCCGCCGCCAGAACGAGCGCGAAGGCTGCGCCCGCAATCCGCGTCGACTTGCAGCGCTTCCACATAAGGCTCCCCCTTGGGCCGGCACCAACCCCGTCCGGCACCGATGCTATATCGGCTCCCGCCCCCCGGAGAACACAGCGCCTCCGCCCGGTCCGATAACTTCGATTGCCAAGCCCGCCGCGATGCGCTAACTTCGCTTGACCGGACGCGCGACGCGGGGGGGCGAACCGAATGGACGCTGAAAGACCGGCGGCCGGGAGGCCGCGCAAGGAATGGTACGCCTCCGGACTGCGCTTCACCTGCGAGGCCGGCTGCGGGCTGTGCTGCACGGGCGCGCCGGGATTCGTGTGGGTGACCGCGGAGGAGATCGCGGACATCGCCGCCCGCCTCGGCCTGCCGGCGGATCTTTTCGCCCGCCGGTGCCTCCGGCGCGTCTACGGCAAGGTGAGCCTCAAGGAGCAGCCCGGCGGCGATTGCATCTTCCTGGAACGGCCCGCCATGACCTGCGGTATTTACGATGTCCGCCCCACCCAGTGCCGCACGTACCCTTTTTGGCCAGAGATCCTGCGCTCCAGGGAACACTGGGAGGCCGAGGCCGGCGTCTGCCCCGGCCTCGGCGCGGGACGCCTCCACCCCGGCGAGGAATGCGCGCGGAAGGCCGCCGAAACCCTGCTGGCGGGGCGCGCGACCGCGCGGAAGCTGCCCCTCTAGACCGCGGCCGAAACGGCTCTTTCCCCCCTTTGCACCGCCGCATATAATCACGGAGCGCAGCGCCGCGCCGGCGCTGAGAACGAGCGCACAGAGGTGAAGATGAGAGCCCAGGTCAGGTCGCCCGCGTCCTTCCCGCTCCGGATCGCCGCGCGTCTTGCGTGCGCGCCGCTGGCCGCGGCGTTGCTCGCGGGCTGTCTCACGCGGGTGCTCGAGATCCGCTCGGATCCTCCCGGGGCCCAGGCGTACGTCAACGGCCGCCTCGTCGGCACGACGCCCGCCGAGTACACGTTCGATCACTACGGCGACCGGACCCTCGTTCTCGCGCTGGATCGCCACGCCACGGTTTCCGAGACCATCGACCTGACGGCGCCGTGGTGGGCCTGTTTTCCCTGCGACCTCTTCGTCGAGCTCTGGCCCGGCCGGGTCGTCGACCGCCACGAAAAGACCGTCACGCTGGCTCGGAACCCGGGCGCGGACGCCGAACTGGAGGAACTTTTCCGAAACCTGGGGACCGCCCAACACGCCTTGCACGCGGAGGAGCAATGACCGCGCTGCCCGGCGGCGCCGATCCACCGGCCCTGGATCCGCGCCGGTTCGACGAGCGCGCACGGGCGCTGCTGGATGAACTGGCGCGCGGCCGCATCACCGTCATGGGCCTCGGGCGCTTCGGCGGCGCCATCGGCCTGATCCGCTTCCTCTCCGCCCTCGGCGCCGACATTACCGTCACCGACAAGGCGCCCGCGGGAGCTCTGGCGCAGTCTGTGGAGGCCGTCGCCGGCCTGCCCGGCGTCGCCTTGCGCCTCGGCGGCCACGCCGAGGAGGATTTCGAGGGCTGCCGCGTGCTTTTCGTCAACCCGGCCGTCCCACCGGCAGATCCCTTCGTCGCCCGGGCCCGCGCCCGCGGCGCGCGCATCGCCACCGAAATCGGGCTGACCCTCGCGCTCTGCCCCTGCGATGTCATCGGTATCACGGGCTCCAGCGGCAAATCCACCACTTCCGCCCTCTGCGCCGCCATGCTCGCGGCCTCGGGCGTGCGCGCGCTGCTGGGCGGGAACGTCGGCGCGTCGCTCCTTGAGCGCCCCGCCGACCTAGCCGCGGCCGAGGCGGTCGTGCTCGAGCTGTCCAGCTTCCAGCTCCACCGCCTGGAGGCGGGCGGGCTGCCCCACCGCCCGCCGCGCATCGCCGCCCTCGTCAACGTGCATTGCGACCACCTCAATTGGCACGGCACCTTCGGGGAGTACGCCCGCTGCAAGCGCCTGATCTTCGCGCCGCGCGAGGACGAGGCCTGGGCCGTCGCCGCCGGCGACGACGGCCTCGCCCTCCCCTGGGCGCGCCGGAGCGGGCGCCGCGTCTTCGCGGTGGGCAGCGCGCCGGCGGGCGCGGACGCTTCGCTCTCCGGCGCCGGCGAGGTGGTGCTTCGCCGCGACGGGGGCGCCGAGCCCCTCTTCGCGCGCCGCGACCTCGCGCTGCCCGGCGCCATCAACCTGGCGAACGCCTCCTTCGCCGCCGCGGCGGCCCTGCTCGCGGGCGCGACCCGCGCCGGAATCCTCCAAGCCGCCCGGACCTTCCGGGGCCTCCCCCACCGCTTCGAGCACGCCGGCACCGTCGGCGGCGTCGCTTTCATCAACAGCTCCGTCGCCACGACGCCCCGGGAGGCCGCCCGCACCCTGGACGCCGTGGCCGGGCCCGCCATCCTCCTGGCGGGCGGCTCCCCCGAGAAAAATCTGCCTTTCGATGTCTTGGCCCGGGCCGCGCGCCGCGCCACCCGCTGCGCGGTCTTCTTCGGCACGGCGGCGCCGGAGTTGAGAGTGACGTTCAAACGCGAGGCGCCGGCCGTGCGTACCATCCTGGCGGAGGACATGGCGCGCGCCTTCGCGGACGCCGCCGCCGAGGCTCGACCCGGCGACACGGTGATCTTGGCGCCGGGCGCGCCGAGCTTCGACGCCTTTGTCAACTTCCAAGCCCGCGGCGATGCGTTCAAGGACGCGGTGCGCCGCCTGGAAGCAGCCGCGGTGCCGCCATGAGCAAAGACCGCCCGAACTTCGTCTGCCAGGACTGCGGAGCGCGCGCCCCCAGGTGGCTCGGCCGCTGCCCGAACTGCGGCTCGTGGCACACGCTGGTCGAGGAGCGCGCGGCGCCGGCGGCGCCGGACCACGCGGCTCCGGCGCCTGAGGCGCCGGCGCTCAGCGCCATCGCGCCCTGCGCGGACGGCGCGCGCCTGAGGACGGGAATCTCGGAATTCGACCGGGTTCTGGGCGGCGGTTTCGTGCCCGACAGCGTCGTTCTGCTCGCCGGCGATCCGGGGGTCGGCAAATCGACCCTGCTCCTGCAGATCGCCGACAGGATCCCCGGCGACATCCTGTACGTCTCGGGCGAGGAGTCGGCGGCGCAGCTCAAGCTGCGCGCCGCGCGCCTGGGCATCGGAGGGGAGCGCGTGCGCGTTCTCGGCGATCCGGACGTGGACGCCATCCTCGGGGCCTGCCTGCGCCACAGGCCCGCCCTCGCCATCGTCGATTCCGCCCAGACGCTCAGGTCCGCGGATCTGGCCGGGTCGCCGGGCACGGTGGGACAGGTGCGCGAATCCGTGGCGCGCCTCGCCGCCCAAGCCAAGAGCCTCCCGTACGCCCTCTGTGTCGTGAGCCACGTCACCAAGGACGGGCTGGTGGCCGGGCCGAAAGTGGTCGAACACCTGGTCGACGTCGTCCTCCGGCTGGAGGGCGACAACCAGTACGACTTCAGGCTGCTGCGCGCCGTCAAGAACCGGTTCGGCCCGACGGGCGAACTGGGCGTCTTCGAAATGGCCGCGCGGGGGCTCGCGCCGGTGGAACGTTCCCAGCGCCTCTTCTGCCCCGGCGACAGACCGCCCGCCCCGGGCGCGGCCACGGTCGTCACCTGCGAGGGCACCCGCTGTTTCCTGGTCGAGGTGCAGGCCCTCGTGACGCCGAGTCCCTGGCAGATACCCAACCGCCGGGTCACGGGCATGGACCCCAACCGCGTGGCGCTCTACCTGGCCCTGCTGGGAAAGCTCGGCGCGGGGCTGGGGCAGCGCGACGTTTTCGTCAACGTGGCGGGCGGGTTCCGCGTCGCTGAAACCGCCGCCGACCTGGGCACGGTCATGGCCGTGGCGAGTTCCTTCTACGAGACCCCGCTCCCCCCCCAGGTCGCCTTCATGGGGGAGGTCGGCCTGCGCGGCGAGCTGCGCGCGATCCACAACTTCCAGGCGCGCGTCCGGGAAGCGGCCCATTGCGGCGTGACGCGCGTCATCGCGCCGCGCGGCAACGCCTGGCCCGACGCCCCGGCGCGGATCGACGCTTTTTCGGAACTCAGGGAGGTCCTCGCGCATTTCTGCGGGGAGCCTGCCAAGAATCGCGGAGTGCTGTAGAATTGCGGGCAGTGTCGCCGGCGAGTAGACTTTTTTCGGAGAGATGGAGGACGCTCATGCGCAAGACGCTGTTTTTCACCATCGGCATCGCCATCGCGTGCGGCGCGATCTACCTGTTCGACCGCTTCGACGCCTCTTCCGCGGCGGAGAAGCCCGAGAAGCCCAAGCTGCGGGCCACCGTGATCTTCCCCGCGGCCAAGGACAGCGAGTACGCGCCGGTCTCGTTCAGCCACACGTCGCACGCCCGCTTCGGCTACAAGAAGTGCAAGGACTGCCACGACGACAAGATCTTTTCCGAGGACAAGTCCCTCAACAGCAACAAGATGACCATGGATGACATCAACGAGGGCAAGTTCTGCGGCCATTGCCACAACGGCACCACCAAGGTCATGCAGGGGGACAAGCCGGGCGATGAGGTCGTTTTCGCGCCCACCATGGAAGGCGTCGAGATGTGCGTCCTCTGCCACAACGTCAAGTCGCGCGAAGCCCCGAAGGCCGCCAAGTAACGTCGCGCGGCCGGCTCACTCCGCGGCCGGCTCCTCCGGGGGGCGCGCCGCGTAGCGTTCGAGGCGCCGGTACAGCGAGCGGCGCGTGATGCCGAGCATCGCGGCTGCGCGGGACTTGTTGCCCAGGGCGAGGTCGAGCGCGCGCAGCACGTGGGCGCGCTCGGCCTCCCGCACCGCGTCCCGCAAACGGCTCGCCGGCGCCCGCGCGCGGCCCGACTCCCGAACCCACGCGAAGTCCTCGGCGGCCACCGGGTCGCGCCCGAGCGCCCGAATCCGCCGCGCCTCGTTGCGAAGCTCCCGCACGTTGCCCGGCCACGCATGCAGGAGCAGCGCGGCCTCGGCCTCCGGAGCGAGGCGGGGACACGCGCCCCCGCCGGCCTCCTCGAGGAATTGCCGGAAGAGCAGCGGCACATCCTCGCGCCGCGCGCGCAGCGGCGGCAGCGCCAGCACCGCGCCGTTGATCCGATACAGCAGATCCTCCCGCACGATGTGCTCGGCGCAGAGCGTCGAGAACCCCAGCGTGCTGGCGGCGACGAGCCTGAAAGCCACCGCGCGGGGAGCGGCGCCGCCCAGCGGCCGCACGACGCCCTCGGCGAGCACGCGCAGCAGCGCGGCCTGAAGGCCTCGCGGCGCGTCCTGGAGGTCGTCGAGAAACAGCGTGCCCCCCTCGGCCTCCGCCACGAGCCCGCGGCGCGCCGTCGTCGCGCCCGTGTAGGCGCCGGCCTCGCAGCCGAAGAGCTCGACCTCCGCCAGCGTCTCGGGAAGGGCGCCCAGACTCGCCGCGACGAAAGGCCCGCGCAGGCCGGACTCCGCGTGCAGCGCCCGCGCCAGCAGGTCCTTGCCGGTGCCGTCCTCTCCGACGATGAGCACGGGCAGATCCACCGGCGCGATGCGCGCGGCCTCGATCAACACATCGCGGAGCGCCGGCGAACGCGTCACGAATCCCCGCCAGCAGTACGCTTCCCGGAGCGTGCCCGCGGAGGCCGCGGCGGGGGCGGCTTCGGCGCAGCGCCGGGCGTATTGCTCCGCGCGCGCCGCCGGCGCCAGCGCCAAGCCGAGCAACTGCGCGCACAGAAGCAGCCCGGGATCGTCCTCTTCGCACCTGAGCGGCACGGTATCGTGCGAGAGACACAAGGCGGCGGCGACGGCGTCGCCGCGGAACACGGGCAGCCCGAGCAAGGCGCGCTCGGTCCTGCGGTTTTCCGCCGCAGACTGGCTGCGCCAGCGCCGGTCGCGCCGGGCATCCTCCACGCGCACCGGCGCGCGGGTTTGGACGACCCGCCGCACGAGGAAATGGCTCACCGCCGACGCCGCCGCGCGTACCCGCGCGCCCTCGATGGTCCACCCCTCGGCATCGCGGATATGCCCGTCGGGCGCGAGGCGCGCCATGACGCAGCGATCGGCTCCCACGCGGCGCATGAGGGCCGCGGCCGCGTCGGCGGCGGCGCGCCGCACGGCGGCCGCGCCGCCCGCCAGCGCCCGAGCGAGGACCCAGAGCCCCTCGGTAAACCCATCACACCCCTTCACTCTAGCTCCCGATCACCTTCTGGACCAAGGCGCTCACGTAGCTGAAGTCCGGAGTCCTGAGCAGGCGGACCTTGCGGCCCGACCAGCAGATCACGGCGGACTCGGGCTCCGCGGTCTGGGCGCCGTCGGCCACAAGGCGCATGGCGCGCGCGCTCCGGTCGACGACCCGGATCTCCAAGCGCGCTCCCAAGGGCAGCACCAGGGGAAACTGCAGCGAGTGGAACTGGACCGGACGATGCGGGTTGACCGGGGTGATGATCATCGCGTCCACGGCGGGATGCACGGCCGGGCCGCCCGCCGCCAGGGTGTAGGCCGTCGAGCCGGTGCCGGTGGCGACGATCAGGCCGTCGCCCGAGTACCGGTTCAGCAGCACGCCCTCGATGAAGACGTCCAGGCGCGCGGTCTGGCTGCCGAGGCGCTCCAGCACGAAGTCGTTGATGGCGAGGAATTCGCGCTCGCCCTGGGCGTCGATCGCCCGCGCGCTCAGCACGGGAAGCTTGGTCTCCCGCCAGCGGCCCTCGCGCAGGATGGCGACGATGTCCGTGACCGCATCCGGCCCGTTCATCAGGAAGCCGACCTGGCCGAAGTTGACGCCGAACACCGCCAGGGGCGGATAGCCGAGGGCGGCCAGCGTGCGCATGAGGCTGCCGTCGCCGCCCAGAACGACGAGGAGATCCTCCTCGCCCACCGCGCCCGCCGCGGTCACCGGCGCCGTGGCGAAGCCGGCCTTGCGCAACCGCCCCTGCACGTCCGACGCCGCGGCCGTGCACCGCGGGTTGCGTGGATCGGGGGCCAGCAGTATCCGCGTGAACGGCGTCTTTTGCGTGCTCATACACACCCGCAGTCGGAAGGATACCAGAAGGGGAGTCAAGAAAAAAGCCCCGGCGCGAGCCGGGGCTTGCAACGGTCTCCGGACGACGAACCCGCGGGCCGGCGGCGGCCGCCGGCTCCGCGCTCTCGCCTAGTACATGCCTCCCATGCCGCCGCCGGCGCCCGGCGCGGGCTCTTCCTTCTCCTCCGGGATCTCGCTCACGAGAGCCTCGGTGGTCAGGAGCAGGCCGGCGACGCTGGTCGCGTTCTCCAGCGCGGCCCGGACGACCTTCACGGGATCGACAATGCCGCGGTCCAGCAGGTTGCAGTACTCGCCGGCGAGGGCGTCGAATCCCTCGCCGTGCTTCATGCCGCGGATCTTCTCGCACACCACGGCGCCGTCGACGCCGGCGTTCTCCGCGATCTGGCGGGCGGGGTACTCGAGAGCCCGCTTGACGATGGCGGCGCCGATCGCCTCATCGCCCTCCAGCTTGAGCCCGTCGATGACTTTCGCGCTCCTCAGCAGCGCCACGCCGCCGCCCGGCACGATGCCTTCCTCGACCGCGGCGCGGGTCGCGTGCAGGGCGTCCTCGACGCGGGCCTTCTTCTCCTTCATCTCGACCTCGGTCGCGGCGCCGACGTTGACCTGGGCGACGCCGCCCGCGAGCTTGGCCAGGCGCTCCTGGAGCTTCTCGCGGTCGTAGTCCGACGTCGTCTCCTCGATCTCCTTGCGAATCTGGCCGATGCGCCCCTGGATCGCCGCCGTCTTGCCGCCGCCCTCGATGATCGTGGTGGACTCCTTGGTGATCTTCACCTTCTTGGCGAAGCCCAGGTAATCCATGGTGATGTTCTTCACATCGATGCCGAGGTCCTCGAAAATCGCCTTGCCGCCCGTGAGGATCGCAATGTCCTCCAGCATGGCCTTGCGCCGGTCGCCGAAGCCGGGCGCCTTGACGGCGCAGCAACTGAAGGTGCCGCGCAGCTTGTTGATGACCAGGGTCGCCAGGACCTCGCCCTCGATATCCTCGGCGACGATGAGGATCGGCTTGCCGGACTGCGCGATCTTCTCCAGCAGGGGCACGAGATCCCGGATCGTGGAGAATTTCTTCTCGTGAATCAGGATGTAGGGCTCTTCCAGCTCGCAGGTCATCGTGTCGACGTTGGTGACGAAGTGCGGGCTCAGGTAGCCCTTGTCGAATTCCATGCCCTCGACGAAATCCACCGTGGTCTCGAGGCTCTTGCCCTCCTCCACGGTGATGACTCCGTCCTTGCCGACGCGATCCATGGCGTCGGAGATGATGGCGCCGATCTCCTTGTCGTTATTCGCCGCGATGGCGCCGACCTGGGCGATCTCGGTCTTGCCCTTCACCTGGCGGCCCATCTTCTTGAGCTCATCCACGACGGCCTTGCAGGCGGCCTGGATGCCCCGCTGGACCAGGATCGGATTGGCGCCGGCCGTGACGTTCCGAAGCCCTTCCTCGAAGATGGCTTGCGCGAGCACCGTCGCCGTGGTCGTGCCGTCGCCGGCCTGGTCGCTCGTCTTGCTGGCGACCTCCTTGACCATCTGGGCGCCCATGTTCTCGTTCTTGTCCTCGAGTTCCACTTCCTTGGCCACCGTGACGCCGTCCTTGGTCACGGTGGGCGCGCCGAAGCTCTTCTCCACGACGACGTTCCGACCCCGGGGGCCCAGGGTGACCCGCACGACCTTGGCGAGTTTCCCGACGCCGCGCCTGATCGCTTCGCGCGCTTCCTGATCGAATACGATTTTCTTCGCTGCCATTGTTTATTTCCTCCTGCGTGCGCCCACGCGGACCTACTCGATCACCGCGAGAACGTCGTCCTCGCCCATGATCAGGTACTCTTCCCCGCCGGTCTTAACCTCGGTGCCGGCGTAGGCCGTGAACAGCACGCGGTCGTTGGTCTTGACCTGCGGCTTGCCGCGCTCGCCGCTGTCGAGCAGTTTTCCCTCGCCCACCGCGACGACGATGCCCTCCTTGGGCTTCTCCTTCGCGCTGTCGGGAAGCACGATGCCCCCCTTGGTCTTCTCTTCCGCCTCGACACGCTTCACCAGAATCCGATCGCCCAACGGACGGATGCGTGTTTTCGCCATCGCCGACTCTCCTTTCAAGCCTGACACGAAGTCGCCGCCGGACAGCGCGCCTGGTGCTACGGCGCCGAGCCCAGCCAGTCCCTCAGAATCCTACGCACCTCAACGATTTCGAGCGGCTTTTGCAGGAACGCCACCGCTCCCGCGGCCGCCACTTCACTCTCCGCAAAGGTCTCCGCGCCGGACATCAACACCCAGGGAAACCGGATCCGCTCCGCCCTGATGCGCCGGACCGCGGTGGCCCCGTCGGCATCCGGCAATTGGTAATCGAAGAACCCGAAATCCGGCCGGATCTTCCGGGCCACGGCGAGCGCCTCGCCGGCTTCCCCGGCCTCGCACGTCTCGAAGCCGCACGCGCGCAGGAGGTCGACCAGCGACACCCGGCACGCGGCGTTGTCGTCGCACACGAGCACGCGCTGAATATGAGCGAGAGAAGCAGCCGCCATGACGCACTACCAGGAATTTCTCTTTGAGTTCCTGGCTCGAATGCAGCAAAAGACATGCCATCCCGCCGTAAAGCGCATTTCTCGAATGGCTTGCGGGGATACCACGTTCCGGGGCGCCGCCGCACTGTCATTATGGCGCATCGGATTGAGCGGCGTTTTTACGGTTCTGCCAGACTGGCAGCCGGGTGGTTCCGGCAAGAAGCCGAAGGGGGGCTCCTACGCGCCCGTCCGGTCGCCGTCCTCTTCCACGAGACCGTGTTCGGCCAGCTTGTTGTACAGGCTCTGGCGCGGGATCTTCAGGGCGCGCGTCACCCGGGACTTGTTCCACCGGTGCTCCCTGAGGGCGTTCAAGAGGATCGCCTTCTCGCACTCGGCGATCTGCGCCTTGAAGCTCGCCCGCGCCGGGATTCTCAGGCTGATCCCGCTCTCATCGCGCACGAGCCCCTCTCCGCGCCATTGCGACGCGCCCTCCCGGGCGACCTGCGCCTGAAACTCCTTCTTCCCGATCTCGCGGCCCTCGCCGGCCGTCATGACGCGCCGGAGCACGGAAGCGAGCTGCCTGACGTTGCCGGGCCAGTGGTACTCCTCCATGGCCCGGAGCGCGCTCTCGCTGAACGGCTTGACGCGCACGCCCTCGCCGGCCAGACCTCCCAGCACCGCGCGCACGAGCGCCGGCAGATCCTCCTTCCGCTCCCTGAGGGGCGGCACCTGGAGCCCGATCACGTTCAGGCGCCAGTACAGGTCCGACCTGAAGCCGCCCTCGGCGACCATCTGCTCGATGTCCCGGAGCGACGAGGCGATGATACGCACATCGAATTTTCGCGCGCGGTCCGATCCGACCGGTCTGGCCTCGCCTTCCTGGATCGCCCGCAGGACCTTGGCTTGCATCACCGGCGACATGTCGCCGATCTCGTCCAGGAAGAGGGTCCCGCCGTCGGCGCGCGCGAAGAGCCCCTCCTTCGCCTCGTGCGCCCCGGTGAAGGCGCCCTTGGCATGCCCGAAGAGCTCGCTCTCGACCAGGCTCTCGGCGACGCTTCCGCAGCTTTCCGCGACGAAAGCCTTGTCCGCCCGCCGACTCGCCGCGTGAATCGCGCGCGCGACCAGCTCCTTGCCGCTGCCGCTCTCCCCCGCGATGCACACGCTGAAATCCGTGTTCTTGATCTTCTCGATCGTCGCACACAGCTCCCGCATGGCGGGGCTGCGACAGCACAAGCCGTGGTACGTGTCTCCGTCCGGCGCGGACGGCGGCGCCGGGAGGTAGCGCTCGCGCACCGCCACGCATTCGATGGCCCGGGCCAGCACGCGCATGGCCGCGCTCAGGGCCGCGTTCTCCCGCGCGCCGAACCCGGAGGCGCCGATGGGACGACGCAAGGAGAAAACCACCCTCCCGCCGTCGCACAAATCGGCCGCCGCGAAGAGCTCCGGGCCCAGCGCCTCCCCGCCGTGCATGCCGCTGACCGCGAAGGCATCCTCGCCCGCCAGCGCTCGGCGCAGCGCGCGATGGTTGAGCCTGAACGATACGTCCTGTATCAGGCCGCCGTCGGAACCCTTCCCGAAGGACCGCACGGCGCCATCGGCGCTCCGCACGCTCATGAAGGCGCAGGTCGCATCGGAATCCTCCCGCAGCGCCTCGACCAGGGCCGGCCGCGCGGCTTCCTCCATGGAAGCCGCGCTGACAATGGCCCAGCAGGCCGAGGCTCGCGCGGCATCGAGGCCGGCAACAGACAGCGCGCCGTGGGTCACCGTAGCCATAAGCGGAAGAACTCCCAAGTGAGTATCGGATCGCCCCGGAAGCCCCCTTGATCCGACGCGGCGTGCCTGGCCGCCCTTCCGATGAACAGGCTACAATCTCACTGTTCGGCTTTCGCCGCCGCGCGTCCCCCGGCGCACGCCAATGCGCGCCGGCCGCTGTCGCGGCAGGCGCTTGAGTGCGCGGATACCCGCATGATTCCCGACGAATTGCAGCCCTTTCGCGCGCAAGGCCGCCCCTCGGCCGGCGGGCTCCGGGCATGTTCTCGGACCGGCGCGCGCCGCTCCGGCTGCGCCGCGCGCGCGGCGCTCCTCTGGACGGCGCTCGGCCTGCTCGCGGGGCCCCCGGGCTTCGCCGCGTCCCCCGAGGCCGGCGACTCCGGCGCCCGGCGGCTCATCCGAGACTTGGGCGACCCGGACTGGCGGACGCGCGAGCAGGCCCACCGGCGGCTCCTCGAGCTCGGGGCCGAGGCGGAGCCCGCGCTGCGTGAAACGCTGGCCGGATCGGACCGGGAGGCGGCCGGGCGCGCCCGGGAGATCCTGGCCGTCATCAATCCGATTCAAGCGGCGGCCGTTCTGATCCGCGTCCAGCTCCCCGCCGCCGGCGCGGCTTGGCGCATCGCGGAGAAAGCCTCCTTTCACGGCCGCGAAGGCCGCATCGCCGCCGCCGGCGGCGGCAGTTACCTCGTCGCCCTCGACGGCGATGACCCCGAGCGCGCCCGTTTTTCGCTGCGCGCGGCGCCTCCGGGCGCCTCGGCGCCCTCGGCCCTCGACCTGTCGGGGTTCGAGCGCGAGGCATGGTGCGTGGCGGACGAGCGCGTCACGACGAATCTTTGGCAGGAAGGCGTGCACCTGGAAGGCACCCGCCGCGCAAGCATGCTCCTCGTATGGGCCGCGGTCACCAGGCTCCTGGACAACGACGCGGGAGCGCCTCCGCTCGACGCGTTCAGGCCCGGCGCCGCGATCGAGGAAGCCCTCGCGGAAAGCCTCCTGGCGCAGCTCGCCGGCCACCGCTCCCTCGCCGCGCGGCTCGCGGCCGGCGGCGTCCTCGCGCGTCTCGGCGAACAGCGTGCGCGACGCGAACTCGAACGCTTGGCAGGCGAGCCGGAAGCCGATGCGGCCCTCGCGCGGCTCGGCGACGAGGCCGCCATGGAGCGCCTCGCCCGGAACCTGGAGCGCGGCGCCCGCCTCCCCGAGGACGAGGAGGCGATCCTCGCGCTGGCGGCGCGAGGCCGCCCCGCCGGGTGGCGCGTCGCGGCCGAGCACGTGTTGGATTTCAGCGAACGCCGCCGCGAGGAAGCCGCCTGGCTCCTGGCCGAGCGCCTTCTGGCGGCGCCCGCCGAGACGCCGGCGGGCGGCGCCGTCGAGTTCCTCGCCGACCGCCTCCGGGACGACCATATGCCGTGGCACGCCCACGCCCGGTTCCTGCTTTACGCAACGGCGCGGCACCCGGAGGGCGCCGCCCGGCTGCTGCCGCTGGTCCGGGAAGGGCTGGGCGGCGCGCGCACCGCCTCGACTTCCGTCGAGCAGATCAGGCTCCACGCAATTAGGATGTTATTGAGCCGCGGCGCCGTGCCGCGGGATGAATACGCGCGCCTGGCGGCGGAGCTCGCGCCGCACACCCGCGGCTCGTACTGGCAGGAGGCGGTGCTCGCGCTGCCTTACCTGTGCGACGAGGGCACAACCGAGAACCTGCGGCCTTTCATCGCGGAGGCGCGAGGCGTCCTCGCCGACGACAAATCGGCCTACTACCTGAAGAACCTCTTGTGGACCTTGGCGATCCTCGCGCCGCGCGGCTCGCCCGAGGCAGCCGAGCTGAAGGAAGTTCTGGGCGCGGCGCTGCTCCGCAAGCCGCCCGAGCCCGGCGGCGCCGCCGCGGCGGCGGCGCCCCGCGGGCAAGCCTACCCCGCGGCCGTCCTCGAACCCCTCGCGTTCCTGCTGCGCGTACCCCTGGCCGCCGACAACGCCGCCGGCGCCGCCCAACTCAGGGCGGTCCTGACCGGCGCCCCGCAGCCCGCCGGCGCGGCCGAGTCCGACGCGCCGGCCGAGGCCTACGAATTCTCGTTCTGGACGCTGGTCCACCGCGGCGATGCCACGGCGGTGCGGGATGCGCGGCACTTCACGCTGCGCATGTACGAGACGACGCGCTTCCGCGACGCCTTCGGGAACCTGCGCGCTGCGGCCCTCGCGCCGTCGCCCCACGCACACTACCAGAAGAACGCCTACGTCCAGCTCGTCACGCCCGGAACCGCGCGGCCGGTGCGCGCGGGCGAGCCCTTCGTGACGACGGTCTTTCCCGACAGCGGCGCGCGAACCGTTTCCGGCGGTGTGAACGACTTGTACGAGCGTTACGAGCAGTCTCCGGCGTTCGTGCGGACCTTCGTGTGCGTGCGGCGCGGGGAGAACGCGCGCGGCCCCCTGGCCTGGGAGCAGGCGCTCGACGGCCTCGCGGCGACGATGGAATCGGACAATCACGCCGCGGTCCAGGCCACGGTGCGCCTCCTTGCCGAGCTCAAGCTCAAGGAAGCCGCGCCGGCGCTCCGCGCGCTGCTAGCGCGCCGTCCGTCGCTCGACGTCGCGGAAGCGTTGGCCGCCCTCGGGGACGCCGCCGGCGAGGAGCTGCTCGCCAACGCCATGCGGCGCGGCTCGCGCCCGGAGCAAATCCGCGCGGTCACCCACTTTCTGGCGCGCGACGCCGCGCACCCCGAGGCCGTGGAAGCCCTCGAGAACCTCCTGCGCGCCTCCACCGAAAACGATGTTTACGCGCTGATGGCGCCCGTGCGCTCCGCGTTCGGCGCCGGCGACCCGCAGCGGCGGCGGATCATCGCGGCCCTCGCCGCCCGACTTACGCCCGCCAACGCCCCGAGCCTCATCCTCCTTCTGCGCGAGGGCACCGGCCTCGATTTCGGCTACGAGGAGGCGTTTCAGTCCGGTCTCGCCCCCGCGGAACGCGAGGCCCGCCTGGCCCGCATGGTGGCCGCGTGGAAGGACGCGCTCGCGCCGCTCCCTACCGATAAGCGCCACCCCGCCCCGCCGCCGCGCGAATAAAACTTTTTGACAGTCTTCCGGCCGGGCGCACAAGCACCTTGCGCGGGAACCACTTAGGCAGCGGCCCGCGCGCCCGCCCGGCCATCAATTCCGTCCGGCGCCCTGCCGATAGAACTGGCGGTCATGGGGAGCGGCGCCGCGGCAGCCCTCGGGGGGAGGCCGGCGGCCGGCGCCGTTCGCGGGGCGTCCGGCGGCGAGGGCACGGACGCAGCGCAGCACGGCGGACGGCCATGTCGCGGGCGCAAAGATGCCGCGGCGGCGGACAGGAAGGAGATCGACCCATTAGCGCGAAAGAAGTCGGCCTCGAAACGTACTTCCGGGAGATCAACCGCATTCGCCTGCTCAGCGCCAAGGAGGAGCGCGATCTGGCGCGCAAGATCCGCGCGGGCGACACGCACGCCCGCGATCTCATGATCAAGGCGAACCTCCGCCTGGTGGTCAGCATCGCGAAAAACTACGTCGACCGCGGGTTGTCGCTGCTGGATCTCATCGAGGAGGGCAACGTCGGCCTGCTGAAGGCGGTGGAGCGCTTCGATCCCGCCGAAGAGTGCCGCTTCAGCACCTATGCGACCTGGTGGATCAAGCAGTCGATCAAGCGCGCGCTCATCGACACCGTGAAGACGGTGCGCATTCCCTCCTACATGGTCGAGATCATCTCCAAGTGGAAAAACGCCTCGGGCGATCTCGCGGTGAAGCTCGGGCGGCAGCCCACCTTCAACGAAATCGCGGAGGCCCTCGCCATCCCGCCCGAGAACTGGAAGATCATCAGGACCGCGATCCGGGTGTCCAATTCGTCCAGCCAGACGATCAGCATCGAAAACATGTGGACCCTCTCGGAGATCCTCGAGGACAAGAACTGCAAGTCGCCCGAGGAGGTGCTGCTGCAGGAGATCGACGTCGAGCTGATTCAGAAGCTCCTCAACGTCATCGACGACCGCGATGCGCAGATCCTGAGGATGCGGTTCGGCCTGGACAGCGGCGACCCCATGACGCTCAAGGAGATCGGCGAGCGCGTCAACCTGTCCCGCGAGCGCGTCCGGCAGATCGAGAGCGAGGCGTTGAAGAAGCTGTACTACATTCTGACGCACCACCGCCGCAGCCTGGAGCGCGGGGACTTCGACCCCGCGGCGCTGCGCGACGAAGCGGTGCCCCAGGTCTAGAGCCGCGCGCGCCTTTACAGGCCCGCTCCGGTCTGCTATTCTTCGGCGCTATGGAATGGCAGCGCCGCATCCGCGCGATCCCCGACTGGCCTCGGCCGGGCGTCGTCTTCCGGGACATAACGCCCCTGCTTCAGGACGCCGCCGCGTTCGCCGCGTCCGTCGAGGCCCTCGCCGCCGCGGTGCGGCCCTGGCGCCCCACCCACGTCGTGGGGATCGAGGCCCGGGGCTTCATCTTCGGCGCCGCCCTCGCTTCCGCCCTCCGACTCGGGTTCGTCCCGGTCCGCAAGAAGGGCAAGCTCCCCGCGGCGACGGTGGAGGAGGAATACGCCCTGGAGTACGGCAGCGACCGCATCGCCATGCACGTCGACGGCCTCGGGCCGGACATGCGGCCGGTGCTCATCGATGACCTGCTGGCGACGGGCGGCACCGCCGCGGCGTGCGATCGTCTCGCGCGCAAGGTCGGCGCGGAGTTGGCCGGCGCGGCCTTCGTGATCGAGCTGGCCGCCCTCGCCGGGCGCCGCGCGCTGCGCGCCGACCTCCCCGTCGCGACGCTCATGACGCTTTAGCGCCGCGGGCCGGCCGGCGTCACTTCCGCGTTTCGAAGCGCGACTGCAGGCTCAGCCTCCCGGAGCCGCAGATGAGGAGGATCAGCGTCAGGCACAGGAGCACGAGATACTCCTCGGCCTCCGAGCCGTTCGCCGAGATCAGGGGCTCGCCCGCCTTCAGCTTGCGCACCAGCGTCGTCGCGAAGTAGATCACCACGGGAATGAGCGCCGTGCGGACGAACAAGCCCGCCACGAGCAGGAGCCCGATGAAAAGCTCCGAGGAGCCGACCACCACGCGCGCGGCGTCGCCCGCCAAGATGCCCTCGGTCAGGGGGACCGCCGCGGCCTTGTCGGCCAGGCGGACCGCGCCGTGGATGAGCAGAACCCCCGCGAGCGTCAGGCGCAGCAGGAGGATGGCCCACGGCACCATGCGATATTCCGAATCCTGGCCCATACGCCCTCCTTTCGGGCCGGGCGGCGGCGCCCGCGCCGCCGCTCGGACAGGATTCTATCGCTCAACGTCCCCCGGGCGCAATGGACAAGGCGGCGCGATGATCTACAATTGCCCCCCGCCATGGGGAGTCTCTTCTGGCGGTGCATCCGCGAGTATCTCTGGCGCGCGGCGCACGCCCGATCGGCCGCGCGCGTTTTGGCCGAGGCCGAGGCCGCGCTCGCCGCGGGCGCGCCCGGCCGGCCCGAGCGCCTGGCCGAGTTGCGCGCCTACCCCTGGTGGGAGGTGCGCAACGCCGCGCTCAAGCTCACCGCCCTGGAAACCGGGGGATCCGCCGACGCACTGCTCTGCGGCCTCCTGCATGACCGAACCGACGTGGGCATCGTGCGCAGAAACGCGGCGGCAGCCCTCGGCGCGCGCCCCGCGTCGCCGGCCTCCGCCGCGGCGCTCCGCCGCGGCGCCGCCGACCCCTATTGGGAAGTGCGCCGCGAGGCCGTCTGGGCCCTCGCGCGCGTCGACCCCCGCAGCGAGGCCACCTTCGACGCGCTCCGCGCCGCCGCGCGGCGCGAGCGCGCGAGCCAGGTGCGCATGGCGCTGGCTCGGGCCCTGGGCGCGACGGGCAACCCCGAGGCGCTGGAGCCCCTCGAGCTTCTGAGCACGGCCGCCTCCTGGCTCGTGCGCCTGCAGAGCGCCGTGGCCCTCGCCGAGCTGGCCGCCGCCGTGCCGGCGCACAGGGAGCGCGTGCGCGCGGTGCTGGCGCGCATGGAGCGCTCCTCGGAGGGGCTCACCGGCCGGATGGTGCTGGCCGACCGCATGGCGGTCCTCGACGCGCTGCTCGACACCGAACGGTGGCCGGCCGCCGGCGCGGTCGCGTCGCTCTATTTCTCTCCCGGCACGCCCTGGACGAGGCAGTAGCCGCCCATGTTTCCCTGGCTTTACGACACGCTTTTTCGCGCCGAGTGGCCCTGGAGCATGCTGCGGCTTTTCCGCTACCCGTTCTTCTGCGCCATGGCGGCGGCGCTCACGGCGTTCCTGCTCTGCGTCTTGGCGACGCCGTTCTTCGCGCGCGCCTTCAGGCGAGGCGGATTCTGGGAGCGCACGCGCCACTTCAGCCTGCTGGCCGTGCCCGCGAAGCGCCACGTGCCCACCATGGGCGGGGCGGTTATCGTGGGCGTCGCGATCGCGTCGATTCTGCTCTGGTGCCGCCTCGGCGACCCGCAGGTCTGGCTCCTGTGCGGCGTCGCGGCGTTTCTGGCGGCAGTCGGTTGCGCCGACGATCTGCGTAAGATCGCCCGGGGCCGCGGCCTGTCCCGCGGCGTCAAGTACGCCGCCGCCTTCGCCGTGGCCGGCGCGGTCACGACTTTCGTTTGCGTGCCCGCCCTGTCGCCCTTCCAGAACGCCGAGTTCAGGTGGGCTTTTTACATCCCCTGCGTCAAGGAGGGCTTCGCCGCCGGCGCGCTGCTCGTGCCCTTCCTCATCCTCTTTCTCGTCTACGCGGTCAACGCCGTCAACATCACCGACGGCATGGACGGCCTGGCCGCGGTGCCGGTGATCTTCACGGGCGCCGTGCTCGGCGTCATGGCCTACGTTTTGGCCGAGCCCGAGTACGTCAGCTACCTCCTTTTCTTCCCGAGCCGCGTCGGCGGGCAGACGGTCTACCAAACGCTCCCGAGCATGAACATCGCCGTCGCGGCGGCGGCCCTGTGCGGGGCCATGGCCGGCTTCCTATGGCACAACGCCTACCCGGCCACCGTTATCATGGGCGACACCGGATCCCTCGCCGTCGGCGGCGTCTTGGGAACCATCGCGGTGCTCCTCAAGCAGGAGGCGCTGTTCCTGCTGGCGGGAGGCGTGTTCCTCCTGGAAACGGCGGCTTCTTGGGCGCAGGACGCCGTCGGCCTCGGCATCTTCGGCCGGCGGTTCTTCTCTCGCGCCCCCTTGCACGATGCCCTACTGTTGAAGGGAACCGGCGAGAGCAAAGTGACCATTCGGCTCTGGCTTCTTTCGGCGCTTCTCGCGGTCTTGGCCCTCATCACCCTGAAAGTCAGGTGAAAACGCCCGAGCCCGGACACGGGCACGCAGCCCAGGAGGCCTCATGTTCGATCGGCCCGGAATCGAAGCGCGCCCCCCGCGGCGCGGGATTTACCCGACGGCGGCCGAGCTCGGCCTGGACCCCGAGCGCATCATGCCTCACGGCCATTCGATCGCCAAGATCCCCATCGCGGAACTGGCCGCCCGCGGCGCGGACCCCGACGGCGATCTGATTCTCGTTTCCGCCATGACCCCCACGCCCGCCGGCGAGGGCAAGACCACCGTCACCATCGGCCTGGGCGACGCGCTCCGCAAACTCGACCGCCGGGCGATGATCTGCCTGCGCGAGCCGTCGCTGGGCCCCTACTTCGGCATCAAGGGCGGCGGCACCGGCGCGGGCCGGTCGCAGCTCGCGCCGGCCGAGGCGATCAACCTGCACTTCGTCGGCGACATGGGCGCGGTGGGCATGGCCACGAACTTGCTGGCCGCCATGATCGACAACCACATCCAGCACGGCAACGAGCTTGCCATCGACCCGCGCCGCATCGTGCTCAGGCGCGTCATCGATCTGAACGACCGCGCCCTGCGGGACATCTTCGTGGGCTTGGGAGGCGTCGTCAACGGCGTGCCGCGGCGCGACGGGTTCGACATTACGCCCGCCTCGGAGATCATGGCCGTCCTTTGCCTGTGCCGCGACGCGGAGGACCTCGGCCGGCGGCTCAGCGCCATGGTCGTGGCCTTCACCTACCGTGGCGCGCCGATCTACGCCCGCGACCTCAAAGCCGTGGGCGCCATGCAGGTGCTGCTGAGCGACGCCATCAACCCGAACCTCGTTCGGACGCTCGAGGGCACGCCGGCCTTCGTTCACGCCGGCCCCTTCGCGAACATCGCCCACGGCTGCAACTCGGCCCTTGCCACGCGCCTGGCCCTCAAGCTCTCGGACTACGTCGTCACCGAGGCGGGCTTCGGCACCGACCTGGGGGCGGAAAAGTTCTTTCACATCAAGTGCCGCCTCACGGGGCTCCAGCCCCGCGCCGCCGTCATCGTCGCCACCGCCAGGGCGATCGCCTACCACGGCGGCTTCACGCCGCGCGGCGGCCTGGGAAACCTCGCCAAGCATATCGAAAACATCCGGCTCTTCGGGCTCGCGCCGGTGGTGGCGATCAACCGCTTCGCCGACGACAAGCCCTCCGACCTCCGGCGCATTTCCAAGTTCTGCGACCGTCTGGGCGTGGAGGCCGCGGTGGCCGACAACCACGCCAAGGGCGGCGCGGGCGCCGTCGCTCTGGCCGAAGCCGTCCTGCGCTCCATCAAGGCCAACCGCCGCCGGAAGCTGCGCTTCCTCTACCGCCTGTCGGATCCGCTGCAGACGAAAATCGTCAAGGTCGCCCGCGCCGTGTACGGCGCCTCGGGTGTGGAATTCGACCGGGATGCGGAGACGGATCTGGAACTTCTGGCCAAGCACGGTTACGACACGCTGCCGGTGTGCATCGCGAAGACCAACAAGTCCCTTTCCGACGACCCCGCCAAACGCGGGCGGCCGCGGGATTTCACCATCACCGTCAACCGCCTGCGGGTCTCGGCGGGCGCGGGCTTCGTCGTGGTCATCTGCGGCAACATCATGACCATGCCGGGGCTGCCGAAAACGCCCGCGGCCGAGAGGATCAAAATCGCGCCCGGCGGCAAGGTAACCGGGCTGGCGTAACCCGCGGACCCGCGGCCGTCGAAGGCGAGGGCCCGAGGCCGCCGAAACCGGCCTCGGAAGCCGCCGAACGGCCCTCCCTCGCCGCCTGTGCGCCGCCCGCGCGGCGTGCTAAAATACCGCTTTCCCCTTTGCAAGCCGCCTGCGAGCGGCATGGAGGACACATGGCAGACTCCCCGTCCAAGGCAGCTTGCCCCTGCCCGCACACGCGCGCGCTCCGAGACGTCGATTCCGAGATCGCGGACCTCATCGCCGCGGAAGAGCGCTACGAGTGCGACACGATCAGGCTCATCCCCAGCGAGAACTACGTATCGATGGCGGTCTTGGCGGCCACGGGCTCGATCTTCGCCAACAAGTACTCGGAAGGCTACGCGTCCAAGCGCTATTACGAGGGCCAGGTCTACGTCGACCAGGTGGAGAAGCTCGCCATCGCCCGGGCGTGCGCCCTCTTCGGCGTCGAGCACGCCAACGTGCAGCCGTACTCCGGCTCGCCCGCCAACATGGCGGCGTGCTTCGCCGTTCTGCGTCCCGGCGACACGGTCATGGGACTGGGGCTGCCCTTCGGCGGCCACCTGACCCACGGCTGGAACGTGAACTTCTCCGGCATGCTGTACCGCGCGGTCCAGTACGAGCTCGACCCGGAGACCCATCGCATCGACCTGGACAGGGTGCGGGACGCGGCGCGCCGGGAGCGCCCCAAGGCGATCTTCTGCGGGGGCACCGCGTACCCGCGGCTGTGGGATTTCGCGGCCTTCCGCGCCATCGCCGACGAGGTGGGCGCCGTGCTCATCGCCGACATCGCCCATGTCGCCGGCCTGGTCGCGGCGGGAGCGCACCCCAGTCCGGTGCCTCACGCCCAGATCGTCACCACCACGACGCACAAGACCCTGCGCGGCCCGCGCGGCGCCATGATCCTGTGCGGCGCGGACCTCGCCAAGGCCGTCGACCGCGCCGTATTCCCCACGCTCCAGGGCGGCCCTCACAACCACACGACGGCGGCGATCGCGGTGGCGCTCAAGGAGGCCGCGACGCCCGAGTTCCGCGCCTACGGCCGCCAGATCGTCGCCAACGCCAAGGCCCTGGCCGCCGCGCTCGCGGCGCGCGGCTACCGCCTCGTGTCCGGCGGCACCGACAACCATCTGCTGCTGATCGATCTGTCGGACCGGCCCTACACCGGCAAGGACGGCGCCCAGGCCCTGAGCCGCGCCGGCCTGATCGGCAACTACAACACCGTTCCCTTCGACAAGCGCAAGCCCTTCAACCCGAGCGGCATCCGCCTGGGCACGCCGGCCGTGACATCCCGGGGCATGCAAACGGAGCACATGGAGCAGATCGCCGCCTGGATCGACACCGTGCTCGCGAACATCGAGGACGCCGGCCGCATCGCCGCCGTCAAGGAAGAGGTGCGCGAGTTCTGCGGCGGTTTCCCTACACCCGGCATCCTCATCGGCAACGGGCGCAAGCCGCGCTCCTAGCGCCATGCCGCTCCAACGCACCAGGGTCGCCCTCACGGGACGCGCCGCCGAACTGCTGCCGCTGCTGGAGCGCCTGGAGGCTCTCGCCCCCGCGCATTCCCTCGCGGTCGCGGCGGTGGCGACGCAAGACCAGCGCGACCCGGCGCTCCGGGCGGCGCTCGGGCGCCTGTCTCCGGCGCCCGAGGTGTACCTGCGCACCGAAGAAGCCCTCGCATCGGTGGGAACGGACGTGTTCCTCGTCGCCTCGTCCTTGGTCCAGCGCCACGCGCATGTCCGCGCCGCGCTGGCGAGCGGCTGCCACGTGCTCGCCGCCGCGCCGCTGGCCCTGACCGTCCGCGCGGCCGCGGGCTGCGTCACGGCCGCGGAAGACGCCGGCCGCGCCCTGGCCGTTTACGGTTCCGGCCGCTTCTCCCTCGACGTCCACATGCTCAAGTGGGCCGCCGGAAGCGGCATCATCGGCGATCCGACCTACGTGCTCGACATCGCCTTCGGCGCCGAAGAGACCTCGCCCAACCTGTGCGCGCGGGGCGACCCGGCGCTCCACGAGCGCTTGCGCGGCGGAGGCCTACTGCTGGTCCGCGCCGTCGGCGACTGCGCGCTGCTCAGGTTCGCGGTGAACGACATCGTCGAGGTCTCGGGGCACGAGGCCTGCCTGGAGCCGGAGCGGATCGCGCGGGGCCCCGACGGCCGCGTGCGGGCGCGCTTCGCATGCAGCGCCGCCGACACCATCGCCGCCCAGTTCCGGTTCGCAAACGGGGCGGCGGGCGTTTACACGCGCTCGTGGGCCGGCCGCGGCACGACGCTGCCGCCCCGCCGGACCGTGTGGGCGACTCGCGGCGCGGTCGACGACGATTCCCTGTTTCTCCACACGGGCGCGCGGCGCAGCCTCCAAGAGGAATGGAAAGCGCACCTGACTCCGGTCGAGCTCGAGCGGCTCTTCCCCGGCGCCGTCACCGATTCCCTGACGCTTGAGCTCTTGAGCTTCTTGACGTCGGTCGCCCGCTGGGACAGCGGCCCGCAGACGGCGATGCCTCACCACGGCGGCCAGGCCCTGAGGGATCTGGCCACCGCGTGGGCTATCGCCGAGTCGAACACGACAGGCCGGCGCATGACCGTTCAGGAGGTGGAGAGCCTGGCGGCGGAGGAGGCGCAGCGCGACCTGAACGCGCACATCAAAGCCCTTTGACGCTCTGCTTGTCAAAGTCCCGGCCGTTGCCCATAATCTGCGGTTCGAGCTTCTCGGCCCCCGCCGGCGCGCGGATCGATCCCGCCCGCCGCCGCCGGGACCGGAACCCTGCCGCATGGGAAGCGAGGACCTGAACGCCATGGAGACACGGAACATCTGCGTCGCCCGCCTTGACGCGCCGATTCGAAACGCCGCGGGGCCGCCCCCCCTCCGCTTCGGCGGCGAACCGCGGCGGCCGGCCGAACACGGCGGCGCGGCGCCGACCGGAGCCGAACCGTGAAACCTGGAGCGCGCCACCGCCTCTTGCTCCTCCTGGCGGCCCTATGCGGCGTGCTGGGCGGCCTGGGCGCCTTCACCTTCGGATACGCCGAAGGTTTCTCGTACCTCTCCGACGACCCCGCCGTCTGCGCCAATTGCCACATCATGCAGGGGCACTTCGACTCCTGGCGCAAAGGCCCGCACCACGCCGCGGCGGGTTGCGGCGACTGTCACCTGCCGGCGGGGCTCTTCGCCAAGTACCTGGCCAAGGCCCTTAACGGTTACCACCACGCCACGGGGTTCACCCTTCAGAGCCCGCAGCCGGACCTCCCCGGCGAGCGCAAGGTGTTCGACGAACCCATCCGCATCAAACCCTTCAACCACCGCGTGCTCCAGGAGAACTGCCTGCGCTGCCACGGCGCGCTGGTCCGGGAGCTGCTGCGCGGAGCCGTCTCGGGCGCCGACGCCGTGCTGTGCACCCAGTGCCACCGCGGCGTCGGCCACGAGGCCCAAAGCTAGGAGCCGTCCATGGCGCGACGATCTTTCTTCCTGTCGGTCCTGCCCCTCCTCGCGGTGGGACTCGGCGCGGCCGTCGCCACCGGGCTGGCCGCGGCCCTCCTCATGAATATCTTCGAGCGCAAGCAGGAAGCCAGGAACCCCTACCTCAAGCTCGTGGAACTGAGCGAGGACGACGTCGATGCCGCGAAGTGGGGCATCAACTGGCCGCGGCAGTTCGACGGCTACCGGCGCACCGAGGAGGCCAGCGCCACCCGCTACGGCGGCGGGCTCATCGGCCCGGAGGGCGGTCTGCCGCCTCAGAAAAGCGCGCAGCATCCCTGGCTCAAGCGCATTTTCGCCGGATACCTTTTCGCGGTGGATTACCGCGACCGCCGGGGGCACGCCTTCATGCTCAAGGACCAGGAAGTGACCAAGCGCAACGTGCCCGGCGAGAACAAGCAGAGCGGCAACTGCCTCCATTGCCACGCCGCGGTCATGCCGCTCTACCGCCGGCTCGGCCGCCAGGCCTTGCCGCAGGGTTCGCCCCGGGAGCAGGTCATGGCCGGGTTCGAACAGGCCGGCGCCATGGAATACTGGGAGGCCCACAAGCTCCTCGCCCAGACGCCCGGCGGCGCGCACCCGCTCTCCTGTGTGGACTGCCACGACCCGGACAGCATGGAGCTGCGCGTGACCCGGCCGGCTTTCCTGCAAGCCATCGAGAAGCTGGCCGCGTCCGGCGCCGCCGTGCCGCATCTGCCCAGCATCGAACGCTGGCGCAAGGAAGGCCGCGGCCGGCCCTACGATCCCAACCGCGACGGGACGCGCCAAGAGCTGCGCTCCTTCGTGTGCGCCCAGTGCCATGTGGAATATTTCTGCGGCAAGGGGATGACTCTCTTCTTCCCCTGGGAGCGCGGCCTCAAGGTCGCGGAGATCGAGGCGCAGTACCAGGCCCTGGCCCCGGCGGGCAAACCCTTTCGCGATTGGCTCCACGCCGAGACGGGCTTCGCGCAGTACAAGGCGCAGCACCCGGAGTTCGAGGTGTGGAGCCAAGGCCTCCACGCCCGCTCCGGGGTGGCCTGCGCCGATTGCCACATGCCCTACAAGCGCGAGGGCGCCCTCAAGGTCTCGGAGCACTGGGTGCGCAGCCCGCTGCTTCAGGCGAGCCGCTCCTGCGGCGCCTGCCACCTGAGCGGCGAGCGGGAGCTGCTGGCGCGGGTCGACGCCATCCAGGACCGCCATGCCGCGCTGCTGGGACGCGCCGGGCAGGCGGCGGTCGAAGCCGTCGAGGCCCTGGCGGCGCTGCGGCGGCGCTTCGAGGAGGGAGTTCGATCCGCCGCGCAAGACGCCCTCCGGGCCGAGCTGGAGCGGGACGCGGCCTTCGCGAGCCTGCCTTCGGAGGCGAAGGAAAAACGCCTGGCCGCGGCGCTCCCCGAACGTCTGCTGGGCTTGTGGCGGGAGCGGGTCGAGACCGACGCGGAGCTCGGACGGCTTGAAAACCTCCAGCGCGGCGCCCAGTGGCGGCTGGACTTCGTCGCCGCCGAGAACTCGATGGGTTTCCACGCGCCGCAGGAACTGGCATCGATCCTGGCCGAAGCCATCGACGGATTCCGGCAGGCGCAAATCCAGGCCTTGCAGGCCGGGACGCGAGAGGCTGCGAGGACGGCTACACCCGCAGCGTCGCCGACCGGCGGCCCGCCGGCGACCTCGCCGGAGGGCGGGACACGTTCCTCGCCCAGGACCTGAAGGCGCTCGAGCGGCTCGAGTCCGAGGCGGCGCCGCGACAACGAGCCCGCCCCGGACAAACCGGCGGCGCGCCGCGGCGGCGCACGATCAGAACCGCCCGGTCTTCGCCGTCTCCAGCAGCTTCTTGACTTCCGCCGTTCTGCGCTTGACCTGCTCGTCCCGGGGATGTTTGGCCGCCAGCGCCTCGCAGAACTTGGCGACCTTCGCCCGGTGCGCCGGCGATTTGGCGAGCTCCGCGACGCCTTCCCAACTACTATCGAAGTCCCGGTCCCTCGCGAACACCTCGCCGAATGTCAGCAGCGCATTGCCGGCGTCGTCGTTGCGCACGTACGCCCACCCCAGCGTGTCGCGGAAGTTGATCTCGTCGGGTTCAAGCTTGACGGCTTTCTTGGCGAGCGCGAGAGCCTCGGCCTCACGCACTTTCCTCTGCACGTAAAACCAGCTCATGCTGTTGTACATGGAGGCCTTCGCCGTGCCCTCCGCGATCTTTTTCAGAACATCCGCGTTCGCCAAGTCGTACTGGACGAGAGCCTTGTCCACATCTCCCTTGGCCAGGTGGATCTCGCCGAGATGCGCGCGGAGGGTCCGCTCCATCCATTCCGCCACCCCCAACGCGAGCGCCTTCTCACACCAGGCAATCCCATCGTCGTAGGCCTTGGCCTCGAGGCAAGCGTCTCCCAGCCCCATATAGATCACGGCCGCGGAAACGTTCGTCGTCCTTTCGGCGCCTCCCTTCTGCTTCGCGGCCAGGGCCTTCTCGATAGCCTGCTCGACGGCCTCGCGCCGCCCCAGCGCGGCCAGGGCGGACGCCGCCATGACGGAAGGCTTGCGGCCCAGGAGCAAATCGACAAGGGGCGGGACGGCCCGCGGCTCCTTCAAGGCGCCGAGGGCCGTCACGGCGGCCTCCCGCACATCGCCGCATGGGTCTTCCAGGGCGGCGAGGAACGCACCGGCCGACTGCGCGTCGCCAAGCTTGCCGAGAGCCTCCATCGCGGCGACGCGGATGCAGACCGCTTCGTCCTCGAGCGCCGCGCGCAGAGCGCGGGCGGCGGGGGCGTAGCCGATCCGGCCGAGCGCGCCTATGACGGCGCACCGGACCGCGCGCGAAGGGTCTTTGAGGCGGGCAAGTAGCGCTTCGCCCGCCGCCGGGTCGCCCAAGGCGCCCAGCGCGTCGGCGGCGCATTCGCGCACGCTTCCCGACGCATCCTCGAGCGCGGCGGCCAGTTGCGCGGCCGCCGCCTTGTCGCCCATCAATCCCAAGGCGCGGGCGGCTTTCCAGCGGGCGTAGGACTCGGGCGACCGGAGCGCCTCGCGCGCCGCCTCGGGCGTGGACAGGTCGAGGTCGGCGGGCTTGCCGAGGAGCTTGTCCAGCACGGCCTCCATCTCGGCGCGGGGCGTGAACTCGCCCACCAAGCGCACATTCCCGTCCCGATCGACGATGATATTCTTCGCGACGCTGGAATCTTTCTTCAAGCCGTAGCTCGCGACGACCTCGTTACGGAAGTCGTCGAGGCCGAGATAGTCGACCTTGAGGCGCTGCTTGAAAAGCGGGAGGATGCTCGCGCGCAGGTATACGGCGGCTTCCGAGACCACGAAAACCACCTGTACGGCGTCCTTGGGGTAGGCCGCGTGAATCTCCTGGAGGTGCACGCCATGTGCACGACAACGCGCCGAGCCTCACCCAAAGGGGTTGCCGACGCCGATGACCGCGATCTTCTCGCCCCGCAGGGAAGACAGCGTGAAGGTGCTGCCGTCCGAGGCGCGCAGCGTGAAATCCTTGGCCTGAGCGCCGACCTTGACCGACGACTGGACGTCTTTGGTTTCGCCGGCCGCGAAGGCGAACATGCCGAGGGCCGTGGCCGACAAGCAGCGCAGAAGCATCGATCCTCCTTCGGGTGAACCAGCCGCGCAGAATCCACTGTACCGCCGGTTGCCGCCGGGGACAAGCCTCGCGCGCGGTTTGCGGCACGCCCGGGCGCGCGGTTCGGCCGCCGCCGCATCTTCCTGTCCGAACCGCTTCGCCGCCGCCTCGTTCGCTCCCTTCGGCCCGCGTCTCATTCCTCAGGCGGCACCAGAAAACTCTCAACCACCGTGTCGCCCGCCCTAAGCGTCAGCCGCTTGGGCTCCGACGGCTTATAGCCGGGCGCCGCCACGACGACGCCGTACACGCCGCCCGCGAGACCCTCCACCGTGAAACCGCCGCCGTCGGCATCCTCGAAGGCGATCGCGCGCTCCTCGGCGCCGGTCAAGGTCAGCGTGAAGCTCCGGAGCGGCCGGCCGACATCCGCCGTCAGCACCTGACCTTTGAGGCGCGCGCCGCGGCGCAGCGTGAAGTCCAGGCCCCGCGTCGGGACCGGCACTTCGTCGACGCGCTCGGCCATGTGGCCGGGCGCCGACGCCTCCACCGAAAACACGATGCGATCAGCGAGTCCGGACAGGACGAACTCGCCGGCGCGGTTCGTCCTGACGGCCTTGACCTCCTCGCTGCCGATGAGGCAGCGCACCTGCGCCTGCCACATGGGGTTCCCGGCGGCGTTCCTGACGCGGCCCGCGATGGCGGTGGAATCCGCCGCGGCGGTCTGGGCGGAAGGAGCCGGCGCTTCGCCGGGGGCCGCCCTGTCGCCGGCGGACGGCGCCGCCGGCTCAGGCTCGCCGACCGGCGCAAGGCCGCCTTCCCGCGGCTCGCCGCCATGGCGGGCCAGAAACGCCGTGATCCCGACGCCGACCGCGGCCGCGAGGATAACCGCAACGACGATTCTGGAGCGCATGCCGCGATTATACGCCGGCCGTCGGGCGGCGCCATCAAACTCGCGGATTGATCGCCGGAGGGGCGGCCGGTAGAATCGGGGCGCCGCCGGAGCGACGCCGCCGCTTCGGCGCGAAAGGGGGTGATGCGATGATGACGCATGAGCGCAAGATTCGGTCCTGGTTCCCGCGCGCCGCGGCCGCCCTGGCGGGCGCCGCGCTGGGGCTCGGCGCCGCGGCGTGGGCCGCCGACTCACCCGCTCCCGCGCCCATCGCCGGCGAGACGCCGCATTTCTGGTATCGCGCCCAGCCGCCCGGCAGGTACATCGACTCCCAACGCGGCTCCAAGGCCTTCGCTTACGCGGAGGGCAAAATCTTCCTCTCCGAGGACAACGGGCGCACCTGGCCCCACGCCGCCGCCTTCCCCAACGCGGCGCGGATCACCTTCAGCCACGTCCTGAAGAATGGCAACGTTCTCTTCGCCACGAGCACGAAGCTCTACCTCAGCACCGACAACCTGGCGACCCACCGGGAAATCACGGTAAAGACCCGCGGCGGCGCGGACTACGTTCCGCACACCCCGCGGAATCCGAACTTCCCCGGCTGGTACTTCCACACCCTCCCGGGCGTCGTCTCGTGGGACGTGCGCGGCGCGGAAATGCTGGTCTGGGGCAACTACTGCAACGTCATCGGCGGCGCCACTCCGGTCAACATCTACTACTCCACCGACGGCGGGCGCACGGTGAAGATCGCCTACAGCTTCGGCCGGAATCCCTTCTTCACCGACGACGGCTCCTCGGGCGGCGGCAGGGGCGGCACGCTCCTCGGCGATCCGGAGAATCCCGTCATCGCCCGCCACGTGCATTCGGTCGCTTACAACCCCGCCGAGGACGCCTTCTATGCCTGCACCGGCGACTTGACCCGAGGCGCGGGACGCGAATGCCACTGGCTGCGCGGGACGTACGACGCGGAGAAGGACGCGTGGGCCTGGAAGGTCATCATCTCCGACGAGTCCAACTCGCGCTACAAGTGCGGCGGCATCAACTTCGTCGACGGGAAGGTCTACTGGATCAGCGACTCGAACGGCCCCGAGCCCCACGACCGCGGCATCTTCCGCTGCGATCCCGGCGATCTGGCCGACCTCGCCAAGCACGCGCTGCTTTTCAACCCCGAGGTCGAATCCGGGAACATGCTCATCCAGGACGGCGTCATCATCGCCTCGCACTGCGCTCCCGCCTCGCCCCTGGGCACGGGCTTCATCGTCTCCACCGACATGGGCGGGACGTGGGCCCAGTACGACCTCAAGGAGTTCGGCCGGCGGTCCCCCACCCGCTTCCACGAGAAGAACTCCGAAGGCTGGTTTCGCGTGGACCTGAGAGCGGGCTGGATCGATCGCGCGGAGGTGATCTTCATCAAGCCCAAGCCCTAGGATTCCGGTCCCGCCGGAGGACGGCCGGACCCCCGAAAGGACCGCGCCATGCGAAGCTTCGCCGCGCCGCTTGCCATCGCCGCGTGCCTGAGCGTCCGGGCCGCCGAGAAGCCTTTTCCCGACGTCCCCGGCGTCGTCATCGCTCACAGCCCGGCCGCCTCGGGCATCTTCATCGGCTCGCCGAGCCTGGCCGTCCTCCCCAACGGGGACTACGCGGCGTCGCACGATGAGTTCGGGCCTGAAAGCAGCGAGCACACGGCCGCCGTGTCCCACGTCTTCCGATCCCAGGACCGCGGCGCCTCGTGGCGGCGCATCGCAACCGTCCGGGGGCAGTTCTGGTCGACGCTCTTCGTTCAACGCGGCGACCTCTACCTCCTCGGCACCGATCGGCACCACGGCAACGCGGTCATCCGCCGTTCGCGGGACGGCGGCGCCACTTGGACGACTCCCGCCACGGCGGCGACGGGCCTCATCCGCGGCGACGGCGAATACCACTGCGCCCCCGTGCCGGTGCTCGAGCACGCCGGCCGCCTGTGGCGCGCCATGGAATGGCGCCATCCGCCCGTGGGCTGGGGCGTCAATTACCGCGCCGGCATGCTCTCGGCGCCGGCGGGCGCCGATCTCCTCGACGCCGCGCAGTGGACCGTGAGCGAGTTCCTCCCCAGCGACCAGAGTTGGAACGGCGGCGATTTCAACGCCTGGCTCGAGGGCAACGCCGTCGTCGCGCCCGACGGCGCCCTCCTGAACGTGCTGCGGGTCCAGACGCGCTCGCCCGACGAAAAGGCCGCCCTCGTGCGGGTGGCGGCGGACGGCAAATCCCTCGCCTTCGACCCGGCGGAGGGCTTCGCCGCCTTTCCGGGCGGAGCCAAGAAATTCGCGATCCGCGCCGATCCGCAAACCAAGCTCTACTTCGCCCTGGCCACCATCGTCCACGAGAGCTGCCGCGCGCCGAATCCCGGCGCGATCCGCAACACCCTCGCCCTGACCTCCTCGCCCGACCTCAAGACATGGACCGTCCGGCGCGTGCTCCTCCACCACCCGGACGTGGCCAAGCACGGCTTTCAGTACCCCGACTGGCACTTCGACGGCGAGGACATCATCGCGGTCGTGCGCACCGCCTACGACGACGGCCTCGGCGGCGCCCGCAACAACCACGATGCCAACTTCATGACCTTCCACCGCTTCGCCGATTTCAGGCGCCCCTTACCGAGCGACTAGCCGGTACAGTATCATTCTCGGAAGCGGCGCGCCGCGGGAAGGCGGCGCGGAGACGTGGAGGCGCGCGGCACATGCGAGGGAAAGTCCGGCTGAAGCTCGCCATCGCCCTGGGATTGGCGCTCGGCGCCAGGGAACGGATCCTCGCGCAGGACTGGCCTCAGTGGCTCGGCCCGAGCCGCGACTGCAAAGTCGCGGGCTTCGAGGCCCCGCAGACCTGGCCGGAGGAACTGACCCGCGTGTGGCGCGTGAACGTCGGCCAGGGGGAAGCCACTCCGGCCCTCGCGGGCGACCGGCTCTACGTCTTCGCGCGGGAAGGCGACGAGGAAATCCTGCGCTGCCTGGACGCGGCGGAGGGGAACGAGCTGTGGGCTCACCGGCAGGCGGCGCGGGCGGTGACCGGCCCGGCCAGCCCTTACCCGGGCCCCCGGAGTTCGCCGGCGGTGTCGGAAGGCAAAGTCGTTTGCCTCGGCGTCGGGGGAGCCGTGACGTGCCTGGACGCCGCGACAGGCCGCAAGGTCTGGGACGCGGCCGGGCCGGCGGAGGTGCCCCGTTTCTTCACCGCCATGTCTCCCCTCGTTGTCGACGGCCGGTGCATCGTTCACTGGGGCGGCGAAAACCAGGGGGCGGTGACGGCCCTCAGCCTGGCGACGGGCGCGCCCCTGTGGAGTTGGCCGGGCGAAGGCCCGGCCTACGCTTCGCCGGCCCTGCTCACGGCCGACGGGATCAGGCAGGCGGTCGTTCACACGGAGAAACGGCTCATCGGCCTGGATCTGGCCGAGGGCAAGCTTCTCTGGGAGGTCGCGACCCACCAGGAGCGCGGCTACTGGAACTCGGCCACTCCGGTCGTCGACGGAGGCGTCGTCTTCTACACCGGCCAGGGCACGGGCACGCGCGCTCTGAGAATCGCGCGCCGCGGCGACGGCTTCGCGGCCGAGGAGATCTGGCACAACCCGAGCCTGGGAACCTGCTATAACACGCCGGTCCTCAAGGACGGCCTGCTTTTCGGCGTTTCCGACCGCGGCTATCTTTTCTGCCTGGACGCCCGGACCGGCGCGACGCGGTGGAAGGCGCCGGCGCGTGTTTCGCCCTTCGCCGCCGTCGTCGATGCGGGAGCCGTGCTTTTCGCGCTGCCGGCCAAACCGGTCCTGGCGATCTACAAGCCCGACGGCGCAAGCTGCGTCGAGCTCGCCAAGTACACCGTGGCCGACGCCGAGACGTACGCCTTCCCCATCGTCGCGGGCCGGCGGGTGTTCGTGCGGGACCGCGGCGCGGTCACGCTCTGGACCTTTCCGTAGGCCGAGGACGAGGCCCGGCGCAAGGCGGGCGCCCGCCGCCCTCAGCGTAGTTCAAACTCCGCCACCACCGGCAGGTGATCCGAGGCGTCGGAGGGCGGCAGCCAGGCGCGCACCGGTTTCAGCCTCTCGGGCGGCGTGAACCAGATGTAGTCGATCCGGTTCCGCGGGTCATTGGCCGGGCTGCTGAAACCGTCGCCGACTCCCACCGCGGCCCAGGTGTCTTGAAAGGTCCGGCAGAGTCTTTCATAGACGCGGCCCGCCGGCAGGTTGTTGAAGTCCCCCGTCATGATGATGGGCCTGCCGGCGAATCCCTGGGCGATTTCCTCGATTTCGCCCGTATTGCTCCAACGCTCGGAATCGTCCGAACGGAAGTCGATGTGGGTGTTCAAGAACGCCAGCTCGCGGCCGTGCACGTCGAGGACGAGCTGCAAGATGCCCCGCTGCTCCCCGGGACGAAGCATCTTGTAGTGGCGGTTGGTCCAGCTCTTGACGGGGAACCGGGTAAGCACCGCGTTGCCGTATTCGCCGCCCTGGTAATGGTAGTTGTTGCTGAACACGCAGGTCATGCCCGTCAGAGCCGCCAGTTCGCCGGGCAGATCGCGGCGCTGGGTCCGCTCCACGCCCTTGTCCACTTCCTGCAAGCCCACGATGTCCGCGTTTTGGGCCGCGATCAGCTGGGCGATGCGCGCCAAGTCCACCTTGCCGTCCAGCCCCTCGCCGTGATGAATGTTGTAAGTCATCACTCGAAAGACGGCGGCCGGGGCCGGGCCGGGCGCGGAAAGGCAGCCTGATCCGAGGCAGGCGGCCATGAAGCACAGCGCTCCGATCGGGAAGAATTCGCGACGGGTGAGTCCGGGTTCTTGCATGGGATCGAGCTCGGTCCAAAAAGTCGGGCCTTGGCAAACCTCGCCGGCAGCAGCGGCGCCCGCGATCATACGCGCGAGCGGCCCGGGCGTCAAAGGCGCGGCTGCCCGCGGGCGCCTCGCGGCGGCGCGCCGGGCCGCGGCCGCCGCCGCGCCCGCTCCGCACCCATTGCGCGAAAACGCCCCAGCCTTTACAAAGGTACGGTGCGCGCCGCCCGCCGCGGCCGCGCCGCGCAACCCCAGGGAGAAAAGGCATGGCGCGCGATACGCTCCTCGATCGATTCCTCCGGTACGTCAAGATCGACACCCAGTCCGTCGAGGACGCCGAGGACTACCCGAGTTCCCCCGGTCAACGGGTCCTCGGCGAGCGCCTGGCCGCCGAGCTGCGCGACCTCGGCCTGCCCGAGGCCGGCGTCAACGCCGACGGCATCGTCACGGCGACGATTCCGGCCACCGTTCCCCGGGCGCCGGCCATCGCCTGGCTCGCCCACCTGGACACGTCCCCCGAATCCAGCGGCAAAAACGTCGTCCCCGTCCTCCACGCCCCCTACGACGGCGGAGACATAACGCTCCCCGGGGACAAGTCCCAAGTCATTCGGGTCGACGAGACGCCGGGGCTGGCCGCCCTCGCGGGAAAAACGATCATCACGTCGGACGGAACGACGCTTCTGGGCGCCGACGACAAGGCCGGCATTGCCGTCATCATGACCGCCGCGGCGGAGCTCGCGCGCCGCCCGAAGCAGCCCCGCGGCCCGATTCGCATCGTCTTCACCTGCGATGAGGAGATCGGCCGCGGCTGCGACCGCATCGACCCGCGGAAGATCGATGCCGCCTGCGCCTACACCCTCGACGGCGAGGGGGCCGGTCTCATCGAGAACGAGACCTTCTCGGCGGACCTCGCCACGGTCACCATCACGGGCAAGAACATCCACCCCGGCTTCGCGGCCGGCAAGATGCGCAACGCCGTCCGCATCGCGGCGCGGTTCCTGGAGGCGCTGCCGTGGCAGACGCTGGCGCCGGAGACCACCGCGGGCCGCGACGGCTTCATGCATCCTTACGTGATCGAGGGCGGCGTCCCCGCCGTCGCCATCAAGATCCTCCTGCGCAGCTTCGCCACGGCGGAGCTCGCCGTCCAGGCGCGGCTTCTCAGGACCGTGGCGCGCGGGGTCGCGGCCGAGTTCCCCGGAGCCGTCATCGACGTCGCCGTCAAGAAGCAGTACCGCAACATGCGCGAGCACCTCGCCAAGGAGCCGCGCGCCGTCGCGCTCGCCGTCCGCGCCGTCGAGGCCGCGGGCCTGGCGCCCGAGCTGAAGTCGGTGCGCGGCGGCACCGACGGCTCGCGCCTGAGCGCCATGGGCCTGCCGACTCCGAATCTCTCCGTCGGCATGCACAACTTCCACTCCAAGCTCGAGTTCGCCTGCCTGGAGCAAATGCAGTCCGCCGTGCGCGTGCTCCTGGAGTTGGCCCGTCTCTGGAGCCGGGAGAAGCCGCGGCGCCGCGGCCGCTGACCCCCGCCGGGAGGAACCATGTCCGAGAACGAGATCAGGAACACGCTGCCCGAAAACGCCTACCGGGAGCTCAAGCCCGGCGAGACGTACGTGCCCATGGTGCCGCCCCACGTCGACGCGCCCGAGTTGACGCCGCGGTCGATCGCCTTCGGCATCGCCATGAACATCCTCTGGGCCGCGGCGGCCACCTATATCGCCCTGAAGGTCGGCCAGGGCATCGAAACGGCCATCCCCATCTCGATTCTCGCCGTCGGCCTGTCGGGGCTGCTCTTGAGGCTCGGCTTCCGGCGCAGCACGATCATCGAGAACATCAACATCCTGGCGATCAGCACGACCTCGGGCATGGTGGCGGGCGGCACCGTGTTCACCATGCCGGCGATCTACATCCTCGGAATCGACCAGCACCTCGCGCTGGGCAACGGCGCCGTCTTCCTCCACATCTTCCTCGTGCCGCTGTTCGGCGCGGTGCTCGGGGTCATCTTCCTGGTCCCCTTCCGGCGCTTCTTCGTCAAGGAGATGCACGGCAAGCTGCCCTTCCCCGAGGGCACCGCCACCAACGAAATCCTGGTCACGGGCCAGGGCGGCGGCGCGGGCGCGCTGACGCTCATCTGGTCCTTCGCCGTGTCGTCCCTCTACACCCTGGGCACGGCGGGCCTGAAGCTTTGGTCCGAGGTGTTCACGACGGGGAAGATCGAGGTCGCCTGGAAGGAAACCGCCGGCGCGGCGGCGCCCCTGGAGGCGGTGCAGCGCTCCGTGGTCATGCCGGCCTTCGCCGGCGATTTCTGGACCGATCTCACCGACCGGGTCAAGGCCGTGTTCTCCATGGGCACGGGCGCCGAGTTCATCGGCCTGGGATTCATCATGGGCGCGCACTACGCGGCGATCATCGTCGCGGGCTCGATTCTGTCGTACCTCGTCATCGTGCCGCTCCTGGCGCCCCTGAGCCTGGAAGCCCTGCAGAGCATCAGCTCGGGGATCGAATCGACCTCGGCCGAGGCCATCTTCAAGGCCGTCTCCAAGAACGTGGGCATCGGCTGTATCTTCGCGGCAGGCGTCCTCTCGATCCTGAAGATGAGCCCTATCATCATGACCGCGCTGCGCGAGGGGCTCGGGGGCCTTTTCCGCGGCGCGCGGACGACCGGGCGGCCCGAGCGGACGGACAGGGACATCGCCTACCCGGGGCTCGTCGTCATCGGCCTCCTGACGGCCGTCGCGCTGGGGGTCTACTTCCGGTTTTTCGTCCTCGCGGACATGCCCGGCGCCGACCTCCTGGCCGCCGGCTCGGTGCTTCTGGCCTTGGCGGCCGCGTTCTTCTTCATCACCGTTTCGGCCTGGGCCATCGCCACCATCTCGGTGACCCCGATCTCGGGCATGACCGTCACGACGATCATCGTCACGGCCCTGGCCCTGGCGGCGGCGGGCCTCCAAAAGGGCCCGGCGGGGCAGTTCGCGGTGCTTCTCATCGGCGGCGTCGTCGCGTCGTCGCTCTCGGTGGCCGGCACTCTGGTGACCGAGTTCAAGCTCGGGTACTGGGCCGGCGCCACGCCGCGCCGCATCCAGTGGAGCTGCATGATCGCCTGCGTGCTCGCCTCGGCGGTCGTGGCCGGGACGGTGCTCGTCCTGGCGCAGGGGGGCGGGTTCGATCCGTCGGCCAAGGAAGGCGCGCTCCAAGCCCCGCAGGCCAACATGATCGCCGGCGCCCTCCGGAGCTTTCTCGGCACCGGCGAAGTGCCCTGGGTCCCCTACGGCACGGGCGCCGTGATCGCGCTGATGCTCCAGCTCATCGGCGTGTCGCCCCTGGCCTTCGGCCTCGGGATGTTCCTCCCCATGGAGCTCAACGTGCCGATTCTCATCGGCGCCCTCGTCGGGGCGGCGGTGAAGAAAGGCACCAAGGACGAGGCCGTGCTCCGGGCCCGGGCGAACCAGGGCACCATCATCGCCTCGGGCTTCATCGCCGGCGCCGCCATCGTCGGCGTGCTGCTGCGCGGCCTTAAGTCCTTGGCGGCCACGGCGCCGCTCGTCGACGCCATCGATGTGCCCGCGGCGCTGCTGCGCGGCGGCGCCGACCCGGTCTTCGTCGGCCGCACCCTGAACGTCCTCGCCCCGGCGGCGCTCCTCGGCCTGTGCGCGATCATCTATCTGAATTCGCGTCGCGCGCGGCCGCCGGCGGCGCCCTGAGGAAACGGCGCCGGCGCCCCGCCGCGGCGCGGGCGCGCATCCCTCGGGAAACCTAAGGCGGCGGGCGGCGGCCTCGGGGAGAGTCCGCGCCTAAGGCCGGCTGCGCCGCCCGCCGCAAGCCTCAAGCGCCGTTCCCGCGAGGAACGCCAAGGGGGCGGTTGCGCCCGCGGCGACTCCGGCGCACAATGGTGGGCTGCCTAAACGGCCGACAACAAGGAGACCGACGATGAAAACGCACCCCCGCTTCGAACGCCGTTCGTGGGCCGAGCCCTGGAAGGTCAAGATCGTCGAGCCCATCAAGATGACCTCGCGCGCCGATCGGGAGCGCGCCATCGCCGAGGCGGGTTACAACACCTTCCTCCTGCGCTCCGAGGACGTCTACATCGACCTTCTCACCGACAGCGGCACCAACGCCATGAGCGACAGGCAGTGGGCGGGGATGATGCTCGGCGACGAGGCCTACGCCGGAAGCCGGAACTTCTACAATCTGGAACGAGCCGTGCGGGAGTATTACGGCTATCGGCACGTCGTGCCCACGCACCAGGGCCGCGGCGCCGAGCACATCCTCTCGCAGATGCTGATCCGCCAGGGCGACTACGTCCCGGGCAACATGTACTTCACCACCACGCGCCACCACCAGGAGCTCGCGGGCGGCACCTTCGTTGACATCGTGATCCCCGAGGCGCACGAGCCCGCCAACGAGCACCCCTTCAAGGGGAACATCGACCTGGGCGCGCTCGAGCGCCTGATCGCCCAGGTCGGCGCGCGCAAGATCCCCTATATCTGCCTGGCCGCCACGGTGAATATGGCCGGCGGGCAGCCCATCTCGATGGCGAACACCCGCGCCGTCCGCGAACTCGCCCTCCACCACGGAATTCCGATCTTCCTCGATGGCACCCGCGCCGTGGAGAACGCTTACTTCATCCAGCAGCGCGAGGAAGGCTACGGCGGGAAGAGCATCGCCGCGATCCTGAAAGAGTTCTGCTCCTACACCGACGGCTGCACCATGAGCGGAAAGAAGGATGCGCTCGTCAACATCGGCGGTTGGCTGGCTCTCAACGACGATAAGCTCTTCGAGGAGGCCCGCAACCTCGTCGTCGTGTACGAGGGCCTGCACACCTACGGCGGATTGGCCGGCCGCGACATGGAGGCCATGGCCATCGGCATCGCCGAGTCGGTGCAACAAGACCACATCCGCGCGCGCATCGGCCAGGTGGAATACCTGGGGCGCAAGCTCATCGACTGGGGCATTCCCATCGTGCGGCCCATCGGCGGACACGCCGTCTACCTCGATGCGAAGGCGTTCTACCCCCACCTCACCCAGGATCAGTTTCCCGCCCAGGCGCTGGCGGCCGAGCTCTACATCGATTCCGGCGTCAGGGCGATGGAGCGCGGCATTGTGTCGGCGGGCCGCGACAAGGCCACGGGAGCCCAGCGCTACCCGAAACTGGAGCTCGTGCGCCTGACGATCCCGCGCCGCGTCTACACCCAGGCCCACATGGATGTGACCGCGGAGTCCGTGGCCGAGGTCTATGACGGACGCGAGGCGGCCCGCGGGTTGACGATGGTCTACGAACCCCGGTACCTACGTTTCTTCCAGGCCAGGTTCGAGCGCGCGTGAGGCCGCCCTGGGGAGCCGGGTTCGGCGGCCTTTAGAGCCGCACCTCCCGGCGCGCGGCCGCGCTCTCGTAGACCGCGTCGATGAGGCGCTGCACCTTCAGGGCCTGCGCGTGCGTCACGCAGAGTTCCTCCTCGCCGAGGATGGCCCTGAAGAAGTTGACGAAGCGGTTCGCGGGCGCGTAGCGCAGCGGAAGGCCGAGGCCGCGGATGGCGACGTTCGCGCCCAGATCGCCGTCGAACCGATAGACCTCGCCGCGGCAGACCCGCGCCCCGGCCTCGGTTCCGAACAGCTCCACGTCGTGGCGGTCGGCCTCCTTCTGGTGCGCCGCCCAACTGATCTCGACCTGCACGGCGGCTCCGGACCGCAGGCGGATGAAGGCGAGCGCGCCGTCGTCCACGTCGAAGGGCAGGCCTTCCGGCATCGAGGCGCCCCAGTCGCCCTGGCCCAGGCCGCGGTTGCCGAATGTCGTGTAGACCGAGCCGCTGACGCTCTCGGCGTCGAAGTCGCCCGCGGTCCAGAGGGCCAGGTCGAGCACGTGCACGCCCAGGTCCAGGAAACAGCCCCCGCCGGCCAGCGCCCGGCTTCCGAACCAAGTCCCGAGGCGCGGAATGCCCCACCGCCGGCGCCAGTAGGCGCGCAGGCGGTAGATCCGGCCGAAATACCCGCGCTCGGCGAGCGCGCGGATTCTCTGGGCGTTCTCGGTGAAGCGCTGGTTCATGCCCACCGTGAAGACCTTTCCGCTCCTCCGCGCCGCCTCGACGACCTTGCGGGCCTCGGCGTAGGAGACGGCGAAGGGCTTCTCGAGGATGACGTGCTTGCCGGCCTCCAACGCCGCGATGGCGTAAGGCGCGTGGAACGCGTTGGGCACGGCCACGTACACCGCGTCGATGCCCTGGTCCCCGATCAGGTCCTCGGCCTTCGCGAAGGTCCGACCGATGGAATGCTCGCGCGCGAAGGCGGCCAACCGGCGCGGGTCCGCGTCGGCGACGGCGACCGTCTCGGCCGCGCCGCTCAGCGCGGCTCCCTCAACGCCCGACGCGGCGATCGCGCCCGCGCCGATAATGCCGAACTTAAGCACACCGGCTCCTTTCGAAAACAGGAATCAGTGGGAGTGTAGCGAGGCGGAGGGGCGCTCGCAACAGGGTGGTCGGCATGCCGACCGGAGACGGCCGGAGACAGCCGCGCTTAACGGCGACATACCCCTTGGCGCGGGAGCCGTAGTATACTGTCTACACTGGAGCCGAGCGGCGCCGCGGGCGCGCGCGGTCTCCCTTCCTGCGGCGCGGCCAAGCCGCGCGGGAGGTGGCTATGCGGTGGGCGACGGTCGTCTTTCTTTGGGCGGCGGCGGGAAGCACGGCGGCGGAGCTGGTCTTCGAAACCGAATTCCTCCGCTATGCAATCGACGCCGACGGAACCAACGCCGTCTTCGCCGACAAGATCGGCGGCCGGAACTACCTGCACCCGGACCGCCACGCCTTCGTGACGATCGCGCGCGGCGGAGCGATTTCGCGCCCCGTCGCCTGCGCGCCGACGCCGGACGGCCTCGTCGTGACCTTCGCCGAACCCGCGGCCGCCGTAACCCTGCGCGCCGCCGCCAAAGGCGAATACCTCGTTTTCGAAATCGCCGATGTAAGCGGCCCGGCGGCCGACGAAATCGTCTTCGCGGAGGTGCGGCTCGCGCTGTCCGGGCGGGCGAGCGAAATGTCGGGCGTCATCGCCTCCGACGCTTTCGCCGCCGCGGCGCGGCCCCTCAACCTGAAGACAACCCTCGAACTCCGGGGAGGATTCCGGCCGCGCGCCTCCGCATCGCGCGGCATTGTGGGCGCGCGGATCGCCCTGGCAGCGGCGCCGCCGGAGCGCCTGCGCGCGATTCTCAAGGACGTCGTGCGTCAGGAAGACCTGCCCTGGTCCCCGCTGGGCGGTCCTTTCGCCCTGGACGCCGAGGAGAACCGCGGTTCCTACGTCTTCGCGACCGTCTCCGAGCAGGACATCGACGCGTGGATCGCCCTGGCGCGCAAAGCCGGGCTCATGCAGATTCACCTGATCGCATGGGAACAGTCCCTCGGGAGCTACGCCCCGCGCAAGGATCTCTTTCCTCAGGGCCTGGAGGGGCTCAAGGCCGTCGTGGCGAAGATTCACGCGGCGGGGCTCAAAGCGGGAATGCACACCCTCACGGGCGGGATCGCGCGCAACGACCCCTTCGTGACGCCGGTGCCCGACCCGCGCCTCGCCAAAGACGGGAAGTTCACGCTGGCCGCCGACATCGGCGATGCCGATGACGTCGTGCCCCTCACGGAACCGCCGGGCAACCTGGAAACCTCCTGGGAATATTCCGGACGCAGCAACATCGTCCAGATCGGCACGGAGCTCATCGAGTACCGCGGCCTTTCGCGGAATGCGCCCTACGCCCTTACGGCGTGCGTGCGCGGAGCCTTGGGCACGCGCCGGGCCGCGCATGCGCGGGGCGCGGCGGTGCACCACCTCTTGGCGATCTACGGCACGTTCCAGCCCGACGAGAACTCGACGCTGGTCGCCGAGGTTGCCGAGTGCATCGCGCGCCCCTTCAACGAGTGCGGCTTCGACATGATCTATCAAGACGGGGCTGAGGGCATGCCGGGAGGCCCCTACGGCTGGGCCGTAATGCGGGAAGCCGTATTCCGGCGCCTTCAGGGCCGCGTTCTCGTCGAGGCCAGTCAATGGGGCTGCCTTTCGTGGCCGTACCACTCGCGCATCGGCGCCTACGACCACCCCAACTGGGGGCTCAAGCGCTTCACCGACGTGCATCTGCGCGATGTCGAGAGCTATCGAGCCTCGAGCCTTCTGGCCGCGCAGCTCGGCTGGTGGGCCATCTTGGGGCCGAGCCCGGATCACCCGGCGGAGTTCCCCGACGAAATCGAGTATCTCTGCGCCAAGGCCCTGGCGACCGACATGCCGATGTCGTTTCAAGGCCTCGGGGTCGGTCCGAATCCCTGGAACGCGCGCCAGGATGAGTACCTGGAGTTGATCGGCAGGTACGAACGCCTGCGCCTCGCGCGCGCGGTGCCCGAGGCGGCGCGCCAACGCCTCGGCGCCCCGCGGGAGGACTTCCGACTGCTCCCGCGGCCCGGCGGCGGCTTTCATTTCGTTCCCGCCGATTACCTGGCGCACAAGGTGACGGGGCTGGACGACGGCTCGACGGACTGGACCGTCCGCAATCGCCACGCCGCGCAGCCTCTCAAGGCGCGTGTGGAGGCGCTCTTCTCCGCCGAGCCCTACGAGTCGGCGGGAGCGGCGGTCCTGGCCGGCCACGAGAAGCCGGAGGAGATCAAAGTCGAGGGCGCCGCCCGGGGAGTGACGGCGGCGTGGGCCCTGTCGAAAGATGGTCCGAAGACGCCGGCGGCCTGCGGGCGCTATACGGCGAAGAGCGCCCTCCCGGCGCGGCGGGGGGCCTGGGCGCTGGCGCGCGCGGCCTATTCGCCGCCGGTCGATATCGGCCGGTGCGGGGCCCTCGGCGTCTGGATCCGCGGCGATGGCAAGGGCGAGCTTCTCAACTTCCAACTCACCAATCCGCCGCGGTTCTGGCCGACTCTGGCGGAGCACTACGTCGACGTGGACTTCGAAGGGTGGCGCTACGTCGAGCTGCACCTTCGAGAACGGGACGCGGACCGCTTCGGCGACTACCTCTGGCCCTACGGCGGAACTTACGAGGTGTTCCGCTCGCCGCTAGTTCGGGCGCACACGAGCGCCCTCGGGCTCTACTACAACAACCTGCCGCCCAACGAGACCGTCGAGTGCACGCTGAGCGCGGTGAAGGCCTTGCCCGTCGTCAAGGTCGCGCTCGACCGGCCCGCCCTGACCGTGGGCGGGCGGGCGATCGTCTTCCCGGTCGCCCTCGAAAGCGGCCAGTATATCGAGATGGAGTCCATGGAAGACTGCCGGTTGTACGACGAACGGGGAGCGTTGCTCAAGAACCTCGCGCCCGAGGGCGAGGCGATCGAGCTTGCGCCGGGCGAAAACTCGGTGCGCTTCGCCTGCGTTCCTCCCGCCGGACACCGCGCGCGCGCCAAGGTGACGCTGATCCTCTGCGGCGAGCCTTTCGGCGCTTGCGACCTCGCTCCCGGCGCCGGCGGCGGCGAGGACGATGCGGGGCGCCGGCGAGGTTCTTCAACTTCCGCCGAATCCCGATAGAATCCGCCGGCGCGGTTCTTATGCCTTCTTCCGGTTGTTTGCTTGACCTCCGGGGCCTGCGCCGGTCAGGCCTCCGGCGCTCCGCTGTCCTTCCTCCAGTGCAAGATCTGCCTGCCGACCGCTGCCTCGCCTCGCGCGACGGGCACGGCTTCCGTTGGCACGAAAACGGGACCAGGTACCGCAGCCGGCAGTCCGGGCCTGCCTCGCGCGAACCCGCGCGCGAGGCCCGCGCAGGCAAGGAACCCCGCAAGCAGCGAGCGCATGGTCGCCTAGTACGAGGGTAAGACCGACTACTCCCAGGCCGGCGTCCTCCCCGACCTCGCGCGCGCCCTCGGCGTCGCCACCAATCAGCTCCTCGGCGTCAAGGGCATCCGCTCACGCACCAAGAAGCCATAGGATGCCCGCCGCGGATAGACCGTGAAGTGTCGGAAACGTGCGTGCGTCGCGCCATCCCGGAGTCTCATCCTAAAAATCTATCGGGCAGCGCTGCGGCTCGTCACGAAAACCGATATTAAGGCGGTTCCAGCCATTTATGGCGATAATCGCCAGGCTCAGATTGGCTAGTTCACCCCCTTTGAACCTAGTGCTCACCTCGTTAAAAAGTTCATCCGTGATGGTCGTCTTCGAGATCAGGGTGAGGGCATCAGTCCAGGCGAGGGCGGCTCTTTCGCGTGGCGAGAAAAGCTCAGACTCGCGCCACTTTGCAACAGCATCGAGCTTAGCCTGATCGGTTGCGATTTTAACAGCCTCTCTTTCGTGCATGTCAAGGCAGTACAGGCACTGATTGAGCTGCGATGCACGAATTTTGACCAGGACCAGGATACTTTTTTCAAGTCCGCTGTTGCGAACCTGTTCTTCCAGTCCGCTCATGGCCTTGAGCACCCCGGGCGCCTCTGAAAAGTAGTCCAGGCGTAGGGGTCCCGGCGTATGGACTGCCGCCGTGACCACCGGGATCTTATCCCTGGCAGCCTCACCTTCGGTTTTATCACCCGCACTTGCCATGTAGCCGCCCGCCAGGAGCAGCGCCACCGTACCTCCGAATAGAAATGTTGCTTTCATTGCGCACCTTTCTCGGTATTTTTACCGTGTGATAACCCGCACGTTTCGGACATCGCGGCCCGTGTGCTCTAAGCGATACTCTACTATGGCGATCGACATTCTGCAAGGACCGCCGCGGAATTAATTTTCAGGCCTGGGGCCGTTCTTGCTCAGGAATCGGCGCGGGCAAAAAGCGCCGTGTTCAGGTGCTTCTCGCCCCGGTCGGGGAAGATCACGACGATGGCGCCACGAAACCGCCGCGGGCGAGCCCCGCGCGCTCCCCGCGCGGAGCGCGCGCCGGCTTGCCCGCGGCGCGGACCCCACGCTCCTCTATGGCGCAGGATACGCTCAATCGTCTCTTCGTCGGTGATCCACGCGATTGCAGAGCATCAATCGAAGACGATGCTGAGGAACACCCGCAGGAAGAACGAGTCGTTGCGGTCGGTGAGCGGCGTGAGCGTCTAGCCTGTCACGTACAGGACGACCGGCAGTACAATCAGAGCCAGAACGCAGGCGGGCACGGTCACGCGCAGACGGTAGCTGAACGTGTGTTGAAGTTCGTCGATCATGGATGACGGTCTTTCCGCAGACTCTTGAGGAATCGGAGGGTGGCCGTATTGTAGAGGCTCGCCTCCGCAGGGCAAGCACCGCGCGGCGAGGGGACGGCGATCCAACAACGCCCGGCTGCCATTCGACAAGCTCATGGCCCCGAGCGACGCCGAAGGGGATGACGCAGCCGTGGCGCCCACGGCAACGGCCTCCGCGGCGCTAGAGCTTCTTCGTGGCGGCGGGCGGGGCGACCTTTTCGGTCTGGTCGACCTCGGCGCGATAGCGGCTGCGGCCCAGGCGGCGGATCAGGCCGTGAATGGTCCTGACCTCGTACAGACACTCATCCGAGAGCCGCCAGTAGAGAGCCGCTTCAATGTCGCGCAACAAGTCCAGGTCGGCGGGGGTCGCGGCCGAGAGCACGTGGCGATCCTCGGCCCACTCAAACGTGCCGCCGTCGAGACGGTGCCTCTCCTTCCATTCCTTGGCGGCGGCGAGCAGCTCGTCGTGGGTCATCCGCCGATCGTCCTTCTTGAGGACGAACCTCTCCTCATTCGTGGCGCGCAGGCGGGCGGCGATGGCGCGTCGCTCGTCCGGCGATTTGGCCTGGTAGGCGTCCCAGGTGAGTTTGGCGTCTTCGAGCCGCTTGACGACGTACTCCCGGCATTCGGTCTTCTCTTCGTCGGTGAGGGCCTCCCGCGACCAGCATTCGAGAGCTTCGAGCGAGGCCGGGCACACCAGGTGCTTCAACGTGGCCAAGACTTCGCGACGAACCTCGTCGTGGGGCGACTTGAGCAACGGAGCCACATCGGCCACGCAGCGGAGGTCGCCGTACTCGTAAAGGGCGAAGACGTAGGCGTGCAGGTCCTCGGGGTCCGTGGACTTGAGGCCGGCCATGAGCGCGGCGTAGTCGTCGGGATGACCGAATTCGCCGAGGGCCCGAACGGCGTGGCGCCGCAGATCGCCATCTTCGTGTTTGGTCAGTTGGCGGATCGTCGGCAGGGCCTCGGCGGCATGAGACATCGTGAGCAGAACCAGGGCCGATTTCAGTTCGACGAGGTTCTTTGACGTTTCCAGGATTTCGGCCAGCACGGGCAGACCCTTGGAGCCGTAGGCGCCCCAGAGGAACTGGTGCGTGAGCGGCCACTGGACGCGCATGAAGTGCATGGCAACAAAGATGGACCCTTCGTTGTCGGCCAGGCAGGCTTTGAGCAGGGGCACGGCCCGGGCGTCCTGCGTCTTGGCAGCGTCGAAGGCGGTGTAGAAGACATAGTTGTAGTTGAGGGTCAGCGGGGCCTGTCGCCACTGCTCGGCGATGAGATCGGCGGCGTCGAGCTTGGCGAGTTGCCAAAGCAGCACGCCGGCGCCAAGGCGGAAGAACGGGTCCGGCTGCTTGGCCTGATCGAGGGCCTTGAGTTCCTGCTTCAGCCGCGCGAGACCGACGGGGCCCGCGGCGACGATGAGTTTCCACGCCTGGTCGATTTCCTCGGCCTTGGCTTCCAGCTGCTCCTTGGATAACTTGGCCAGGTCGGCATTGCGCAGCGACGCCACCGCCTTGTCGAGCGCGGCCGGGTCGACGGACATGGTGGCGTCCGCCGGAGCCGGCGACTGCTGGCCGGGAGCAGGAGCGGACGTCAGGGCAGCGACGATCAGCGCGACGAGGACACGGACCACATCACGTGAGCGGACCATCGGATGCGCCTCCAGGAAGGATTGCCGCAGTAAACCCATGGGCCTTCTCGTTGCCGTTTTCGACATCGATGATGCTAATCGGAAACGCCCCGGGCGTCAAATAACACACGCAGGAGCCCCGAAACCGCCGCGGCAGACCCGGCGCGCACTCCGTGCGGGCAACGCGCCAGGCACGCCCGCGGCTCCGGCTCGCCTGTCCGGCCCGAACGCCTCCCGCACGGCCGGTGTGCGCGCTCAACGGGATAAACGCGTTCGACTACCTGACCCAACTGCTCAAGCACACGCCGGAGGTCGCGCGCGACCCGAAGAGGTGGCTGCCTTGGACCTACAAGGCAACGCTTGCGCCGCTGGATAGCGGATAGCGCGTGCGCCGCCGCTGCCGCGGCGCCGGCGATGCTCCCCGGCGGGGACGCCGCCACCGCAGGCCCCGCCCTTCTGCCAATCTCGCCTCCCCATGGTGTGCTCTCGCGAACCGCGCCACCGCTGCGTGCCAAGGCAGGGCTACGAGCGCAGCCGCGGCGGGCGCGCCGGGGGGCTACGCTTCATCGCCACCAGCGCATGCGCTCTCGCAGCGGCTCCCATGGATCATGGCCCGTGGACCGGGAAGACGCTCCGGCCAAGCGCTGGATAACTGGCCGCGCGAGGGGCTCTGCAACGTAAGGCCGAGGTATCGGAACCGCTGACCTGCCGGGATGGCCGTCGACCGGATAACGGCCGGCGCCGCGACCAGCGACCGCCGCGACCCGCCACCGCCTTCCCCCGCCCTGCGCCCTGGATTACGGAGAATTCTCCGTGCTGCGCACCCTCACCGAAAGGACACTATGCATCGCCACGGGAGCATTCCCATTTTGTGACCTCACAAGAGGGCCTCGACAGGGGCGCTGTAACCGAGCCGTTCGATCTCATGCCAACGCTGTGCTTTGTAGTACGCGCGGATCATGATCATGGTTTCCGCCGTGTCTTCGTGCCAGAAGATGCCGGGCCCCTTGAGGCGCATGTTGATGACGCGCCGAACGGCGCTCTCCATGGGACCACTGCCGATGGGGACACGCAGCCGTCGAGCCCATGCGTAGCAGAAACGACCGCCATTGTTGAGGAAGTAGTGCATCTCCCGCTTGAGAGCCTTATTCCGTGGGTGACGGCGCACGAGTCGTTGCATGTCGGCGAGGACTTTTCCGATCTTGCCCTTGCGCAATAGAGAACGCGCTTTGTTTCGCCAACGGGTACGACAGGCCGAATGCCAGCCAGGATACTCTTGGGCAAAGACGCCCAGGTGTTGGACTGCATGGTAGAAGTCGATCAGTTGCAGGACCTGACCAACCCCTGCCAGGCAGCCATCTTTCACAATGGCCTCGAAGCGCGCCCAGATCCAGGGCGCGCCGTCGGCGATCAGGACGACACGCGTGGGCTGAATAGAGAGCAGCGACGGCAAGTACAGACGGAGCATGTCGAAGAGGGTATCGGCCCCGCCGAGCGTGCCATCGATCAACGGCGAGAAAGAGCGATCCACGGATCCATCGGGATTGAGGACGTAGACATGCAGGAGCAACGGCTCGCGCCAGTCGGTATGGTATCGACGCCGGCCTTTTCGCGTAGGAGGACCGCGCTTGTCGCGGCGCACCCGCAATCGACCCCCGTCCACCGATATGACCAACGTGCGTCCCTCGCCGTTCGGGGTCATGATCCGCAAGTGGTCCGGCAATGCGGAGCGGGCGCACTGGCCGAAACGGCGCGTGATCCGGCGTATCGTTTTGACGTCCACGTCTAACCCGCCGGTGTCACGGAGACATGCAGCCGCCTCCTCCAGGGAACTCATGGCGCACGCGGCGCGTGCAATCTGCGAGGTGGCGCCTGGCGAGGCACGTTCCTGGATACCCAGTAGCACGAACGCCGGGAATAGCCCCTTCTCCCGACGCAGGACGTCGCGCTTGCGCCGTCGATAGTACTGAGTGGACAACGGCACTCGCGGTCCGCGCTGGAACTGTACGTATACCGTCCGTACGTCTGCAGGTTTCAGGCGTTTGGACGTTGCGGCGGCCAGTTCTTGCGCCTTCGCCTTGACCGCAGCGCGGTCCAACGCCAGTTGAGTCACGGTCCCCATCACGATGGCGTGCACCGCGTCACAACCCCGCGTGCATTCCCGCTCGAACGCTGCAAGATCTGCCGCGGTCTCCAGGGGTGGCGGATGCTCGGCCAGTTCCTCCACTGCCCGCAGGGAGGCGCGGACACGCTCGAGCCAGTGCCCTGCCGGGGTCTCGCACGCGATCGCCGCAGTGGTCAACCCCGTTCCGTGACCAATGCGGCGACGCCCATGCGTCGCGCCTCTTCCACGTAGGCAGCAACGAGTTGCGTGCTCAGTTCCTTGAAGCGCCGATACCGCCGCACGCACTCGCGCACGGTCGGGAGTTCTTCGCGTTTGAAGAACATCGTGGAGCTTCGGCCGCCCACGGAGAAGCTCAGCTGGTAGTACGGGCCGTGTCGCTGGGGCCGCTCCGGGTCCTTACACCGGCAGGCAGGCTTGCCGCAGACGTTCCATTGGGTGCTGATGCTGCCGGGCAGCATCGGTCCGAGCGCATTGAGCGCTTCCTTGAGCGTGGCAATCGACTTGCGGGCCATATGACCTCCTTCCGATAGCATGCATACGGCTATCGGAATTATGCCACAAAAAAACGGTTCCGCAAGCCCCTTTTTCGGACACAATTTGGGAATGCTCCCTGGCCCCTGTCTTGTCGACATATCCCCAGTTGTTATGCAACTTGACTGCCGCGAGCCCCTCGTAAAACGCACTCACTTCTGCAAAACGCGGTTCAATGACAACTGCTCCTGTCCGGTCACAGAATCCCCAAAGTTCACGGCTCATGGAGCGCCGCCGGAAGCAACAGAAACCCTCGGAAAAAAAGCCGCAAAACCAATCAGCTGGTTCCTCCAAGATCGTCTTGCCCGTGCGGTCGATGAAGCTCCAACCTGCGTCTGTCTTGACCTTCGCCAGACCGTCGAAAAAGCCTCGCACGTTGTCGAACTTAGCCTCGATTACGATCCGCCCGTTTTCATCAATGAAACCGTTCTTTCCCGACGCTGTCCGAAAAGGATAGAGTTCGCCCTTCCCGGCGTCAGCAAGGCTAAGTCCAAACCACAAGAAAATAATTGCGGACTGCATTCGCCCTCCCTTTCTCAGCCTTCCGGAATCCCAGTATCATAGACCGCCTTGACAACTCGACTAGAAACACTTCCCCGGCAGGGGACCTTGCGGAGGCCAGATAACCACCTACGCATAGGAAATGCCGTTCACGTTTTCATTATCCACTAGCGTAATCGCGACCCTCGCCGCGGTCAATCAACGGTCGCGCGAACTCTTGAGGCGCTCCGCGACACGCCTTGGAACGTCCTCTAATCGACGCCGAGCATGCTGCGCACCTTCACGGGGGACGGTGGCCGGCAAGCTCGCCGCCCGCGGCCTCGACGGCCAACGGCGCGAAGTCAGTTGGAGTGCGGAGGGCGGGACGATCCTCGTCCCATTCCCCAACGAGCCGGCCGGTCTCACCGTGGAAGCGGTGTGGCAGCGACGGCGCCCTAAGGAGGCCGGCGCCGCGTCCGGCGGAAACCGCGGACGGCAATCCGCCCGTTAAAACCGTGCCCCACGCCTACATCGCGGCCTGATCCGACGTATATAATGGATGGCCGACAGCAAATGGCGGCGACGGGAGCGGTGCGCGCGGTTTTCGGCCTTGGATGGCGCCGCGGGATCGAGCGGGAGGTCCTTTCCGCGCCGAACCGTGAAAACCCGTCATTCGCGGCGCGCCGCGCGCTTTTCAACCCGTCGAGGGAAGGGCGCGAGCCGCCGAGGGACGTCCGCACGAGGATTGCCGCATGCCGAGCATCGTCTTCGAGCGAGGAAGCCTGCGCGGGAAGCGATGGCTGCTTCCCGCCGGCGGCGTCATTCGCTTCGGCCGCGACCAGGCCTGCCAAGTCCAGGTCCGGGACGCCATGGTTTCCCGCATCCACTGCATTCTGCGCGGCGACAGGGACGTGTGGACCATCGAGGACGCGGGCAGCCGCAACGGCACCATGGTCAACGGCGCCGCGGTTCGGAAAACCACCCTCGCCCCCGGCGATCTCGTCCGCATCGGCGACTCGGTCTTCTCCTTTCTCGCCACCCAGGACGATCCCTTGGTCGGCACGACGCTGGGAGGCTATCGCCTGCAGGCGCGCATCGGGCGCGGCGGCATGGGCACCGTCTACCGCGCCCACCAAATCTCGCTCGAGCGCGAGGTCGCGCTCAAGATTCTGACGGCTTCGCTGGGCGCGAATCCGGAGTTCGTGGCGCGCTTCATGAAGGAGGCCCGCGCGGCCGCGCGCCTCAACCACCCCAACGTCGTTCAGGTCCACGACGCGGGCTTCGAGGGGAACGCGCACTACATCGCCATGGAGTACCTGCCAGGCGGCGCGTTGGAGGACGCCATTCTGAAGCGCGGCCCCATCCCCTTCCGCGAGGCCGTCGCCATGGCCTGCGACGCCTTGAAAGCCCTCGCCTTCGCCCAGGCGCACGGAATCGTGCATCGCGACATCAAGCCCGGCAACCTCCTGCTGACCGATAGCGGCGCCGTCAAGGTCTGCGATCTCGGCATCGCGCTCGACCTGCGGCAGCCCGATGCGTCGCGCGAGGGCGCCACGGCCGGCTCCCCCGCCTACATGGCGCCCGAGCAGGCCCGCGGCGAGACGCTCGACCACCGCGCCGACCTGTACGCCCTCGGCGCCACGCTCTACCACGCCATCGCCGGCGCGCCGCCCTTCGACGGCGCGACCATCAAGGAGATTTTGAACAAAAAGGTGTCCCAAGAGGCGCCGCCGCTGGCGGAGCGCGCGCCCGCCGTGCCGCGGCGTCTCTCGCTGGCCGTCGCCAGGCTGCTTGCGCGGAATCCCGCCGAGCGCTTCGCGTCGGCGGAGGAAGCCGAAGCGGCTCTCAACGCGGCGCTCGACGTTCCCAGCCTAGCCGCCAGCCCGCGCGCGAGCTCGGCGGCGCCGGCCGACTCCCGCAAAAAGCTGCGTCTCGCCGGCCTGATCGGCGCGGCGGCCGCGGTGGCGATCGCCGCCGCCATCGCGTTTGTGGCCGTTCCGCCCCCGAGCGCGACGCCTGAGCGCGACACGGCCGAGGTCGCGCCGGAGCCGGTCCCGACCCTCGCCGCGCCCGCCGCCGTGGAGGCTCCGCCCCCTCCGGCCGAGGCGCGGGAAAGCCGCCCCGCGGAAGCCCCGGCGCCTTCCAAGGCCGCGGAGGATGCAGGCCGCGCGGCCGAGACTCTCGCCCGCCGCGTCGAAGGCCTGCTCGCCGAGGGCGACCTGGCCGGCGCCGCCGCGGCGCTCGCCGGCTTCCCCGCCTCCGCCAACTCCGCCGCCCTCCGGGCGCCGCTTCAGGAGACGCTCGAGGCGAAGATCAATGCCGCCCTTGCGGCCTGCGCCACCCGCGCTACGGAGCTCTGCGATGCCGCGCGCTTCGACGCCGCCCGCGACGAAGTGGAGAAGCTGCGCGCCCGTCTGCCCTCCGTCGAGCGGCGGCGCGTCGAAGGCATCCTCCAGGTGGTGAGCCACGCCCAGTCCGTGCACACGGCCACCGTGATGGCCTTGGATCTCGCCACGCACGAGCTTATGGAACGGGTGGCGGCCCTCGACTTCCCGGCGGCGTTCAAAACTCTCGATGACTTTCTTGCGCAGCGGCCGAAGGCCCGGGATCGGATCGCGCCGCTCAGGGCCGAGGTGGAAGCGGCGGCGGCGCTCTGGGAGCGGCTCACGAAGGCCGTCGAAGAAGCCGCCGCGGCCCAGAAGGAGCTCGACCTAACGTTCCTTCCCGACCCGCTCGCAAGCCCCGCGGCGAGCCGCTTGCGCGTGACCGCGGTGGCACGCGGCCGCGTGAGCCTCGAGGCCGCGGACGGTTCGAAGCGCAAGGAAGTGCGGGCGCTCTTCGAATTCGCGCCCGCCGCCCTCCTCGGACTCCTGGGCGATGTCGAGCCGCCGCCGGCGCTCAGCCTCCTCTGCCTCCTGCGCGCCGGCGTGGATCCGAACGCGGCGTTCCCCAACGCCTCCGCGGCATCCGAGGAGGTCCGCGCCGAGGACGCGGCACGAGTCGCCGCGTTCGGCACGTTGTGGCTGAACGCGCGCCGGGAAGAGCTCAAAGCCTTCCGCGAGGAACTCGCCGCGGCGGAGAAGGCCGCGCCAGAGGAGTGGACCTTTGCGGCGCGCGAGGCCGCGCGGCTTCTCCACGCGTGGCCGGATCCTCCGGCCGGCGTAGCGTCCGACCTCGCCAAGGGGTTCGTCGCCGATCGCGCCAAGGCTCTCCTGAACCGGCCCCTGGAGAGTTTTTTCCACGCCCAATCCCTGAAGACACTCCAATCCGGCGGCATCCTCCTGACCTACGATTTCGCCGACGACGCCCAGCTTGAGGATTTCGTGCCGGCGCGCCCCGCGCGGGCGCCCGCCAAGTCCGCGGGCTCCGGGGGGAAGGCCGGCGCCTCGCCCGGGGTGTGCAAACGGCTGTCCGACAAGAAGGCCCTGGAGCTCACGGGCGAAGTGCGGTTTCTTCACGGCGATCCCTTCGAGGAGACCATCGTCGTCACCGGCAAGGTGGGCGCGTGCGCGGCCGAGGCGCCCAACGTGAACGTCGCCGTCTTCACCTCCCCTGAGGACGCCGTCGCCTTCACGCCGGCAGAGTTCGACGGGAACGCCTGGTGGCGCCGCAGGGGGCGGCTGCTGCGGCCCGAGTACGTGGTCTTCGGCACGGGCTACCACCTTCCTCTTGAGCTCAGCGACGAAGTGCTCGCCGCGGGGGGACGGCGCGCGCTCGGCGCCGCGCACGGACGGGAACCGTCCTTCGCGCTCCTGGGAGGGGAGCACGGCCGGAATCTCGGTTACAGCCCGGAGCAAATTCTGTGGTCGCAGGCGGGAAGCGGCGGGCTCGCGTCGTCGTTCACCTTCCAGGTGGGCGCCGGCAAAGGCGCGCTGCAATGGACGGTGAAAGGCAGGAAAGTGCCCTTTGCGAAAACGCCCGACATCGCGCGGCTCGGCGAAACGCTTTCGACGCGGGGCTCGTTTTCGCTTTTCACGCTGGGAAGCACGGTCGTCTACACCGGCCTGGAAGTCCAGGGCAAGCTCAGGGCGGCCTGGCCCGCTGAGGAAGCCGAGCGCCTGGCGCGGGAGGAACTCGCGCTCCTCGGGTCGAACGTGAACCTCGCCTGGCTGCCCGAGGCGGACGGCGCCGCGCGCGAAAAGCCCGCCGGGGACAAGGCGGCCGCCGCGCCCGCCGCGGCGTCGGAGGAGGCCGCGGACGCGCCGGACGTGTGGGCCTTCCTCGCTCAGCACAAGTCCTTGCTCTTCGCCTGCCCGGCCAAGTTCTCCGGCGGCAAGGTCGTCCTCGATTACTCCGCCGGCGAGGCGTTGGGAAAAGATGCCGTGGCGCGCAGCTACGGGAAATCCAAGCTCGTGTTCCACCGCGAGAGCGCGCGGACATTGTCGCCCATGTCCTTCGAGGCCGGCGGCGACAAGAGTTGTTTCTTCATCGAGCCCCGCTTCACGCGCCACGTGCGCGTGTCCATGACCGTGGAAATGGAGGTCGTGGCCGCCGGCGACGCCTATGTCGTCGTGCACGTCATGAGCGACAAGGCGGGCAACGGCTACGGCTGCAAGTTCGGCGCCATCGCCGGCTACGCCACCGGGGTGTTCGGTTTCAGGGCGGGCGCGCCCAGCACCGTCGCGGGCGCCATGACGAAGCCTCCGAAGGACTGGGTCGTCAAGGCGCCCCGCGACTGGGTCATCGATTTCGAGTGGCCCGAGGAAGCGGCGGCCGGCAGCCTCACGGCCACGTTCAGCGGGAAGATCGTCTCCAAGATCGAGAAGATCAAGGCGGCGTCTTCGGGCGCATTGCCCGCGGGCCGCGTGGGCGTTTCGTGGAACAAGTGCATGTTCACCGTCAGGGACCTCAAGATCGAGGGCGTGCTCGACCAGGCGTGGGCCATGGAGAAGCTTCGGGGGCTGGGCGTGGAGATTCCCCCGGCGCTTCGCGTGGAGGCGGGCCTCAAACACGAAACTGAGAGCGCGGAGTCCGCCGGCGAAAAGCCCGCCGGCACGGCGCCGCCCTCTCGATAACGCGCCGCCGGCGTCTTGACCATGGAAGCCGCCATGACCCAGGAACTCGCGTGGAAGCTGGTGCCGCCGTCGATCGGCGCTCTGCTGGCCCTGGGGTGCCTGTACCTGGCGATGCGCACCGGAGCGCGCCAACGCCTGGTGGACAACCTGCCCACCTCGAAGACCACCGGAGTCTTCGTCGGGCTGGTGGAGGTGCAAGGCACCGCGGAATCGGAGGTGCCTCTCACCAGCTTCCTGGCTGAGCGGAGCTGCGTCTTTTACCGGTGGTCGATCGAGGAGCACTGGTCGCGCACGGTGACGGAAACGTACACCGACAGTAAAGGCCAGACCCATACCCGCACCCGGCGCGAGAGCGGCTGGAGCACCGTGGCCGCCGGCGGACAATCCGCGCCCTTCTACCTCCGGGACGACCACGGCGTGGTGCTGGTGCGGCCCGAGGGCGCCGAGATCCAGCCCGCGGTCGTTCTCTCCGCGACTTGCGGACCCGGCGATCTCTTGTACTACGCGAAGGGCCCGGCGGCGGCCGTGGCCAATTCGGATCATCGCCGGCGCTTCTTCGAATCCGCCGTCGTCCTGCATGCCCCGCTTTACGTGCTCGGCCAGGCACGCGAGCGATCGGACGTCGTCGCTCCGGAAATCGCGCATGACAAGTCCGCTCCCCTTTTCTTGATCTCCACCCGGAGCGAAAAGCTGGTCAGCGCCACCATGAAAGCGGGGGCCTGGATCTGGGCCGCAATAGGGTTGATCTTTGCCGCGGCCGGTCCCGCGGTCGCCCTGTTGCTTTGCGAGTCCGAGGCGGAGCAGATCGACCCGACTCCGATCGCCTTGGCCGGGGCGGCTTACCTGCTCGCCGGAGCCGTGGGTTGGGTCTGGATGGTGTTCAACAGCATGGTGGACCTGCGCCAGCGCGTGCGGCAGGCCTGGTCCCTGGTGGACGTGCAACTCAAGCGGCGCCATGACCTCATTCCCAGACTCGTCGCCACGGTGAGCGAACTGCGCGATTACGAGCGGCGCCTGCAAGCTGAGATCGCGGACCTGCGCGGGCAAATGGCGACCGCGCCGCCGGGAGAGGCCGGACCGCGCGATCACGCGGTGGGCGCGGTGCTTGCGGCGATCGAGGAGCGGTACCCCGAGTTGAAGTCGCAGGCGGCCTTCCTGAACCTGCAGAAAGAGCTGGCCGACACCGAAACCCGCATTGCCCTGGCGCGGGACTACTTCAACGCGATCGCCGTGCACTACAACACGCGGCTGGAAATCGTGCCCGATCGCTTCGTCGCCGCCCTAGCTCGGATGCGTCCTCAGGCCTTGATGGCCGCGGGCGACTTCGAGCGCGCCCCGGTGTCCGTCAAGCTGGTCGCGTAGCTCCGCCGCGCCGCGGCCGCGCCTTCCTTCGAGACCTGCGGCTCTTGCGCGCTCCGCCCGCCGACCGCCTCAATCCATCGCGGACGGCGTCACTCGGCGGCGTTTCTGGGCGCCGCCGCCTCCCGCGCGAGCGCGTCGTAGCGCTCGCGGAGTTCCTTCACCTTCTCCGGAAACTTCGCCGCCAGGTTCTCCCGCTCGCCCGGGTCGTCCCGCAGGTTGAAAAGCTCGACGAGCGCCTCCGGCGCCTTCTTCTTGCGCGGCGCCGAAGCGGTGGACAGGACGAGCTTCCAGTCGCCGAGTCGCAGGGCGCCGCCCCTGGGCGTCGTGTTGAAGAGAATCTCGCTGCGCGGCGACGGCTTCCCCTCCGCGATCGTTGCCCACGCATCGCGGCCGTCGATGGCAAGGGGCCGGCCGCCCCCCGCGCCGGCGATCCCCAGGAGCGTCGGGTACCAGTCGACCATGTGGAGGGGCTCGTCGACGATGCTTCCCGCGGGGATGCGGCCCGCCCACGCGGCGCAGGCGCACACGCGGACGCCGCCCTCGTACAGGGTGCCCTTGCCGGCGCGCAAGGCGCCGTTGTCCGTCACGCGGCCGGGATCAGGCCCGCCGTTGTCGCTGGCGAAGATGAAGAGCGTGTTCTCCCGGCGGCCGGTCTCGTCGATGGCGGCGACAATCCGCCCGACCGCCTCGTCCATGGCGGCCACCATGCCGGCGTAGGTGCGGCGCTCCCCCTCCAGGTGCCCGTACGGCTCCTCGTAACGCGGCGGCACCTGGCGCGGCGCGTGCACCGCGTTGAAGGCGACGTAGAGAAAGAGCGGCTTTTCCTTGGGCTGCGCGCGGAGGATGCGCACCGCTTCGTCCGCCAGGAGGTGCGTCGTATAGCCGGGCTCGGCCAGCGGCGCGCCGTTCCGGTACCAGTCGAGCTTCCCGTCCCGAAGATGCGTGAAGTAATCCAGCGCGCCGAAGAGGTGCCCGTACCAATGGTCGAACCCGCGCGCGTTCGGCCAGTACGCCTTGTCGAAGCTCCCGAGGTGCCATTTGCCCACCATCGCCGTCGTGTAACCCGCCTCGCGGAGCGCCTGGGGCAGCGTCCGCTCCTCGAGCGGCAACCCGTAGGTCGCCTCAGGCCGTATCACGCCGACCTGCAGTCCGCAACGCATGGGATAGCGTCCCGTCATCAGCGCGCAACGCGTCGGGGAGCAGAGCGGCTGCGCGTAGAACTGGTCGAGTCTCACGCCGGCGGCGGCCAGCTTGTCGAGGTGCGGGGTCTTGATCTCCCTCCCGCCCATGAAACCGACATCGCGCCGGCCCAAGTCGTCGGCCAGAAAAAAGACGATCGTGGGGCGCGCATCCGTCCCCGGGCGGTCGGCCGCCGGTGCCGTCGCCGCGCCCATCCACGCGCACGCAAGAGCGATCCTGAATCCGGTCGCACCCATCGCAGCACCTCCGCGGCTCCGGGAAACCCAAGGGACCCAAGCCTTTTCAACCGGCCTTGGGATGTACAATGATAGCGGAGCGGCGCCGCGGATTCCTCCCCCGCCGCCCCGGCGCCGCGCGCGCCGCCTGGCACGGCCCGCGCGGACGGCCGTGTTCAGTCCATGCGCCCCGCCGGGCGCCGTTTTCCGGAAAGGAGCTTTTCATGACCACCACGGAGAAGTCTTGCGCGTCCGCTTCGCGCCGCCGGTTCCTCGCGCGCTCGGGGGCCGCGCTGGGCGCCTCGACGCTGGCCGCTCTGTCGGCGCCCAACGTCCACGCCGCCGAGAACAACACCATCAAGCTCGCGCTCATCGGCTGCGGCGGGCGTGGCACGGGCGCCGTGGCCGATGCCTTCGCGGCCGCGGGCGGGCCGGTCAAGCTCCACGCCATGGCCGACCTCTTCGACAACCGCCTGCAGGGCAGCCTCAAGGCGCTCTCCGCCCCGCACGGCTCGAAGGTCGACGTGCCGCCCGACCGCCGCTTCCTCGGCTTCGATGCCTACCGCAAGGCCATCGACTGCCTGGCTCCCGGCGACGTCGCGATTCTGGCGACGCACGCGGCGTTCAGGCCGCTTCAATTCGAGTACGCCGTCAGCAAGGGTGTCAACGTCTTCATGGAGAAGTCCTTCGCCGTCGATGCGCCCTCCGTGCGCCGCTTGCTCGCCGCCGCCGAAGCCTCCGAGCAGAAGAAGCTCAAGGTCGGAGTCGGCTTCATGTGGCGCCACTCGGACGCCCGGCGCGAGGCGATTCGCCGGATTCACGACGGCGCCATCGGCGAAATCCACACCCTGCGCATCTACCGCGTGCACGGGCCGGTCCACTGCCCGCGCCGGCCGGCCGACGCCAACGAGATCGCCTTCCAGCTCCAGCACCCCAACAGCTTCACGTGGGTGTCGGCGGGATTCTTCGTGGACTGGCACTGCCACAACGTGGACATCGCCTGCTGGGCCAAGGGCGCCTGGCCGACGGCGGCGCAAGGCATGGGCGGCCGCGTGTACGCCGAAGCCGGAAACCAGTTCGACCATTACACGGTGGAGTACACCTTCCCCGACGGCACGAAGCTCCTGGCCTTCTCGCGCCACATGCGCGGCTGCTGGGAGACGTACGCCGACTACGCCCACGGCTCGCGGGGCTCGGCGGTCCTGATGGCGACGCTGAGCGACCCGCGGCCGCGAATTTACAAAAGCCACCGAATGACGCCCGAGGACCAAATTTGGGAGTACGGCAAGCCCGACCCGAATCCCTACCACGCCGAGTGGCAGGCGCTCTTGGACGCCATCCGCAACGACAGGCCCCACAACGAGGCGCGCCGCGCGGGCGAGGCCGATGTCGCCGCGCTCATGGGACGCATGGCGACCCACACCGGCCGGTACGTCACCTGGGACCAAGTCATGAAGTCGGACTTCCGCTTCGTGGAGGACATCGACAACCTCACCTTCGAGAGCCCCGCTCCGATCCGCGAGGGCCCGGACGGGCTCTACCCGGCTCCGCTGCCGGGGTTGACACAGGAGATCTAAGCGGAGGCCGCGGTCGTGCGCCGCGCCGGGACCGCGCTCCCGCCCGGGCATCGCGCCCGGAGGAGCGCGGCCGGCCGGCCTCTTTCGCCGCCCGGCTCTTTCCGGTACCTTGAGGTCGGCATGCAAGGAGGCCCGCCATGAGCGTTGCCGCGTTCTGCCTCGCTCTGTGTCTCTCCGAAGTCCCCGAGAACATCGCGCTGGGCAAGAGCTACTCCCTCGCGCCCGCCCCGAACTACCCGCACTGCACCGATCCCGGCGATGCGCGCCAGCTCACCGACGGCGCGCGGGTCGAGGGATACTTCTGGACGCAGCAAGGCACGGTGGGCTGGTCGGGCGCGCACCCCGTGCGGATCACCATCGACCTTGAGGCCGTCGAGCCCATCGCGGGAGTCGCCTACAGCACCGCCGCCGGCGTCGCCGGCGTCGCCTTCCCCGCGGCGATTTGGGTGCTGGCAAGCGATGACGGCGTCACGCACCGCCTCTGCGGCGACCTGGTCGCCGCGAGCGCGGCGGCGTCCACTCCGCCCGCGCAGGGCTATGCCTTGCACACCTTCAAAACCCTGGGGTTCGCCGCGCGGGGCCGCTTCGTCACCCTGCTCGTCGCGGGGACTCCGTATATCTTCGTCGACGAAATCGAGGTGTATCGCGGGCCGCCCGAGCTGCGCGACAAGGAGCCGGCGGGGCCCGTGGTGAAAGACCCGAACGCGTTCTTCCGCGCCATGCGCATGACTACCATGCTGCGGCGCCGCCTCACGCAAGATTGCGCGGCGGTGGAGGCCGCCTGCGGCGCGACGGCGATGCCCGCCGCGCGCCGCGCCGAGCTCGCGGAGGCCATCGCGGACCTCCGGAAGGAGATCGCCGCGGCCGCCGTGGATCCGGACCGCGAATTTTCCACCGCCTTTCCCATCGATGCCCTCCACCGCCGCATCTTCTCCCTCCAGGGACAGGTGTGGCGCCGCATGGGGCACGAGCGCTTCGTCGTCTGGCAGAACGACCGCTGGGACATGCTCAGCCCCGCCGAACCACCCCGCCCGGGCGGCGCCTCGATCGATGTGGCCATGATGTCGGGCGAGTATCGGAGCGCCGCCTTCAACCTCAGCGATCCCGGTCCGGAGGGCCGCGACGCCGGCGAGGCTCCGCGCCGGCTCTCCCTGCGCCTGGAGGGGCTCCCCGGCGCGCCCGTCTGTCCGTACCTGACCGTCCACGAGGTCGTCTTCACGGACACCGTGTCGGGAACTCCCGTCGCCGCCGCGCTGCCCGTCGCGGAACGAGTCGGCAACGACTGGCGCGTCGCCGTCTTCCCCGGGCTCACGCGGCAGGTGTGGCTCACGTTCAATCCGCGCGACGTCGCTCCCGGGCGCTACGAGGGCGCCATCCTCATCGGCGATGCCCTCGGGCGCGTGCCGGTCCGTCTCACCGTCCACCCCCTCGTCTTCCCCGCCCAGCCGGCGCTGCACCTGGGCGGCTGGGACTACACCGATCGGGAGCGCTGTTATCAAGTGGGGCCCGAGAACCGCGAGGCTTTCATCCGCCACCTGCGCGAGCGTTTCGTCGACACGCCCTGGGCGCAAGCGGCGGTGCTTCCCCGCGGCGAGTACGATGCCGCGGGCGCCATGGTGGCGCCGCCCTCGACGCGGGAGTTCGAGCGTTGGCTCGCTCGCTGGCCCGGAGCGCGCAACTACTTCGTCTTCGCGTCCGTCGGCGATTCCTTCGCGGGCTTCCCGCTGGACAGCGCGCCGTTCCGCGCCGCCGTCGGGGCTTGGATCACCTGGTGGGTCGAGCGCCTCGCGGGCTGGGGCATCGCGCCCGGGCGCCTCGGCCTCCTCCTTGTCGACGAACCCCATACGCCCGCTCAGGACAGAACCATCATCGCCTACGCGCAGGCGATTCGCGCGGCACAGCCCGAAGTGGCGATCTTCGAGGACCCTCTCTGGCACGACCCCGCGCAAGGCAATCCCGCGATGTTCGAACTCTGCCACATTCTATGCCCGAACCTTCCCATGTGGCACGACCGCGGCGCGCCGTTTCGCGACTTCTACGCGGCCCGGCGCGCGGCGGGCGCGCGGCTCTGGTTCTACTCCTGCAGCGGCCCGGGGAAACTCCTCGATCCTTTCAGCTACCACCGCATGCAGCCCTGGTTCTGCTGGCTCCACGGCGCCGAGGGCTGCGGCTACTGGGCCTTCGGCGACGGAAACGGCGCCTGGCCGTGGAACGAGTACGGATCCGTCGTCGGGGCATACACGCCGCTCTTCATGACCGCGACGACCGTGACGGCGGGCAAGCACATGGAGGCGATCAGGGAGGGAATCGAGGACTACGAGTACCTGCGCATGCTGCGCCAACGGATCGAAGCCCTGGCGGGCGCCGGCGTGGCGGAGGCGGCGCTCGCGCCGGCGCGAAAACTCCTCGCCGAGGGGCCCGCGCGCGTGACGGCGTGCATGACCTCCTCGGCGGCCTGCTCCTGGCAGGCCCCGAAGGACCGCACCGTCGCGGACCGGGTCCGCGGCGAAATCCTCGAAGCCCTGGCGGAACTGGCGGGCAAGTGAGCCGGCGGTCCCGCGCCGCGCGGCGGAGGCCCCGTCACTCCTCCTCGAAGCGCAGGACCCGCCGCGGGTCGAGCACGCCGAAGAGGACGCGGGCTTCCCCGGCGCCGCGCGGGCACTTCAGCATGATCTCGTGGCTCCCGCGCTCAAGGGCGCGCGGGACGAAGAGGCTCGCGGCGTCGCGGCCCTCCTTCTCGACGATCTTCTCCCGGTCGATCCACGCGGCCAGGCCTCCCCGGCTCCCGAGGATGAAGCCGAACTCGCCCCCTTTGTCCGCCGTGAAGCGCGCCAGCGCGTAATAGACATCCGCCCCGGGCGCCGGCGGCAGGACCAGCACGCCCCCTGAGAGCGCAATCGTCTCCCAGCGGGCCTCTTGACCTTGGAAATCCCGGAAGGGCTGTCCGATGACCGCGCCCTGCTCAGGCCCGAATCGGGCGCGAATTCCGGCGCGGTGCGGGTCGGCGAAGGGTCCGACGACGTGCCACGCCAGCGGCGCGGCCGCCCGGCCGTGCCGCCGGAGGATTTCCAGCGCCGCCTCCTTCTTCGCGGGCATGGCCCGCGGGAAGTTCTCGGCGAAAACACCGAACCCGGCGGGCGAGCCGCAGACCGCCAGGCCCGCCGTCGTCTCGGCCAGTTCCACGATCTCCCGGCCGCTCTTCGTCAGCCTGCGGGCGAAGATGTCCGGCGCCCAGGCATACCCGTTGCGCCGCAGGTTCCCCAGCGCCGCAAGGCGCACCGCCTGGGCGATGTCATCCGCCATGTGGTCCAGGAGAATGCCGTCGTCGCTCAAGCTCGCCGCCTGGACTTGCACGCGCCGGGGCTCGAGGCGCAGCGCGTCCAGCGCCGCCGCGCTCCCCCGCGGATAACGCTCCAGGAACGCCGCCGCGTAATCCTGCGCCGGCGTGTATTTCCCGTCGCCGTCGGCATCGACCCACACCGGGCCGGAGAAGCCGAGGGGCCGGGCCTTCCGCGGCAGGTACGCGGCCATGTTCCCCGCCGCCGAGGCCGCGGCCACGTAGAACGTGTCGCGGCTCGCGCGCAGGAAGTACACGCGGTCCAGGCGCAGCGGCTTGCCCCCCTCGGGCCTCAGATCGGTTCGCATCACGGCCTCGCCGCCCGCGAAGATCGTCATCTCATCCGCCGCGACCCACGGCGGCGCCTGCACCTTGACGCGCAGCGACACGCCGCCGAAGCGCGCCGGCGCGAGCTTCCCCGCGGGCACGCCCTCGGCCTCCAACTGGACGAGAAGCCCCCACGACACGCCGGCGGGCGCCCCCGCCAGGAGCGCGACTCTCCTGCCGCGGCTGAGCAGATTGAACCAGTCGAACCTGAGGGCGCCCGCATCGCCGGGCGTCCCCCACCACGCCGCCGCCGTGCGATCATCGTCGAACCCGAGGGCCCAAAGGCCGTCGAGGGCCCCCTCGTCCTCCCCGATGCCGCTCCACGGACAGAGGTCGAAGAGCCGTCCGCCCGGATCGCGCGGATTCCAGGCGGCGCCGGCGCCCAGCGCCCCGTGCGGCAGCGCCAGATCGAGCCCCTCGGCCTCCCGCGCCAGGCTATCAGGGGAAGGACCCGCGGCGCAGGGATCGATGCTCACCAACCCCGTCGTGTCGATGGCGCGCGCAAGGGCGATGTCGCGCCGCGTCGGCGCGCCGGCGCCGATCTCCACCGGCTCGTCGAAAAGGGTGTACTCGGGGCCGTGCCCCACGATCACGCGGTAAACGCCCGCCTCGAGGGGATACGTGCCCTCGCCCCGCACGATGCCCCGCGCCGCGGGCTCGCCGGTCTGATCCAGACAGGCGAACCGGGCGGCGAGCGCCTGTCCGTCCGCCTCCCTCACGGCCAGGACGAGCGCGCCCTTGGCCGGCGCGGCGGCCGGCGGCGCGGCCGGTTCGGCGCCTCCCGCGAAAACCGACAGAACCGCCGCGAGCAGAACCGTCTTCACCGCGCTCATCCCTTGATCACCAGCAGGGGCTCGAGCCGGGCGACCTTCCGGGCCAGCCCCGCGCCTTCCACCGCCGCGACCACGTCGGACACATCCTTGTACACCTCGGGATACTCCTCTTCGAGGGTTTTCCGGCTCTGCGCCCGCACGCTGATGTTGCGCGCCGCAAGCTCCTTCTCGATGGAGCGGTCGCGGAGCTGCCGCCTGGCTTCGTTGCGGCCCATGACGCGCCCCGCGCCGTGGCAGCAACTGGAGAAGGTCTCCTCGCCCTTGTGGCCCGCCAGGACGTAGGAGCGGCGGCCCATGTCGCCGGGCACGAGCACGGGCTGGCCGAAGGCCCGGTAGCGCGCCGGCACCGACGGGTGGCCGGGCCCGAAGGCGCGGGTCGCGCCCTTGCGATGGACGCACACCTCCGCTTCCCCTCCGCCCACCGGGTGGCGCTCGATCTTGGCGATGTTGTGGCAGATGTCGTAGACGACGCGCACGCCGTGATTCCGCAGGCCGAGGTTCTTCTCGAAGGTCTCCCGCACGAAGTGGGTGATTAGCTGCCGGTTGGCGAAGGCGTAGTTCGCGGCCGCCGCCATGGCGCCCAGATACTGCTTCCCCTCGAACGACTTGATCGGCGCGCAGCAGAGCTGCTTGTCCGGAAGCTCGATGCCGTATTTCCGCGCGGCCTTCAACATGCGCTGGATGTAGTCCTCGCACACCTGGTGGCCGAAGCCGCGCGAGCCGGAATGAATGAAGACGACCACCTGCCCGGCCGCCAGGCCGAAGGCTTCGGCCGCGGCGGGATCGAAGACCTCCCGGACCCAATCGACCTCGACGAAGTGGTTGCCCGAGCCCAGGGTGCCCAACTGATCGTGGCCGCGCTGGTACGCGCGGTCGCTCACCGCCTCGGGGTCGGCGCCGGGGATGCACCCGCTCTCCTCGGCGAATTCGCCGTCGGCCGGCTCCCCGTAGCCCCGCGCGATGGCCCAGGCCGCGCCTTCGGTCAGAACCCCGGGGTAGTCCCCGCGGGAGAGCTTGAAATCCTTGCGCGCCGACCCCACGCCCGTGGGGATGTTGCGGAAAAGCCCCGCAAGCAGCTTGTCCTTCAGCGCGCCCAGATCCTCGCGCCTGAGCGCGGTGCCGAGGAGCCGCACGCCGCAGTTGATGTCGTAGCCGACCCCGCCCGGCGAGATCACGCCTTCCTCCAGATCGAAGGCCGCCACGCCGCCAATGGGGAAGCCGTACCCCCAGTGCATGTCCGGCATGGCGGCGGAGGCGCCCACGATGCCCGGCAGGCAGGCGACGTTCGCGACCTGGGCCAGCGACGCGTCCTTCCGGATCTGGTTCATCAGGACTTCCGTCGCGTACACCATGCCCACGGTCCGCATGGCGCCGCGCCTGGGAATCCGCCACCTGAAGTCGTCGACGCGCTCGACCTCGGGGTTCTTCACGTTGTCGCGGCCTACTTCGGCCATGTGTCTTCACCTCGCCGCACGCGGCGCAATTCTGCCTTGCCTCGCGGCGCGGCGCCTCTCACCGCGCCGCCGCCGTCTCCCGCTCCACCGCCCACAGATACCGTTCCGACGCCACGAACAGGGTCCCGTTGGCGGCCACGGGGGTCCCGTACGACGGCGAGCCGAGGGAAATCCTAGCGAGTTCCTTGGGCTCCGCGCCGGCCGAGAACACGTGAAAGTACTTCTTCGTGCCGATGAAGAGCTTGCCGTCGGCGATGAGCGGCGTGCCCCAGGTCTCGGCGTTGAGCTCGATGCGGGCGCGGACGGCGCCCGTGGCGGGATCCAGGGCGTGAAGCCGGCCCGCCAGGTCGGCCGCGTACAGGACGCCGTCCGCGATGGCCACGCTGGACAAGCTGCGCTCCAGGCCCTCGAAGGACCATACGCGCCCCGACGCGGTGATATCGCCCGTCTTGGCCGCATCGATGCAATGGAGCAGCCCGCGCCCCCGGCCGTGGGCGGGATCCTGGCCGATCGCCACGTAGACGCGCCCCTGGTGGAACACCGGCGTCCCGATGATCTGGCTCGGGCCGAGGTACGTGCCGTCGTCCTTGTTCGGGGAGTCTTTCCGGCGCTTATCGCCGGCATAGTATCCGATCGGGCTCCCGTCCCTGAAGCGGTAGTGGGGCGGGTTGCAGTCGTACCACCAGACTTTCTTGAATTCGATGGGCTTTTCGGGGACTTCGGTCAGGGCCTCGAAAGCGTAACACACGCCATCCCCGCCTCCGAAGAAGACGAGCTTGCGGCCGTCGACCTCCCCCATGGACGGCGGACTCCACAGGCAGTGCCAGAGCCTCCGCCCCATGAGTTCCCCGTCGACGGCGCACAGGCGCCCCGTCTCCGCGTCGAGGCAGAAGAAGCTCGGCGCGTCGGGGCAAGGGCAATGGGTGTGTTTCTCCTCGACGCCGTTGCTCGTGACGCAGTAGAGAAAGCGTCCGTCGATGAGCGGCGAGCAGCTAGCGGCATCGTGGGGGCACACGCCCAACTCGTCGATGATGTCGAAAACCCACAGGATGTCCGCATCCGTGGGCTCCAGCGCCACCGGCGGCTTCCCCGCCCCGGCCATGTACCGCCCCTCGTCCAGGAAGGGGCCGTCGTTGCCGTCGGCGAGTCCGCCGGCATCCAGACAGACGATCTCGCACGCGCTGGTCATGAGAAACACGCGGCCGTCGGCGTAGGCGGGCGAGGAGCACGTGCCGAAATGCTGCTGGCTGAAGTGCTCCCCCTTCGGCAGGCGCTCCGGCGGCCGGCGCGGCACCACCAGGCGCCAAAGGGTCGCGCCGGTGGCCTCGTCCAGGCAGTGCACCATGCCGCCGCGCGAGCGCCTGAAGCGCCCGTCGCCGGCCAGAAGCGTGTCATCCGTTCCCACGAACACCTTGCCGTCCGCCACGGTGGGGTTGCCGTAGATGTACGACCCGAGCCGCGCCGCCCAGCGGACGTTCTTCGTCGTGGCCGGATCGATGCCGGTGCCGTCGACCTGCTTGCGCCCGGGATCGAAGGACGCGGGCAGGTCCGTTTCCGACGAGACCATGTTGCGGCCGGGATCACGGCCGCCCCACTGCGGCCAGTCGTGCCCGCCGGCCAGGCCGCAGATCAATGCGGCGGCGACAAGGGCGGTTCGAATCGTCATGCGTCGTTCCTCGCTGGGCTTGGACCGCTTCGGCGGAGCGCGCGGGCGGAGCCCATTATAGCCGCCGGCGCCTCACACATCGAAGACCATGCGGAGCTCCCAGCGCCCGTCCGTCTCGCGCAACGCGAAGTCGTGGTAGGTCGCGGCCTTAATTCCGCCGGAGAACGCGTGGCGGGCCGGGTCGAAGGGCTCCCCCGCCAGGAGCGCCTCGATGCGTTCCTCCCCGGCGGCGATCGCCTTGACGGCGCAAGGCAGCCAGCGCTCGGCCTCGATCACAAAAAGCAGCTCGTTGAAGTAGTTGACGATGCGCTCGTCGGCGGCCTCGCCCCGCGCCGACACACGCCGCTCCTCGCGCGCCGCCACCGAGCACCCCTCGCCCATGAGGTCCAGCACCCCCTCCGTCATCGCGGCCAGCGCCGCGGGCAGGCTGTCCCCCCAGGCGCGGATGGCGATGTCGGCCGTGTGATCGAGATACTCGTACTGCGCCATGCTTCCCCGCATTGTACGCCCGCCACAAGGCCGGCGCCATGCGCCGCCAGGCCGGGCGCGGCCCCCGAAAAGGTGCTAAAATCCGCGGACATGAGCCTCAGGATCGCGGTCCACTACGACGAGATCGGCCTGAAGGGCGGGAACCGTCCCTTCTTCGAGCGCAAGCTCAAGGACGCCGTGAAGGCCGCCCTGGAGCTGCCCGGCGCGCGCATCCGGACTTTCGCGGGGCGGCTGCTCCTGGAGATCGACGACGAGGCGGCCTGGGACCGCGCCGCGCAGGCCCTCGGCCGCGTCTTCGGAATAGCTCACTTCGGGCGCGTGTGGCCGGCGCCGGCGGACATCGACGCGATCGCCCAGGTCGCTCTCGCGATCCTCCCCGAGGCCGAGGGGCTCGCCTTCGCCGTGCGGGCGCGCCGCGCGGACAAGGCCTTCCCCATGACGAGCCCCGAGATCAACCGCGTGCTCGGCGCTAAGATTCTCGCGGCGCGACGCTGGCGCGTCGACCTGGAGAACCCCGCCGTGACGCTCCTGGTGAGCATCGTCGGGACCCGCGCCCTCGTGTCCTGCGAGCGCCTGCCCGGGCGCGGAGGCCTGCCGCTGGGCGCGAGCGGCAAGGTCGCCTGCCTGCTTTCCGGCGGCATCGATTCTCCGGTGGCCGCCTATCGCATGATGCGCCGCGGCGCCCGGCCGGTGTTCGTCCACTGCCACGGCTTTCCCTACACGACCAGGGCCGGCCAGGAAAAAGCCCGCCGCCTCGCCGCGATCCTGCTGCGCGGCCAAGGCGCGCATTCTTTCTGGCAGGCGCCCCTGGCCGAGATTCAGCAGCGCATCGTCGCCGACTGCCCCAAGGAGCTGCGGGTGCTCCTCTACCGCAGGTTCATGTTCAGGCTGGCGGAGCGCATCGCCGCCCGCGAGGGCGCCCAGGCGCTCGTCACGGGCGAGGCCCTCGGCCAGGTCGCCTCCCAGACCATCGCCAACATGGGCGCCGTGGCGGCCGCGGTCGCTCTGCCGGTGCTCCGCCCGCTGGTGGGCTGCGACAAAAAGGAGATCATCGCGGAAGCCCGGGCGATCGGCACTTACGAGGTGAGCATCGAGCGCCACGAAGACTGCTGCGGCTACCTCCTGCCGCCCCACCCGGCGACGCGCTCGACCGCCGCGGAACTGGAAGCCGCCGAGGCGGCGCTCCCCGTCGCCGAACTCGTGGACGCGGCGTTGGCCGGCGCCGAGCGCGAGAACCTCACGGCGCCAGCATCTGAGCCTTGAGCTCCCGGGCCTTGGCGGGGCCGGCGAGCCGCTCGACGATGGCGAGCGCGAACTCCATGGCCGTCCCCGGCCCGCGGCTGGTCATGACCCTGCCATCGCAGACGACGCGGTCCTCGCGGTAGTCGGCGCCGCCCAACTCGGGGGCGAAACCAGGGTAGCTCGTGGCTTGCCGGCCCTCGAGGTGCCCGAAGCGCGCAAGCGCGATGGGCGCGGCGCAGATCGCGCCCACGTACCCCCCCGCGCCGGCGGCCTTCTCCAGCAGCTTGCCCACGCGCGCGTCGTCCCTGAGCGTCGTCGAGCCGGGCATGCCGCCCGGCAGGATGACCATGTCCCAGGCGCCGGCGAGCGCCGCGTCGATGGTCGTGTCCGCGGCCACCGTAATGCCGTGAGACCCCTTGACCTGAAGACCGCTCAGGCCGCACGTCGTCACGGCGAGGCCCGCGCGGCGCAGGACGTCGATGAGCGTCACCGCCTCGATCTCCTCGAAGCCCTCGGCCAGCGGAATGCAGATTCTCTTCATGCGATCCTCCCTGGGGCGCCGCGCTACGGCCGCCTCGTCTTCTTCCGTTCCAGGATCTTCACCCACTCGCGCACCTTCGGGGTCGGCGCGAGATCCAGGTCCGCCTCCACGCTGTAGTAGATGTAGGGATCCGCCGCGACCTCGTACTTGACGCGCCCCTCGGCCGCGGCGGCGGCGTAGTCCTCGTAGGGGACGGTCTCGACCTCCGACACGGCGTAGTAGCCCGCCTCGGCCACGTGCGCGGCCAGGGCGCCCCGCCCCTCGGGATACTCGTCCTCGTCCGCAAGCCCCAAATAGCCCTCCGGCGTCATGAGCGCCGGGGCGGCGCACCCGGCGACGCTCAAGGCAACGGCACACAAAATCGCTGCGCGCATGGCTCGTTCTCCTCCGGCGACCCGGGCTCCTCCGACGGGAGCCGCGCCGGCCCCATCCTGCCCCCTGCCCCGGCTCCGGTCAAGGCGGTTCTCGAGGCCTTGATGCCCCGGGCCCGCCGCCCTACGATACCACAATCCCCGTTGGAGGCCCTGTCATGATCACACGCGGAAGACTGTGCCTGGCGAACATGTCACCGACCATCCAGCCACCTTCCAGTAAAAAGCGTTTATCAGACGCGGGATCCGCGTCGCCGATATAATCGAACACCGTCGTGCTCATCGTTCCTGCCAGATGGATGTCACCCGACGCGCCCAGCGCGGACGGCTGCCCCGCGTCCGCGGTGGACGTGAAGCGGAACGTGCTGTCCTTGCTGGCCATGTCGTAGATGCCGAAATAACCGCTAACCGTGCTGCCGGGGTTCGTTAGCGTGAGGAGCTTGGGCTGGGTCGACACGTGGAAAAACTTCCCCGTGCCGAGGACGGGGCCGTTGAGGATGAGATCGCCGCGGTTCGCGGTCAAGCCAGGCACGCCCGCCCCGTTCCATTCCGCCCGCGCGGCAAAAGCTGCCGCAAGCACCACTCCGCACATAGTCAGTTGCTTTTTCATCATCTGTCTTCTTGGATTTTCGACAATCGACTTTCGAAGCTCGGGGAGAGGCTGTCGCTCGAATGTCGAACGTCGAATGTCTTTCCCGATTTGTCACCTCTCCGTGAACGTCACATGATCGAGCGTCAGACGTTCCACGCCGCGCAGCTCGAACGCGCCCTTGCCGCCTTCCTTGAGTTCCCATCTGACATCGCGGAAGACGATGTCCGACACGTTGTCGCCGGGGCGCAGCCGGAAACGCGGGTAGCATGGCGCGCGGACGGTCATGTCCGAAAACGTCAGGTCGCGGACGCAGCGGATTTTCGCGTCCTGCCCGAACTCCATGAGGAAGGCGTCGCCGCGCACGTCCATGCTGACGCCGCTGAAATGGACGTTCTCCAGCGCGAACGGCGCGGGATCCGGCAGCGGCGGCACGTCCGGCCCCCGCGGCGGATCGTTGGGGACGTTCTTGGTCGTGGGCAGGGCGATTATGATGCCGGTCTGGGATTCGCGGATGACGAGGTTGCTGAGGCGGCAGTCGCGCACCTCATAGTCGTGCGTCCAGCCGATGCGCACCCCGGCGGAGTTGCTCTGTAGGACGCAGTTATTCACGGTGATGCGCTCGCATGGCATGGGCTTGGCAAGCTGGTGCTGGTAGGCGCGCAAGATGAGCGCGTCGTCGCTGCTGCGCACGATGCAGTCGCTCACCGTCACGTCGCGGCAGGAACCGATGTGGATGCCATCGCCGTTGGGGTATTTGAGGTTCATGTCGATGTTGAGGCCGCAGATGCTCACGCGCTCGCAGTCGAGCAGCCACATGCTCCAGCCAGTGGGGTTTAGCATCCGGAAGTTCTCCAGCAGCACGTCGCGGCAGCCCACCAGGAAGAGGCAGCGCCCGGTCAGGAGCTGGTCGTCTTTGCGCCGCCACCAGTGGCCGTCGGTCGGGACGTGGAAATATTCGGCGTGGCCATTGATGAGGCCGCGCCCGCAAATGGCGAGGTTGGTCTGCGCCACAGCGTAGATCAGCGCGCGGCGGTTACGGCGTAACGAGAATTCCACGCGCCAGTTGTCGTTGGTGTCGAAGAGCGGGTACTTCAATGGATCCGGCCCGCCCTCCAGCGAGGCTCCCGCCTCAATCTCCAGTCGCGTGTTCGAGCGCGGGTAGAGCGTGTACGTCATGAACGCCCCGCCTGCGACACGCACGGTGCCGCCGCCCGCAACCATGCAGACATCCAGTGCCTTCTGGATGGCCGCCGTGTTGTCCGTCTTCCCGTCCGGCACCGCTCCGTAGTCCGTGATGCTGAACACGCCGTCGCGCCCCGCGCCCTGCGCGACCACCGTCCACATGATAACAACCGCAAGCATCCAAGCGTTTTTCCGGTTCATAGGCACCTCCTCGTTTTGCTCTCTGTTTACACTCTCGTCCTCGTTCGCAAGCCCCAAATAGCCCTCCGGCGGCCCGGGCTCCTCCGACGGGAGCCGCGCCGGCCCCATCCTGCCCCCTGCCCCGGCTCCGGTCAAGGCGGTTCTCGAGGCCTTGATGCCCCGGGCCCGCCGCCCTACGATACCACAATCCCCGTTGGAGGCCCTGTCATGAACACACGCGGAAGACTGTGCCTGATCGCCTGCCGCTCGGGACGGGAGTTCACCAAGCGCATCATCGAGGAGCTGGACAAGATCTACGCCCAGGACCAGACCCTGGACCGGTTCCAGTTCACGTCGAGCGACGAGGTCGTCTTCGCCAACCGCGAGGTCAAGACCGTCGTCAACGACAGCGTCCGCGGCCAGGACATCTACGTCGTTCAGTGCGTCGACGATCCCATGGCGCCCGACCGGAGCGTCAACGACAACCTGATGGCCGTCTGCACCGCCATCAACGCCGCCTACAACTCCGACGCCGCCTCGGTGACCGTCGTCCTGCCCCAGTTTCCCTATGCGCGCCAGGAGCGCAAGAAAACCCGCGAGAGCATCACCGCCCAACAGGTGGCGCGCTTCCTGGAAACCTCGGGCGCCAACCGCATCATCACCATCGACATTCACTCCGAGGCCATCGAGGGCTTCCTGTGGCGCGCGCACCTGGACAACCTCCACGCCCACCGCGTGATCTCGTCCTACTTCCGCCAGCATATCGCCATTCCGAACATGATCGTCGTCGCCCCCGACGTGGGCAGCGCCGACCGCGGCCGGACCTACGCCGGCGCCCTCGGCACCGGCCTGGCCATCGTCGACAAGGAGCGCAACTACGAGCAGCCCTCCACCATCAAGCGGATGAACCTCGTCGGAGATGTGCGCGGCAAGAACGTCTTCATGGGGGACGATCTCGTGGCGACGGGCGGCACGCTGCTCAACGCCGCGCGCCTGTGCAAGGACAAAGGCGCCGAGAAGATCTTCTTCGCCTGCACCCTGCCCTTCCTGAGCGGCAAAGCCTGCGACAAGTTCGATGAGGCCGCCCGGGAGGGGCTGTTCGACGCCTTCATCGGCACGGACGCGGTCTTCCGCGGCCCGGAGTTCGTCGCCCAGCATCCCTGGTACCACGAGGTCTCGGTGGCGCCGCTGTTCGCCCGCGTGATCCACAACATCAACGTGAAGCATTCCGTCAGCGCATTGCTCGCCTGAGGGCGGAAGGCGCCGCCGGCGCTCCGAACCCGGCCGGCGCTACCGCGCCGGAGCCGGCGCTTTCTCCCCCGCGCCGGCGGATCTTTCCCGCAAGCGGGCCTCGTACGCCTCCAAGGCCGCCGCGTTCCGGAGCACGCGTTCGATGAAGGGCGTGCGCTCGGCCTCGCTCCGAGCTTCCTTCCGGAGGGCCGCCTTGATCGCGGCGGCCTGCGGGCCGCTCCAGTCCTCCTTGGCGAGCGCCGCGGCCAGCGCCCGGCGCCGCTCCGGCAGTTCCACGAACATGCGCTTTCCCTGGCGGGCCAGGAAGATCGCCTCCGCCATTTCGAGAAACCGCTCCGGCGTGAACCCCGCGCCCGCCAGGGCGATCGACACCTCCCGCTGGTCGACGCCGAAAAAGCTCCGCAGTTCCTCGAGGTTCTTGCCGCCGGCGCCGAGCCGCTTCTCGGCGCGCAGGTACAGCTCGATGTCGGCGTTCGTGAGCAGCGGCGGCATCCACGCCGGCGCCGCGCGCTCCTCGCGGCACCCCGCAAGCCCCCAGAGCACCGCTCCCGCCGCCAGCACGCCGAGCGCCCTCACGGATGCCCTCCCGCGCCCCCGGGCGCGACCCTGACCTCGAAGGGCGCGCGCGCCGCTCGTCCGGCCGCCTCGTACAGGCGCACGAGGCACGTTCCCGCTCCCGCCGTGAAAACTCCGCCCGGCGCCACGCCCTCGGCCAGAACGGCGCCGTGGGGCCCGAGCACGTCCACGCGGGGCGCGAGATCCGCCGGCGCGCCCCGAACCTCGAAGGTGAAGACCCCGCCCCGTCCCGCTTCCAGGCGGAACCAGTCGGCGTCGTCCCGCGGGAAGAGAAGCAGCGTCCGCCAGGCGCCCGGCGCCAGCGGCGAGGCCTCCTCCGGCGTATCGTTGGGCTCGCCGGCGTCATCGACGCTGTCCAGCCGGGCGCTGAGCGTGCACCTGAGCGGCTCCCGCAGCGGCGCCAGCGGCCGCACGCGGACCAGACAAGCACCCGGCTCGACCCGCACCACCGCCGCGCGCCCGCGCTGCACCCTGCGCCCGCTTTTCTCTTGCGGGAAAAAGAACTCCAGGCCGCGGTCGGCCCCGGCCGCCTCGACCCTGAGCAGGCCGCGGGCCGGGACCTCGGCCTTGACGAAGGATGTGTCATCCGCCGGCCAGAGCGTCAGGCGCAAGCTGCCGGGACACGCCAGCGCCGCCGCCCGCTCGGGGGCGTCGTGCACGCGCTCGGCCTCGGGAACGGCATCGAAATCGAGGCCGACGCGGAAGCTGCGCGGGACGCCGCGCGCCAGCGCGTCGCGCACCTCGACGCGCGCCTCGCCGGGCCCGACTCGGAACACCGCCGGGAGCAAGCGCAACGCGCTCAACGGCGCGCCGCCGCTCCAGACCGAAGCCGCAGGCGCCAGTTCCGGCGGGGCGCCGGCGGGCAGCGCCACTTTCAGAAAACCGTGGCCGGGCACCCGCACATCGATAAGCTCGCTGCCGCCCTCCGGCCAAAGCGTCACCTCGACCTCGCCGGGAAGCGCCGCCGCCCGCGCCCCCTCCCCGGCTCCGGCCCCCTCGAGCTCGGCGATGTGCTCGATCGTCACGCGGGCCGCGACCGGCTCCTCGGCGCGCGTGCTGAAACATACGAACAGTTTGCCGGCCGGCGCCCGCAGAATGACCGGCAGGTCCGCGGGGGGCGCCAGCGAGCTTTCGTCCTCCGCCGCAAGCAGGCACGTGACGGTCCCAGGCGAATCGTGCGCCCTGAAGGCGAGCCAGCCCGGCGCCGCCGCCTCGAGGGAATACCAGTCCTTATCGCCGGGGGGATCCAAGACGACCCGCTCCCCCTTCACCAGGTCGAAGGGCCGCGCCTTCGCCGGCGTGTCGTTGGGCTCGTCCGGGTCGGCGGCGCCGGTCAAACCGATCCGCAGGCGGAAGGGCTCGGCAACGGCGCGGCCCCACCGCTCGGCGAGCATCACCTCGCAGATGCCGGGCTGGACGAATACGGCGCAGGGCAGCGGCGCCTCGCGAATGACCCACGCCCCGCCGGCGCGAACCGACGCGACCAGCTCCGCGCCCTCGACAAGCCCGGCGGCCCGCAGCGTCAGGTGACCCTCTCCCGCCGCGGGCACCGCAAACCAGTCGCGATCGCCCGCCGGGATCAGCCGCAGCTCCAGCTCCGAGCCCGGCAGCACCCGGGCGGCATCCTCGGGCCGGTCGTTGGGCTCGAAGGCATCCGTCTTCAGGACGAGCCGCACCCCGATGCGCCCCGCCGCGTCCGCCCTGAAAAGCACGCGGTGCGTCCCCGCCGCGACATCGATCGGCCCGACGCACGGCACCTCGCGCGTCCCGTCCTCGCCGGCGAATACCGCCCGCACCGCGGCCGGATCGAGCCCGCCCGTGTCCACCGCCAGATAGCACGGCGCCTCGCAGGCCAGCGTCACGTGTTCCTCGTCGGGCAGCGCGAGGCGCGTCTCGGCGCCTGGCGCCAGAATTGTGACGTGCTCGGGGCGCACCTCGACCGCGAGTTCCAGGGCATCGTTGCCGCCGTCGCGATCGTCGCGCGTCTCCACCGCGCAGCACAGCGCCACAGTGCCCGGCGCGGACGGCATCGGCACGCGGGCGCTTACGTTGATTTCGCCGCCCGGCTCGATCGCGCCGCAGTCCTTGCGGAAGACGGTCTCGCCGCCGGCGCGCACGACGAGCGCCGCCTTCCCGGAAGCGCGATCGCCCACGTTGGCGACGCCCAGCGGCAGCACGAGTTCCCCTCCCGCCCGGCCGCTCAGCCTCTTGGCCGAGACGGTTTCGGCCAGGAGCGCCAAATCAGGCCCCGAGCTTCTCCGCCGCCCGGCGGCGGCGAGCTCCGCCGCATGGGCTTCGTTCAGCCCGGGGAAAACATCCTCGGAGGGCGCCGTCCTCAGGAGCACCGTTACATCTACCGTGCCTTCCCCCGCGAAGGACGCCCGGTCGGCCAGCCACCCCTGGGCCGCGCACCGGCCCGGATCCAACCCCACGCGCGCCCGCCCGCTCGACACGCCCTCGGGCAGCGTGAAGACCTCCGTTCCGTTCACGGAGACCTTCCCGCGGGCGCGGCGCCAGGCGACGACGAGCTCGGCCCCGAGCACGCAAAGCGCCCGGCCGCTGAGCAGGCGCACCGGTCCCTTCCAGGTCAGCCCGCGATCGGAGCTCAGGAACGCGAGGAGTTCGATGGCGCCAACGCGCACCTGCGCGTAGCTCACGCACAAGGCCCCGTTCCACAAGCCCGCATCCACCGCGAACGGCGTCCCGCGCGTCGCGGGCAGGAAGTAGGTCCGCCCCCCGGGCGCGCCATGGGCGATTCGCACCCCGCGGCCCGCGCGCACGAGACCGGCGAAGAAGGGCGCGCCCTCGATCCGGCGCAAGGCGACATCGAGGACGGGAACGCTGTCGAGCAGCACTTCCGTCTTCTCGCCGCCGCGATCGGGCGCCGCGAGGCGCGTCAACGCCGCCTCGTTCCCGCGCGGTCCTCTGCGCAGGTAGGCGACGGCCGGAACTCCGTCCGCGAGGATTTCCGCCCGCGGCCTCGAATAGCCCCCCGCAAGTTCGCCCGCCGCGCCGAAGCTCCTGCCGCCGTCGGCGCTCACACGCCAAGAGATGCCTTGGGGCGTCTCCCACGCGATCGCCATGCAGTCGCCTCTCAGCGCCGCGGTCGCGCGCGCGATCGCCAAGGAGCTCGCGACCTCGCGCGCCGCTGCCCAGGTCGCGCCGCCATCGTCGCTCGCCGCCGTGAACACCTTCTCGCCGGTCGACCACACACAGGCAATCCTTCGTCCCGAGGCGGCCAGACAGGGAAACGAGCCTTCGGCGGCAAGCCGAACGCACCGCCCCGCCGCCGAGGCGACCCACACGCCCGGCGACGCGGACGCCGGCTGCGCCGACCACGCGAAGACGGGGCCGGCCGCGCCGGCGCACACGGCGGGAAGAAACGCCGTCGTGCGCTCCAAGTCCGCCGCGCACCCGCCGAGAGCCGCCCACTCCCCGCCGCCCGACCAGCCCGGCCGCTCCACCGCATCGGGCGAGACGGCGCTCCCGCCGAGGAGCGCGCGCTCCGTCCCGCCCGGCACGCCGAGGGCTTGCTTTCTGACGGTTTCGAGCCCGGCTCCCGGCGTCCGCGCGCACGCGAAGGGCGCCCAACCCTCGGGCAGATCGAAGGAGACGGCGCACAGGAAGGTGGGGCCTTCACCCCGGGCGAACACCGTCACGGGCGCCGCGGGCAAGCTCCTTCCCAACAGGGGTTCGAGCAGGAAGCGCGCCTCTCCCGGCGCGAAGGGCGCCAACGGCCTAAGCACGCCCGCCGCGCCGTTCTCGACGCCGAACTCGTAGACCCCCTCGGCGCTGAAGCGCAGCTCGGCCGCCAACCCGTGCGCGCCGCGGCGCTCGACGGTCCAGGGCGCGGCATCAGGCTCCGCGGCCCCGGCGCCGAGCGCAAGAAGCAGCGTGAATCCCGCGGCTCGGCACGCCGCACGCCCCGTCGCCGGCCGCCGGCCGCTCCGCGCCGCGCCCCGCGCGACGCGCGGCGGACGTCCGGCCGCGATGTTCACCAAGCGGGTGTGGCCTGTCATGGGCGCGCGCCGCCGCATAGTCTCCTCAGCACATGAACCTGCTCCGCGACCCACGGAGTATACGCAGCAACCCGGAACGAGGCAAGCAGACTGGGGCACCCGGGACGCTACGGCGCGAAAAGCTCCAGCGGGTGCAGGGCCGGTAGCCCGCTCTCCGCGCCGAGCTGCAGCCGGCAGCTCGCGCATTCCGAGACGACGGCCGTGAAGGCGCCCTCCTTCAGGGCGGCGATCAGGGGGGCTCCGATGGCGGCGCTCAGGCCTCTGTGCCCGCGCCGCAGCCCGAACGTCCCCGCCATGCCGCAGCAGCTTTCCGGCAGCGGCTCGAGCTCGATTCCCGCCGTCTCGGCGCACAGATCCCTGAAGCCCGGCCCCTCCAGTTCCTTGAGGTGGCACGCGCAGTGATAGGCGAGCCGGCCGGCCCGGGGAAGCGCGCGCGGCGTCCACGCGCCGGCGCGCCGGCGCGCGTACAGGAAGGCCCCGAGCTCGAAGGCGCCCTCGCAGACCGGCGACGGACGGCCGAGCAGGCGCGCGTAGTCGCTCCGGAGCATGAGCGCCGCGGTCGGCTCGGGCGTGACGACCGCGTAGCCCGCCTCGACGAAGGGACGGAGCGCGGCCTCGTTGCGCGCGGCGACCGCGCGCGCCGCATCGATCCGCCCATAGACGAGGGGCACGACGCCGCAGGGCTCCTGGCGCGGGATGACGACGGCGCAGCCCGCCGCCTCGAGGGTCGCGACGGCCCGCCGGCCCAGTTCGGGCGCGAAGCAATCGACGAAGAGATCGGCGAAAAACGCCACTCCCGTCTTTCCCGGCGGCACGGGGAGAGGCTCGCGGGCGGGCGCCCGGCAGAACCGGCGGCGGGCGAAGGCCGGAAGCGGCTTGCCCGCATCGATGCCCAGCAGCCGCTCCACGAGGGCGCGCACGGAAGCGCGGCCTTGAAAAAACGTCGCGAGACGCGGAAGCGCGGCGCCGGCGGCGGCCAGCACGGGCAATGAGGCGGCCGCCCGCTCTCCCGCGTTCAGTCCGCGCGCCCGCACGGCGCGGCCGCGCAGCTCGATGATCGCCTCGGGGACCGAAAGGCCGGACGGACACTCGCGGCCGCAGGACCGGCACCAGAGGCACAGATCCAGCACCGCGCGCAAGTCGTCGGCCAGCGAGACGTTGCCCATGGCGAGGTCCCGGAGCAAATTGAGCTTCGCGCGGGGCGAAGCCTCCTCCAGGCCCGTCGCCCTGAAGACCGGGCACATGCGCTCGGTGTCCTTGACGGTCCTGCAGCTCCCGCAGCCCGTGCAGGCAAAGGCCGCCCGCGCCAGCTCCTCGCCGCCGAAGCGCAGCTCCTCGCCGGCCAGAGGGAGGCCGAACACGGCCTCGCCGCGGGGGTACCTGAGGCCGTCCAAGGGCAGCTCGCGCTCCTCGACGACCTTTTTGCCGGGGTTCAGAATCCCGGCGGGATCGAAGGCCGCCTTGAGCTCCTTGAAGAGCCCCCACATTTCGTCCCCGTACTGCCGGCGCACGAAAAAGCTGCGCAGGAGCCCGTCGCCGTGCTCGCCGCTCGCCGTGCCGCCGTGGCGCAGCGCGCACTCGAGCACCTCCTCCGCAATTCGCGGCATGAGGTCGATCTGGCGCCACGGCCGCATGAAGGGCCGAATGTGGAGTTCGCCCGATCCCGCGTGGGCGTAGCACGTCATCCGGAGCCCGTGCCTGCCCAGGATCCCCTCGACTTGCTCGATGTAGTCGGCGAGCCGCTCGGGCGGAACGGCGGCATCCTCGATGAAGGGCAGCGGAATGTACCCGTCCCGCCGCCTGAAAAGAAGCGGCACCGCGGCCTGCCGCACGGCGTTGATGAGGCTCTGGCGCCGGGGATCCTCAACGGCTTCCATGGCCGCCAGGCACGGCGCGCCGCGCAGCCCTTCCGCGGCGGCGTGCAACGCGCCCCGCGCCTCCTCCGCGGTCCCCTCGAAGGAAGCGATCAGCCATGAGCCGGCGCCTGACGCGATCACCGGCGCGAAAGCCGGCATGTCCTTCGCCATGCGCAGGACGACATCGTCCATGAACTCGAGCGCCGCGGGCTTGAACGCGAGCGCCTCGGTGACGAGCCTGAGCGGCGCGATCCTGTCGGAGAACTGCATGAGGAGCATGGTCCGGGCCGCGGGCGCGGGGTCCAGCGCGAGCTTGGCGCGCACCACGACGGCGAGGGTGCCCTCGCTGCCCGCGACAACCTGCGTCGGATCCAGGCGATCGCCGCGCAGCGCCTCCCAGAGCAGATAGCCGTGCCGGTTGCGGGCCAGCGTCGGCGCGAAGGGAAGCCGCAGCGCCTGCGCCTTCCGGGCGAGCGCGGCGGTGCGGGCGAGCAACCCGTCGAGGCCCCGAGCGCCGGAATCGGGCGCCGGCCCGGGCGCCAGCACCGCGGGCGCGCCATCGGACAGCACGACCTCCAGGGCGCGCAGCCGGCGCCGGGTGTCGCCGTAAACGAGGGAATGCCCGCCGGTGGAATTGATGCCCACCATGCCGCCCACGGTGCAGCGGTCGCTCGTCGCCGGATCGGGCCCGAAGAGCAAACCCCGGCTCCGGAGCGCGCGGTTCAGGACGTCCGGCACGACGCCGGCTTCGACCCACACCTCGTCCGTCTCGACCGGTCCGATCGCCCGCAGATGGACGGAGAAATCCAGCACGACTCCGCGGGTCAGGCTCTCGCCGGCAAGCCCCGTGCCCGCTCCGCGCGGCGCCAGCGGGATCCCTTCCTCGGCGCAGTACGCCACCGCCGCGGCGGCGTCCTGGAGCGACTTGACCCTGACGACGCACAAGGGGAGGCGGCGGTAGATGCTGGCATCGGTGGCATACAGGCTGCGAGCCGCCCGGCCGGCGAGGACTTCCCCTTCAACGCGCGCGGCGAGGTCGCGGGCGACCTGATCGGCTTCGCGCACGCGGCCTCACCCGGCCGCGGAACCGGCGGGCTCGCGCACGTCCGGCCGGAAGACCAGCGCAAAGCCCTTGCAGCATTCCTCGACCCCGGACATGATCCAGGTCAGGACCTTGGCGAAGCTGGGGCGCGCCTTCGCCTGCTTGAGCCCCACCTCCGGCAGGCCCGCGCCGGCAATGCCCGGCGCCGCGCCCTCGGGGAAAGTCAGGTCGAGATTGGTGAGGAAGCCGCCCTCGCCCGAGAGCCGGCGCACCATCTCGCCCGACGGCAGCGAGGCGAGAAACGCCCGCGGGTAGCCCAAGTTCGGCTCGCCGCCGGCCCGCAGGTACAGATCCGGCGCGATCTTGAGGGCTCGGAAGAACTGCTCGACGCGCCTCAGCTCAGCCTTGTTGACCCGCCACTTGCCGACGTTCGGCCGCTGGATCTCCGGGGCGATCTTGCCGGCGATGACGCCCTCGGCGACATCCCGGCCCTCCTGCTCGATGCGCAGGCGGGCCTCGAAATCCTCGCCGCCGCGGAAGGAGACCGCGAGCTGCTGGCGCATGCGGCGGCCGTAGGCGGCGACCGCCCGAAACTTGATGTTCAGCCTCGTTATGCCGAGCGCGGGGAACAGCGCCTCGAGGCCGGCGGCGGCCCTGGCCGCGGTCATGGCTCCGGCGACCACGTCGCCCTGGCGGTGAATCGGATTCGTGTCGCCGGTGGCGTCGACGAAGGCGATGCCGTCTTCTTTCTCCACCTCGAAGACTTGGTGGAGCGCAAAGCTTCCGGTAACGGCGAACGCGGGCCCCTCCGGCCCGCTTACGGGAAGCAGCGACCGATACACGGATCTTCCGCGCGGGTCCCGGAGCAGGACCAGGTCACCGAAGCTGTTCAACGTCCGGTTCGAGATCAGAAGGCGCATCGCTCACCTCTGCAGGCTCTCTCCATGCGGCGGAGGCCGTTCTCGGCCCGTTGAAAGCTTGAATTGTACCGGCGCGACCGGCAAGTGCAAGGGAAAAAGACGTTCAGCATGAAATTTCCATCCCTACGCGCCGCGCGCCATCGTCAGGATCCGCGCTTCTTGCCGATACATGGAGGTGCAGTACCATAGGTGATCTTACGGCCGGCGCCTGCGCGCCTTGCGGGACGCCCTCGCGGGCGCCGCGCGAAGGAGAATTGCGTCATGAAGGCGGTTCAGAAGTTCCTCGTCAATCCCAACATTCCCGAGCGCCTCCGGCCGCTGACGGAGATCGCCCACAATCTCTGGTGGGTCTGGAACCCCGACGCCATCGCCTTGTTCCAACGCATCGACCGCGATGTATGGGAGTCGGCGGAGGGCAACCCCATCAAGATGCTGGGACTGGTGCGCCAGGAAACCTTCGTGCGGCTCCTGTCCGACGACGGGTTCCTGAGCCACCTGGACCGGGTGCACCAGGATCTGCGACGCTACATGGAGTACGCCACTTGGTACGATAAGGTGCACGGGAAGGGGCTCGGCAGCCAGATCGCGTACTTCTCCCTGGAGTTCGGCATTCACGAATGCCTCCCGATCTACTCGGGCGGCCTGGGAGTGCTCTCCGGCGACCACCTGAAGTCGACCAGCGAACTGGGCCTCCCCGTCACGGGCATCGGGCTCCTGTACCGCTTCGGCTACTTCAAGCAGTACCTCAACCGCGACGGGTGGCAACAGGAGGCGTTTCCCGTCAATGACTACTACCATATGCCCGTGACCGCGGTCCTGGACAAGGACTCGCAGCCCTTCACGGTGCAGGTCGAGATGCCGGAGCGCGCCGTGACGGCCAAGCTGTGGCGCATCCAGGTGGGTCGCGTGCCGCTCTACATGCTCGACACGAACATCGACGCCAACCTGCCGCACGACCGCGAAATCACCTCCAACCTCTACGGCGGCGACTTGGAAATGCGCATTCGCCAGGAAATCCTCCTGGGCATCGGCGGCATTCGCGCCCTCAACAAACTCGGCACGCCGCCCACGGTCTGCCACATGAACGAGGGGCATTCGGCGTTCCTGGCCCTGGAGCGCATCCGGCTCCTCAGGCAGAACGAAGGCCTGTCCTTCGACGAGGCCCGCGAGGTCGTCGGCGCCACCACCGTCTTCACGACCCACACCCCCGTGCCGGCGGGCAACGACATGTTTCCGCCCGAGTTGATGGAAAACTACTTCCGGCGCTACGTCGACCAGCTCGGCATCTCGATGCACCAATTCCTCGGACTGGGCCGCCAGGATCCCAACGACGCCCGCGAGCCCTTCTGCATGACGGTGCTGGCGCTCAAGCTCGCGGCGTTCGCCAACGGCGTGAGCGAGCTGCACGGCCGGGTCTCGCGCCGCATGTGGAAACGGATCTGGACCGGCGTGCCCGAGCCCGAGATCCCCATCACCCATGTGACCAACGGCGTGCACACGCGCTCGTGGTACTCCGACGAGATCGAACGTCTGCTGGACCGGTACGTGGGCCCGGAGTGGCTCGCCGACCCGGTCAACCAGTCGGTGTGGAAGCGCATCGAGCACATCCCGGACTCCGAGCTCTGGCGCAGCCGCGAGCGCCTGCGCGAGCGCCTGGTCGCCTTCGCGCGGCGCAAGCTCCGGGATCAGCTCGTGCGGCGTGGGTTCCATCGCTCGCTGATCTCCCAGGTGGACGAGGTGTTGGACCCGGAGGTGCTCACGGTGGGGTTCGCGCGGCGCTTCGCGACCTACAAGCGGGCGACGCTGCTCCTGCACAACCCGGACCGGCTCAACAAGATCCTCAACCACCCCGACCGGCCCGTCCAGATCATCTTCGCGGGCAAGGCGCATCCCAAGGACCATCCGGGCAAGGAGCTGATCCGCACCATCGTGCACATGACGAACCGAGAGGAGTTCCGCCGCCGCGTCGTGTTCCTCGAGGACTACAACATGCAGATCGCCCGCACCCTCATCCAGGGCGTCGATGTCTGGCTCAACACGCCCCGCCGGCCCATGGAGGCCAGCGGCACCAGCGGCATGAAGGTCGCGGTCAACGGCGGCATCAACCTCAGCATGCTCGACGGCTGGTGGTGCGAGGGCTACCAACTTCACAACGGCCACAGCACGGGCTGGGCCATCGGCGGCGGGGAGGAATACGACGATCACTCCTACCAGGACGATATCGAGAGCCGCAGCCTCTACGACCTGTTGGAAAACGAGGTCGCGCAGACGTTCTACCGCCGCGGCGCGGACGGCCTGCCGCGGGAGTGGATCGCGATGATGAAGACCTCCATGCAGCGGCTCTGCCCGATCTTCAACACCAACCGCATGGTCGAGGAGTACACCGAGCGCTTCTACCTGCCGGCGATCCTCCAGTGGAACTGGCTCGCGGCGGAGAATTGGTCCGAGACGCGCAAGCTGGCCGAATGGCGCCGCCGGATCGCCGCGACCTGGAAGGAGGTCCGCATCACGGCGCTCGGCAGCGATCCCGGCGCCCACCACCTCGTCGGCGACAAGCTCAAAGTGCAGGCGCACGTCCACCTCGGCAGCCTGACCGACGACGATGTCAACGTCGAGCTCTTTTACGGCCCGCTGACCCCCGAGGGCGAGATCGTCGACGCCGCGACCGCCACTCTCATCCCCGCGGGAAGGACGCCGAACGGTCAGACCGTGTTCGAGGGCGCCATCCAGTGCGCCAGCACCGGCCACCACGGCTTCGCCGTGCGCGTGCTCCCCTACCACCGCGGGCTCATCGACAAGTTTTCGCCGGGGCTGGTGACGTGGCTCGAGGAGCCGTTCCAACGCCTCGGGCTCGGGCATTTCAAGGCGCAGCCGGCCATGCATCCCGTCGCGGGAAAAGTCTAGCGCGCCGCCCCCGCCGGCTCCTCCGCCCCCTTCCGGCGGCCTGAACAAGGAAGAACCCCGCCGGCCGGTGGAGGAGGAGTAGCCAGCGGGGTCTTCGCGCTGCTGATGGTATCGCTCCCGGCCCGAAGCCGACTTGAGCGTATTTACCGGGCGTCCGGCTAAGCCCCGGCGCGGGCGCCTTCTTGACACGAAGCCCGCTTCTCCCGTGAAATGCCCTCCATGCGCGAAGCCTTCCTCTGTGCGATCGTGTGCCCGGCCCAGCGGACGTTGCCCCTGCCGCCCGAGATCGACCCTCTTGCGGACACCTTCTCGCTGGCCTACGCCGCGGAAGATGCGCGCCTGCGGGCCCAAGCCGCGCTCCAGCACGCCGAGAACGCGGCCGCCGAGGCCGCCCTCGTCGTCCTGCCCGAGGATATCCACGGCATCCGCCACTTTTGGCGCCAGCTCGAGGCGCCCCGGGTGTTTCAACAGATCGCCGAGCCCGTTCCCGGCCCCACCACCAGGACCGCCGCCAAAATTGCGCGCCGCCACCGGTCCTATGTGGTGGTCGCGCTCTACGAGAACGACGCGGCGACGATTTACAGCACCATGGTTCTCGTCGACCCCCGCGGCAAGCTGCTCGCCCGCTACCGGAAGGTGCACGTCGCGCCCGGCGAACACTGGATCGCGGCCCCCGGCAACCGCTTCGTCGTGACCAAGACCAGCCTCGGGAACATCGGCCTGGCGTGCGGCGAGGATTACCTGTACCCGGAGACGCCCTGCGTGCTGGCGCGCCTCGGGGCCGAGATCGTCGCGGTCGCCAGCAAGCGTCCCATCTCCGACGGCGCCCTCGGCCTCCGGTCGTCCGAGCACGGCTTCGCCACGGTGTTCGCCCAGGCGGGCGGCAGCGCCTTCTTCGACCAACGCGGCCGGATGTTGGCTCAGAGCGCCGGTATGCGCGACTTCGTCCTGACCGCCGAACTCAGGGACGAAGCTCCCTGGCCCGGGGACCGCGACGAGCTGGAAAGGCTCCTCACCGACATCGGCGACCACCGGCCGCGGCTCTCGGCTTTCAGGCGGCCGGAGGCGTACGCGCCCTTGGTCGCGAAGATGTGGCCGGAAGCACAGCTTGCCCGGGACAAGCTCGGCGCCGGGCCCTGGAAGGCGTTTCAGGCGCTGGCTGAGAAATGGACCCAGGGGCCGGCCTTTCTGCCGGAATGGGAGTTGTAAGCGGGCCCGGCCCGCGATCCGGCTCCTCCGGGCTCTAGGGCTGTCGGCGGCGGCCGTTCCCGAGTCCGGCTACGCCTCGATGTCCTTGATCAGTTCGCCGATTTCGTGGATCGCGCGCTCGAAGGGCCGCAGCGCCGCCTCGACGCGCCGGGCGAGCAGCGCCCGCGAAACCATGTTGCGCGCCACGCCGTCGCGCAGCTCCGCCATGCCGGCGGCCAGCGCCTCGCGCACATAATGCAGCCGCTTGCGCAGAGCCTGCGCGCGGATTCTCCCCTCCCGCAAATCATCGAGCAGGGCGCGAATCGCGGCGCGCTCCGCCGCCGCGGTCTCGGCTTCCTTGGACGCGGCGTGGGCGCGGACGCTGATTCGCTCGCACCAGGCCAGAACGCGGGCATCGCGGAGCGCGAGCTCCTCTCCGAGCTTGTCGAGCACGGCCGGCGCGTCCCCGAGAAGCTCCTTCACGGTCCGCGGCAGCTCCCGCCCCAGTTCCCCGACCCGGCGCTCCAAGGCCGCAAGGGCCTCGCGCATCGCCGTCAGCGCCGCTTCCGTCGCGGCGCCCGCCGCAAAGGCGTGCTCGCGCTCTCCGATCCGTTGGACGGCGTCGCCCAGGAACCGTTGGTCGGCTTCGCCCGAGTTCCACGACCGGCGGCCCTGCTCCCTCAACAGCTCCTGAATCCCCTCGACCACGCCCCTGATCTCGCTCACGCGCGCCTCGATGGTCCTCTCGATCGTCTCGCGCAACTCCCGCACCGTTAGCGCGCGCTGCTTCAACCTATCGACGGACTCCCTCACGCTCCGCACTTCGGCGGCCTGCCCCGAGCCGTCCGCCGGCGACGCGCCGGCGGCGGGCGGCTCGGAAGGGGCGCCCGGAACCGCCGCCGCCGGCTCCGAATCGGCGTTGCGGGAAAAGCCCGAGGCGGCCTCGGGCAAGTCGGGCCCGGCGGCTTCCTGCGGGCGCCGCGGCGCTGCCCCGCCGCGGCGCGCGTCCGGCCGCTTGCGGCCGAAGGGGAGGAAGTCGAACAGTCTCTTGACCATGGCGTCGCACCTTCATCCTCGCGAAAATGCCATTGTAAGCGCCGTCGCCGCGCCGGACAAGCCGGCGCGGCGACGGCGTCTTGACACGCGCGGCCCGGCGGATAGACTCCCTTGTTTTCCAGGAGGTTCGCGCCGTGAGCACCGCACCGACCCGCCTCTCCCTGCTCAGCGCCGGTTCCGATCCCGGCGAGCAGTACAGCCCCGTGCCGCCCGGTTACACGCCCGGCACGACGAAGTACATCGTCATCACGGGCAGCGTCATGAGCGGCCTGGGGAAGGGCATCTTCTCCTCCGGCCTGGCCCGGTTGCTGGAGGACTGCGGGCTGCGCACCAACCTCATCAAGATGGACGGCTACTTCAACGAGGATGCCGGGACGCTCAGCCCCTACCGGCACGGCGAGGCGTTCGTGCTGGAGGACGGCACGGAGTGCGACATGGACGTCGGCACGTACGAGCGCTTCGTCAACAAGAGCTTCTCGAGCCTCAACATTTTCACCAACGGGCGCCTCACGCAGAAGGTCCACGAATTGGAGCGCGGCGGCCGCTTCGCGGGCTCCGACGTGCAGTTCTACCCCCACGTAACGGGAGAAGTGATCCGCTTCGTGCGGGAATCCGCCCTCGCTTACAAGGCCGATGTCACCCTGGTCGAAATCGGCGGCACCGTCGGCGATGAGGAGAACCGCACCTACATCTCCGCCATGGGCGACCTGGCCTATCGCGAAGGCGAGCGCAACGTATACTTCATCAACCTGGTCTGGATCATCGAGGCCGCCCACCTCAGGGAGCAGAAGAGCAAGGCCGCGCAGCACGGAACGGCGCTGCTCATGCAGATGGGGATCAAGCCCCACATGCTCGTGTGCCGGGCCGAGCACGAGCTGCAGCCCGGCGTCCAGCACAAGCTGGCCGACCGCCTCCGCATCCCCCGCGCGAACGTCATCGATCTGCACAACCTGGAGACGATCTACCTGGTGCCGCAGCACCTGCGCCGCCAGAAGGTGGACCGGATCGTGCTGGATTATTTCGGTCAGGGCAGGCGCGCCGCGGGAGTCGAAGATCCGGCCTGGGCGCAATATGTGAAGGACTTCCTGGCGCCGAAGGACGAGATCCGGATCGGCCTGGCGGGGACGTACATGGGACCGCGCGACATGTACGCCAGCATCCACAACGCCTTCGAGCACGCGGGCATCCGCGTTCGCACGCGGGTGCGCGTCGTGGACGTTCCTTCCGACCGGATCGAGGACGGCCCCGCCGGCGAGATCGGCGAACGCGCCGCGGCGCAGCTTCGCGGCCTGGACGGCATCCTGGTGCCGAGCGACTTCGGCCGGCGCGGCCTCGAGGGCGGGATCGCGTGCATTCGGCACGCGCGCGCCCACGGTCTGCCCTTCCTCGGCATCTGCCACGGCTTCCAAGCCGCCATCATCGAGTTCGCGCGCTCGGCGCTCGGCCTGGCGCAGGCCCACACCACCGAGATCGCTCCCGACACTCCCGACCCGGTCATCCGGCTCCTGCTCGAGCAGTACGAGGCCGAGGGTATCAGCGGCGGCATGCGCCTGGGGAAACGCCGCGTGGAGCTGCTCCCCGGCTCCCTCGCCGCGCAAATCTACGGCGGCACGGAGGCTTTCGAACGCTTCCGCCACCGCTACGAGTTCAACCCGGCCTACCGGGAGCGCTTCGCGGAGAAGGGCATGGTGTTCTCGGGGTGGATTCCCGATCATCCCGTCATGCAGATCGCGGAGCTTCCCGGCCACCCCTTCTTCCTCGGCGTCCAGTTCCACCCGGAGTTCACCAGCCGCCCCGTCAATCCGAGCCCCGTCTTCGTAGGCTTCGTCAAGGCCTGTATCGAGCATGCGGCGCGGCGCTGATCGCCGCCTCCGCGCCCGCCCCCGCTGACGGGCGCGCCCGCCGGCCGCGACGTCCGGTCTTCGCTTTTCCCCGCGCGGCCTAGAAGGTTGTAGCGCCCCGCCGCACCCCCTACAATCGCTCGATGGGGCTGCGTGCCGCGGCAGCCGCAATGAGGATCCGCCATTATCGCGCATTCATTTCGATGGCAGGACGGACCATGGTACGAATCACGGCCTTGTGCATGCTTCTGGGCGCATCAGCCTGGCCGCTGACCATCACGGAAGTCCACTACAACCCCCCAGCCCGCGACGGAGACTGCGAGTTCATCGAGCTCTTCAACGAGAGCTGCACGGTCGCCGATCTGAGCGGGTTCAGGTTCTCCCGCGGCATCGCGTACGTCTTCCCGAACGGGACGCACCTGGACCCCGGCGGGTACCTGGTCCTCGCCGTCAATGCCGCCGCGTTCCAAGCGCGCTACGGCTTCGCTCCGGACGGCGTCTACACGGGCCGGCTGGATTCCAGCGGCGAGACGATCACCCTGGAGAACGACGCCTGGTCGGTCGACGCTTCCGGCGGCGACCTCCACTCCGGTTGCCGCCTGATCAACTTCACGTACAACGATCGCGGCAAGTGGCCCGCGGCCTGCGACGGAACGGGGCACTCCCTCAGCCTGCTCGATCCCTTCCTGGACCCGGACGACGCCGCGAGCTGGGCGCCCAGCCCCGTCCTGGGCGGCACGCCCCGCGCGGACAACGGCCTCGCGCGCGACCAGGCGACGACCTTGGTGGAGCAGGCAAGCACCTGGCGCTACTTCAAGGGGACGGGCGCGCCGCCCTCCAACTGGAACGCGCGCACTTTCGATGACGGCGCCTGGCTGAACGGTCGGGCGGGATTCGGCTACGGGGACAATGACGACAATACCGTTCTGAGCGACATGCGGAACGCGTACCTCTCGGTCTACATCCGCCGCGGGTTTACGGTGGCCGATCCCTCCCGTGTCCAGACCCTCAGGCTGGAAGCCTGGTTCGACGACGGATTCGTAGCCTATCTGAACGGCACCGAGGTCGCCCGCAAGAACGTCAACGGAACCCCGCCCGCCTACAACGTCCCCGCCACCGCCTCCCACGAGGCCGCGGCGTGGGAGAGCTTCGACCTCTCCACACTCCGCGGTCTCCTGGTTCCAGGCGCCAACGTCCTGGCGGCCTGCGGGTTCAACCGCACCCTGAACGGCGACGACTTCTCTCTCGACATCCGACTCTTGGGCACGCTCTCCTCCGCCGCCGGCGGCGCGATCGTCATCAACGAATGCCTTTACACGGGCTTCGCGCGCCATTTCGTCGAGCTGTACAACCCCGGCGACCAACCAATCGACCTGGGCGGCTACTATCTCAGCGACAAGGGCAACGTGCTGGACAAGAAGCGAATTCCGGACGGGACCCGGCTGCCCGCCCGGGGGTACCTCGTCTTCTACGAGGACGAACTCGGCTTCCCCCTCATGATCGACATCGACGCCGCGGGCACGCCGAACCTGCACATCTTCCTCACGGCGCCCGATCTCTCCCGCGTGGTTGCGGCGGAGAGTTTCGACGCCAAGATCGAGGAAGGTCATTCCCGCGGGCGCCGGCCCGACGGCCACGAGAGCTGGTGGTCCTGCGCCTCCCCCACGCCCGGCGCCGCGAACCAGGTCGCCGTGGAGACAAATCTCGTCATCAATGAGATCATGTACCATCCGTCCGCCCCCGAGGATCCCTACGGCGCCGACGGCGGCGACGCCGACGACCTGGAGTACCTCGAGCTGTACAACCGCGGCGAGGCGCCGATCGAGCTTACGGGCGTTCATTTCGACAAGGGCCTTGAGTTCGCGTTCCAACCCGGCGATGCGCTGGCGGCGGGACAGTACCTTGTCATCGCCCGCAACCCGGCGCGCTTCCGAGAGGTCTACGGCGACCTGCCTAACCTGTACGGGCCCTACGCCGGCAAGCTCGCCGACGGCGGCGAGCGGATTCGAATCGTCGACGCCTTCGGCAACAGGATAAATGAAGTGCGGTACCGCGACGGCGGCCGCTGGCCCCGTTGGGCCGACGGCAGGGGCGCGAGCCTGGAGCTGGTCGATGCGCGCCAAGACAACTCCCTTTGCACCGCGTGGGAAGCCAGCACCAACCCGGGCGAATGGGTCGAGGTCGTCTACAACGGCACACACCGAAGCGTCATCGACAGCCAGGTCGGCGAGAGCGAGTTCCAGATGTGCCTCATGACGGCGGGCGAGGTGCTCGTCGACGAGATCTTCCTCGGCGACACGCTCGTCTCGGCCAACAAGATCGCCAACGGCACCTTCGACGCCTCGACCGCGGGCTGGGTGATCCAGGGCACCCACCGCGACAGCGCCCGCACCGCCGCCGATGCCGCCGCCGGCGCCGGCGCGCTCAAGATCGTCGCGACCGGCCGCGGCGACAACCGCTGCAACCGCATCGAGTGCAACACGCAGCCCCTCGTCCCCGGCGGCACCAATTACGTGCGCTACCGCGCCAAATGGCTGCGCGGTTCGAACCTGATCATGACGCGCACGCACCGCCACGGCGTCGCCAGAACGACGCCGATCCCCATGGCGCGCCGCATCGGCACGCCCGGCGCCCCGAACTCGGCGGCGCGGAGCAACCAGGGACCGGTGTACGACGACCTGGCGCAGACGCCGGCCATGCCCGCCTCATCCACGCCCGTCGTGATCACCGTCCGCGCCCACGACGCGGACGGCATCCGGTCCCTGAACATCCGGCACCGCGCCGACGGAACCGGAACTTTCGCCTCGGCCCCCATGTACGACGACGGCGCCCACGGCGACGGCTTGGCCGGAGACGGCCTTTACAGCGGCGTCGTGCCGGCCTACGCCGCCAACACGATCGTACAGTTCTACATCGAGGGCACCGACGACTCCCCCGCCCGCAACACCACGACGTTTCCCCCGGAGGGCGCGGCCAAGCCGTGGGTCTGGGTGGTCAAGGACAAGGTCTACACGGGCCGCCGCCAGCACTACCACCTCGTCATGAGCGCGGCCGACTACGCCATGCTGTCCGGCAACGCCAGCCGCGGCGAGGCCATGTCCAACTACCTGTGGCCCGCCTCGCTCGCCGCCAACACCGCGCGCATTCACCACGGCATCGGCGTGCGCTACCGCGGCAGCCCCTGGATCCGCCCCGGCAACCCCGAGGCGGGCTACCGCTTCCGCTTCAACCGCGACGACCTGCTCTACGGCCTGCACTACGAGATCAACCTGGACCGCAACGACAACGACGGCACGCGCCAGAAGGATCGCACCGCGTCGTACCTGATGCGCAAGCTCGGCGCCCCGGACCCCGATGTCAAGCTGCCCTACAATCGGTGCGAGTACATTGCCTTGCAAGTCAACAACTCCGACAAGGGCGGCTACGAGCAGATTCAGAAAATCGACGGCGACTATCTGGAGTACTGGTGGCGCGGCAACGACCGGGGCAATTGCTATAAGGTCGATGATTGGTTCGAATCCTTCAACGACGCCAATCCCAGCAAGATCCTCACCGCGAACCTCACCTACCGCGGCGAGGACAAGGAGGCCTACCGCTGGTTCTTCAGCCTGCGGACCAATGAACAGCTCGATGACTACGTCCCGCTCATCGAGCTTTGCCGCAACCTTCAGCAGTACACCCTCGCCGACCTGGACACAGCGGCGGCGACCCTCATGGATGTGCCGGAATGGGCCGGCATCCTCGCCGTCAGGTTCTTCATCGGCGACTGGGACACCCTGGGCTTCGACCGCGGCAAGAACGCGTACCTGTACTTCCCGCCCGGGGAGGGCGCCAAACTCATCCCCTGGGACTCCGATCTGACCTTCCAGGGCGGTTACGTCGGCGCCAAGCTTTACCCCGAGGCGGGCGGCGGCGATGCTTACTTCCCCAATCTGGCCAAGGTTTTCCAGCGGCCCTGGGCCCGCCGCCTCATGAACCAGAACTACGCCTACCTCATCGGCGCGGACGGCCCCGCGAACCGCGCCAACCTGGACTGGATTCTCGATGCCACCGCCGCGCAGGCCGAGTTGGGAAGCCCCGCGGAGATCAAGAGCTTCGTCGCCAACCGCGCCGCCACGGTGCGATCGCTTCTTTCCACCGCCGTGTTCCAGATCACCGAACCGAACGGCGGGGCGGACTTCACCAGCTCCTCGGCGCCGGTCGTGATCCGCGGCAGGGCGCCCAGCGAGGTCGACCGTATTCTCGTCAACGCCCGGGACGAGACGCCGTACCTGCGCTGGCCGGCGCTCGACACGTGGGAACTCACGCTGCCCCTGACCAACGGTTCCGTGCGGTACACCTTCACGGCCTACAACCGCGCCGGCAGGCAGATCGGCGTCGATTCCATCGTCATCACCTTCGGCGGCCCCGTCGGGCCGCGGATTCTGGGTTTCCAGCCCAAGCGGGGGACCACGATGGGCGGGTACGAAATCGCGGTCTCCGCCGCCGATTTCTACGAGCCCGTCCAGGTCGCCGTCGGCGGCAAGGCCTGCGCGTCGTGCCGCGTCGAGGGCGGCCTCGTCAAGGCCGTCGTGCCCCCGGGCGCGGGCTTCGCCTCCGTGACGCTCACCAGCGGCAACGGTCTTACGGACACCGCCGCGGAACGATTCTGGTACGTGGCGCCGGCGCCGCCCTTCGGCCTAACCTTCATGCCCACGCGCGGCTCGGCGGAGGGCGACGCCGCGATCTCCATCCTCGGCTCCAACTTCGCCCAGGGGGCGCGGGTCTATTTCGGCGACCGCGAATCGCCGTCGGTGCTCTTCGTGTCGCCCCAGGAACTTCGGGCCGTCATCCCGCCGCCGGCGCCGGGCATCATGCGGGTGCGCATCAAAATCGTCAGCGCCGAGGGTCTGGCCAGCCTCATCTCGTCGCCGTACTTCGAGTACGATCCGGGCCCGGCGCCGATCATCACGGACCTGTCGCCGGACCAGGGCTCCACGGGAGGAGGCACCGAAGTCGTCATTTCGGGCGCCAACTTCGCCGCCGACCCGGCGGCGATCACCGTCCGATTCGACGCCGCCCCGGCCCACGTGCTCGAGGCCGCCGCGACGCGGCTCAGGGTGCTCTCTCCGCCCCACGCCGCGGGCGCGGTCGCCGTCCAGATCGTCAACCCCGACGGCGGCTCGGGCCAGGCCGCGGGCGCTTTCACGTACAAAAGCGTGCCGGTGCGAGTCGACGCGTTCACCCCCGAGTGCGGGCCGCCGGAGGGCGGCAACGCGGTGCATATCCTGGGCGACGGATTCGGAGGATCGTCCGTCGTGGTCCTGTTTGGAGCGTCCGTCGCCGAAACCGTCTCCGCCACGGCGCGCGAGATCGTCGTCCTCGCCCCCGCCGGCGTGGGCACCGTCGCGATCTCGGTCTACAATCCCGACAACGAGTTCGCGACGGCGCCCCTCCAATACGCTTACACGGGCGACTGCCGGCCGGAGATCGAGTCGCTCGATCCGGCGTACGGCCCCGAGGAGGGCGGAACCCGCGTGACGATCCGCGGCCGGAATCTCTCGCCGCTGCCTTACATCACGCAGGTGATGTTCGGGACCGGCTCGGCGGAGATCGTCCCGGGCGGCACCTCGCGCGAGGTCGTGGTGGTGACCCCGCCCGGCAACGGCACGGTCGATGTGCTCTTCGTGAATCCCGACTCGAGCTTCGTCATGCTGGCGAACGCCTTCCGCTACGGGACAGGCTCCCCCGTCGACGCCCGGTTCCTCCGCGGCGATGCCAACCGCGACGGCAAGCGCGATGTGGCCGACGCGATCAAGATCCTGGGGTATCTCTTCTCGTCCGATCCCCTCAAATGCTTGGACGCCGCCGATGCCAATGACGATGGGCGCATCGACATCGCCGATGCGATCCGGCTGCTGGGCACCCTCTTCGGAGGCGCCGGCCCGCTGCCGCCGCCGTACACGGCGCCCGGCCCGGACCCGACGCCGGATTTGCTGGACTGCGCCGAGTGACGGCCGGGCGCGCGAGCCGGCGCGCGGCGCTCAGGCCGCCGTGAGGCGCAGCAGGCGGTGGTAGAAGGCGGGCAAGGTGTCCTGGTGCCGTCCCTCGATGTGGAACCCCTTGCCGCCGAGGCTCGCCGGCCGGACGACGATGTTCTTCCACGGCCGGTAGTAGAACTCCGGCCGCACCTCGCTCGTCACGGGCGCCGTGCGGTATTCTCCCAGGGGCACGATGTCGAAGTTCGCGGTGGTCAGGCGATCCACCGGATGCCCGAGGTTGCGCGCCACCGCCAGCGCCTTCAGGAACACCTCCGGCCCCGTGACCGCGCTCCCGAAGTTCAGCAAGACGCCCCCCGCCAGCATGCTCACCGTGCGGCAGTAGATCTTGAAGTCGGCTCCGCTGGCCGCGCCGATGGCGCCGAAGTCCGCCGCGGGGTGCTGGTGGACGATATCGGCGCCGATGGACACGTGGACCGTGAAGGGAACGCCCGCCCGGCGGGCCTGCCAGAGGAGCGACATCTCCCGGCGCGGGAAGCGGTCGGGGTGCGCCTCGATGTACTCCCCGAGGGCGCGCCCGTAGCCCCGCGCCGGATCCGGCGCGAGCGCCTCCTGCATCCAACGCCCCGTCTCCTCCCACATCCCGAAGGTGCCTCGTTCGATGCCCTCCGCCACCGACTCGCTCGTCGCGCCGAGCATCGCGAACTCGAAGTCGTGAATCGCGACGGCGCCGTTGCCGGCAAGATGGGACACCAGACCGCGGCGCAGGAGATCGAGGATGTACGGCGCCAGGCCCGTCTTGATGACGTGGGCGCCCAACGACCAGACCAGCAGCGCGCCGGCCCGCGCCGCCGCCGCCGCCCGGCCGGCCAGTTCCTCCAGCTCCGGGTGATCCCAGGCGGGCGGGGGCGCGGCGATGTCGGCCAGCGCCGCGGCGGTGACCAGGTTGTGGCGCCTCGCGATGGGAAGGGTCCTGATCCGGCCGAAATCCAGCGGCGTGCCGAGCGCGCCGCGCTCCTCGCCGGGCACCAGCGCCACGGGGCTACTCCTCTTCCTTCTCCTTGTGCTCCGCCTTGGAGCGCTCCACGATCTGCTGCTGGAGGTGGGACGGGACCACCTCGTAGCGGTCGTGCTCGATCTCGAAGGTGCCTTCGCCGCCCGTGATCGACTTGAGGTCCGCCGCGTAGTTCTGGATCTCCGCCAGGGGCACCTGCGCCGTGATCACCGCCAAGCTGCCCTCGCTGCCGGTGTTTAGGATGCGGCCCCGCCGGCCGTTCAAGTCGCCCATGATGGTGCCCATGTACTGCTGGGGCACGGTGACCTCGAGCTTGACGAGGGGCTCCAAGAGGACGGGCCCCGCCGCGGCGAAGGCCTTCTTGAAGGCCTCGCGGCCCGCGATCTGGAAAGCGATGTCCTTGCTGTCCACCGGGTGCGTCTTGCCGTCGACGAGGGTCACGGCGCAGTCCACGACGGGATAGCCCGCGAGGACGCCCTCGGCCATCTTGTCGCGCACACCCTTGTCCACCGATGGGCGGAACGACAGGTCGATGACGCCGCCGAAGATCTTGTCGACGAACTCGTAGCCGCTGCCGCGGGGCCGCGGCTCCAGGTCGATGAACACCCGCGCGAACTGGCCCGCGCCGCCGGTCTGCTTCTTGTGGGTGTATTCGACGTACTTGACGGTCTTGGTGACGGTCTCCAGGTACGGAATGCGCGGCGGCTTGGTCTCCAACTCCACCTTCCGCCGCCGCTTCATGCGCTTGAGCATGGTGTTGATGTGGAAATCCGACAGGCCGCTGATCACCAGCTCCTTGGTCTGCGCCTCGAAGTGCCAGACGAAGCAGGGATCCTCGCAGGCGAGCTCGCGCACGCCGCCGGTCAGGCGCTGTTCGTCGCCGCGCGCCTTGGGCCGCACGGCGAGGGACACCAGCGGCGTCGGCAGCTTGACGACGGGCATGGCGACGCCCGCGCCGGCATCCGCGACCGTGTCGCCGGCCATCATGTCCTCGACGCGCCCCACGGCGATGATCCGTCCGGCGCCGGCCCGCTCGATGCTCTTGGTCTCCTTGCCCTGGACGGCGAGGACGTTGCCGTACTTGTCGGTCTCGCCGGTGCGCGTGTTGGTGAAGGAGCCGTTGGTCGTCATCTCGCCGGCGAAGATCCGGATGTAGGACAGCCGCGCCAGGAAGTCGTCGGCCCACACCTTGAACACCTGCCCCACGAGGCCGGCCGCCTTCTCGAGGGGAAGCTCCTCCTCGCCCTTGCGCATCGTCCTCGGCAGCGCGTCGGGCGGCGGCGCGACCTGCGCCAATCCGTCCAGGAGCTCGGCCAAGCCGATGGCGCCCAGCGCCGACACCACGAAAACAGGGATGACTTTCATCTCCCGGACGGCCTTGGCGAACACCCGCGCGAGGTCCTCCTCGGACACGCCGCCGTCCTCGAAATACTTCTCCAGAACCGCGTCATCGGCCTCCACGATGGCCTCGACGAGGGCGTCGCGGGCTTGCTTGACGTGCGGCGGCGCATCGTCCGCCGGATTCAGGACCGACCAGATTTTCGTGAACGCGGACGCGGCGCCGTTCGGGTAGTACAAGGGCAGCGCCCGCGCGCCGAAGGTCGCCTGGATGTCCCGGACGACGCGCTCGAAGTCGCAGTTTTCCGCATCCTGCCGGGTCACGGCGATGACGCGCGGGAGCCCCACCGCGTCCAGGGCCTTCCACACCCGCCGGCTCGTAATTTTGACGCTGCTCGCGCAGTCGATGCAGCACACGGCGCACTCGACCGCCCCCAGCACCGGGAGCGTCTGGCCCAGGAAATCGAGGGATCCGGGCGTGTCGACCAGGGTGAAATCCAGACCCTTGTGGTTCAGATTCACCACGGCGGGGAACATGCTCTTGCGCTGTTCCTTCTCCTCGGCCTCGAAGTCGCACACCGTGTTGCCCTCGACCACCGACCCCAGCCGATGGATCTGCTTCTTGTGATGGAGCAGCGCTTCGATCAGCGTGGTCTTGCCCGAGGCTTCCTGCCCGACGACGGCGATGTTCCTGATGGTGCTCGCGCCCGCAGCCATGCTCCGCTCCTGTCAATCTGCCCCGGCGCCCGCCCGGCGCGCGCACATCGGGCACGCCCGGCCGTCCGCCGCCGCGAAAAAGAAACCGCCATAGTGCTAGAAAAAAAACCGGGTGTCAATGCTCCGCGCCACCTGTTGCGGCTGGGCGTTGCGTCCGGCAGCCCCCTTCGGATATAACAGGCAAGGCAGGCGGCACGGGGACGATCGGGGCGGAAAAAGCCCGGCGGCGCAGCCGAAGCCGCCGAGGAGGATGACCGATGCCGTCGGTTGACTGTGTCTGCGCGGGCCATGTGTGCCTGGACATCACGCCCGCCATTGAGCCGAAGGCCGGAGCCGATCTGCGCGAACTGCTTATTCCGGGAAGCCTGGTGATTATCGGCGCGCCGAAGCTGTCCTCGGGCGGGCCGGTCTCCAACGTCGGCATCCCCCTGGTCAAGCTGGGCATCCGCACGGCCTTCATGGGCAAGGTGGGCGACGACCTTTTCGGCAAGGGGCTGCTGGAGCTGTTCGCGCCCTACGACGCCGACCGTTCCATGCAGGTCGTGCCCGGCGAGGTCACGTCCTACACCGTGGTCATCGCGCCGCCGGGCTACGACCGCATTTTCCTTCACAACCCCGGCGCCAACGACACCTACGGCGCCGGCGATGTGGACTTCGACCAGGTCGCCGAAGCCGCGCTCTTCCACCTCGGCTATCCGCCGCTCATGCGCCGCCTGTACGAGGACGGCGGCGATGAGGTCGCCCTGATTTTTTCCCGGGCCAAGCAGGCCGGCGCCACCACCAGTCTGGACCTCGCCTTCCCCGATCCGGCCTCCCCCGCGGGTCGGGCGCCGTGGCGGCAGATTCTGGCCAAAACCCTGCCCCACGTCGACATCTTCCTTCCGAGCTGCGAGGAACTCATGTATATGTTCGACCCGGACACCTTCCGGGCCCTCAGGAAGCGGTCCCCGGACGACCCCGTGCAGGCTTACGACGAGACGCACTTCCGCTTTCTGGCGGCGGAGGCGCTCGCCCTCGGGGCCGGCATCGTGGGCCTGAAGTCCGGCCTGCGCGGCATCTACATCGCCACGGCCTCCCAGGAGCGGCTGGACGAGTTCGGGCGGGCCGCGGCCTCCGGCGAGTTCGCCCGCCGCGAGCTCTGGCAGCCCGCCTACGAAGTCGCGGAGGTGCGCTCGGCCACCGGCGCGGGCGACAACGCCATCGCGGGGTTCCTGGCGGGGTTCATCAAGGGGCTGGGGCCGGCCGACTGCCTGCACGCCGCCGCCATGGCCGGCGCCGACAACGTCAAGGAATTGGACGCGACCAGCGGCGTGCGCGGTTGGGAGGAAACTCTGGCGGACATTCCGCGCCAGACGCCCGTCGATATCCGCGCGGGGGGCGAGTTCGTCTTCGACGGGCGCCTGGCGCTTTGGCGCGGCTCGCGCGACGGCGCCGGCGTGCGCCGCTGAGCGCGGAGGCCTATGCTGTTTCACCTGAACCTCGGGAGCAACATCGAGCCGCGGCAGGAGCATCTGCGCGGCGCGCTCGTGCTGATCGAGCAGATTCCCAGGGTCGCCGTCACGGGGTGCTCGCGCATTTACGCCACGGCGGCCGTGGATATGAGCGAACCAGCCGGACCGTTCCTCAACTGCTGCGCCGCGGTGAGGACGCCGCTGCGCGCCGAGGCGCTCCTGGAGCGCCTCAAGGAAATCGAGCGCCTGATGGGCCGGCCGGCAGCCAGCAAGAACGCCTGCGTCTCGCGCATCATCGACATCGACATCGTCCTGGCCGAGCACCTGGTCCTGGAGAGCCCCGAGCTGACGATCCCCCACCCGGAGCTGGCGCGCCGCTCGTTCTTCCTCTGGCCGCTCCTGGAACTCTGCCCGGGCGCCGCCGATCCGCGCACCGGGCGGCCGCTGCGGCGCTTCCTGGCGGCCGAGGTGGTCCCGCCCATCCTGGAGACCATGCCGGCGCCTCTGCCGTGAGGCGCGGCGCGCGCCCGCCGGCGGCCGCCGCGAGATCACGGAGCCTGCGGGCCGCCCGCCCGCGCTCCGAGCCCCACGAACAGCGCCAGCAGGATGCCGCAGGCCACCGAGACGTTGAGGGACTCGACCGCGTCGCTCCCGGGAATCCTCACCAGCCGATCGCACGCGGCGCGCACGGCCGGGCTCATTCCGCCGCGCTCGCTTCCCATGATCAACACCGTGGGCGCCGTTTCGGGGACGGCGCCGGTCAGGTCCTTGCCGAAGACATCGGTGCCCACCACCGCGAACCCCTTGCGCTTGAGGCCGGCCAAGAGCGGCACGATCTCGTCGGCGCGGTACAACTCGACATGCTCCGCGCCGCCCTGCGAAGTGCGCATCACCGCCGGGCTCAGCTTGCGCGGCGACTCGTCGCCGGCCAGGACGACCGTGGAGGCTCCAAAGAAAGCGCACGATCTCAGCATGGCGCCGAGATTGTGCGGGTTGGCCACGGATTCGAGCACCAGCACGAAGGCATCGGGACGGACCGGCGCCCGGGCGAGGTCTTCGGCGGGCAAGACGGGCTTCTCGTCGGCGAGAATCACGACGCCCTCGTGGTGCGGCGTGCCCGCTGCCTTGGCGAGCTCGGCCTCCTGGATGGTGCGGTACGGCAGGCGCCGCGCGGCAGCCCATGAAAGGATGTGTCCGAGGAGCTTCTGCTTGTCCGCCGCGATCAGAATCCTGCGGATGGCGTCCGGCCGCCGCTCGAACAGCGCCAGACACGCGTGCCAGCCGCACACCGCCATGGGACGCGCGTGAGTCATGGACGCCGCTCCTTGTCCTTGAGTGCCGCCTCCGCCGCGCGAGTCCTTGCGCGGCAGGCCTTGATTAGGCCGCCATTCTGCCGCAACGCGCGGGATTTCGCCAGCGTGTTCCGGGATCCGCGCCGATCCGCTCCACCGGGGGGCGCTTTCTTGACGATACCGATGCTGCGGAAGGTTTGCAGCGCGCGCATAATTCCGGTAATCTAGGACCTCAGACATGCGCGAGGAGGACCTTGTATGTGCATGCATGTCCTGTTGAGCCTGTGGCTCTGCGGCGTCCCCCAGGCTCCCGGCGTCGACCGCGGCGAGCTCGAGCGCTGCATCGATGTCTTTCTAGGCGGCGACGCCGCCAAGGGCGCCGGTGCGCTGCAGATCCTCTACCGGCATCCCCAGCCCGCGAGGGACGCCATCGATGACCGGATCGAGGACATGGATGACCCCGGGGTCAAGCAGCGCCTCACGGCCCTCAGGCAGCGCGTGCTCCAGGTCGGGCTGGCGCGCACGATCTTCCAGCGGGTGCAGACCGGTCTCACCTTCAGCGGGCAATGGACCGACCTGGCGCAGTACGACCCCGAGGTCGGCGGGCTCCTAATGGATCTCGCGCGCAATCCGCAGATCGACGAGGGGCCCATGCAGGCCGTGCGCGAGTCGGCGTTCCAAGCCATCCGCGAAGGCGCGCTGCACGCCATTGCCGACCTGAAACTGACGGCGCTCCTGCCCGATCTGAAGGCCCTCACCGAGGACGTGCTGAACGAGGACTGGCTCATCGAGGGCGCCGGCATGGCGATGGCCGAACTGGGCGACCGCTCCTGGATCGACCGCCGCCTCGAGGCCCTCGGGAAGACGCTGGCCGAGGCGGCGACCGATGTGCCGCGCCGATACGCGGTCCAAAAACTCCTCTCGCGCTACTACTACCGCTTGAACGAGTACGCTCGAGCCCTCGAAGCCTACGAAGCCACGGCGGCGATCCTCGAGGCCCGGGCGGCGACGCTCACGGGCCGCGACGCCCGCGTGCTCAAGCGCATGCTCTGGCTGACCTGCTACAACGCGGCCTGCTCCGCCTCCAAGGCCGGCTCCATGGACGCCGTCTTCCAGTACCTGGACCGGACGCTCAAGGCCGACTCCTCCGCGGCGGCCGTCCAGGAGCTCGCCGCCAACATCCGCGAGGACGGCGATCTGAAGGAGGCGCGCAAGGACCCGCGCTACCGCGATTTCGCCGGCCGCCTCCGGCGCCTCCTTGCCGGGCAGGGCGACAAGCTCTAGCGCATGCCGCGCGCCAGGTGGAGAATCCGGGTCGCGGGCATCGTTCAAGGCGTCGGATTTCGCCCCACGGTCTGGCGCTACGCGACGGCCCTCGACCTGGGCGGATCCGTCCGTAACGAGGGCGCCGACGTCCTCATCGACGTGGAAGGCGAGGCGCCCGCCCTCGCGCGCCTGCGCGCGCTGTTGGAGCGCGCCCCCCCGCCGCGGGCGCGCATCGCGTCGATCGCCTGCGAGGAGGCTCCGCCCCGCGGCGCCGAAGGCTTCGCCATCGAGCCCTCGGCCGATGCTCCCGCGCGGCGCCACATTGCCCCGGACATGGCGACCTGCCCCGACTGTCTGGCCGAGATTCGCGATCCTTCCGCGCGCCGATCGGGCTATCCCTTCGCCAACTGCACGAACTGCGGCCCGCGATACACGATCATCGCCGATCTGCCCTACGACCGCGTCCGGACGTCGATGGCCGCCTTCGTCATGTGCGCCGACTGTCTCCGGGAGTACGAAGACCCTTCCGACCGGCGTTTTCACGCCCAACCCATCGCCTGCCCCCGCTGCGGGCCCGCGCTCAAGTTCACCGGCGCGGGTCCGGAGGTTCGCGGCGCCGAGGCGCTCGCCCGCGCGGTGGCGGCGCTCCTCGCGGGGCGGATTCTGGCCGTCAAGGGCCTGGGAGGCTATCACCTGGCCTGCGCCGCCGAGAACGGCGCGGCCGTCGCGCGCCTCAGGCAACGCAAGGGCCGCGGGAGGAAACCCTTCGCGGTAATGGCGCCCGACCTCGCCTGGGCCGAGCGCCTGGCGGAGGTGGACCCCGCCGCGCGCGCGCTCCTCGCCGGACCGGAGCGCCCCATCGTCATCCTGCCTCGCAAGGACGGCTGCGGCCTGCCCGAGGACCTGGCGCCCGGCTTGCGGCGCATCGGCCTCTTCCTCCCTTACACGCCGCTCCACGAGCTGCTGTGCTCCGGCGCCGGCCGCCCCCTCGTCATGACCAGCGGCAACCTCTCCGACGATCCCATTGCCTGCGCCGATGAGGATGCGGCCGCGCGCCTCGGGCGCATCGCCGATGCGTTCCTCGTGCACGATCGTCCCATCCTCCGGCGCTGCGAGGACTCCGTCGTCGCCTCCGCCGGCGGGCGGAGCGTCGTCTTCCGCCGCGCGCGCGGGTATGCGCCCGCGCCCCTGGCCGTCAAGCGCGCCGCCGGCGCGACGATCCTGGCGGTGGGCGGCGATCTGAAGAACACCTTCTGCCTGCTCGCGGGCCGGCACGCCTTCGTGAGCCCGCACTTGGGCGAACTCCGGCACCTGGCGGCCTTCGAACAGTTCCGGCGCGACATCGCCGACGTCGAGCGCCTGCTCGACGCGCGGCCGGACGCCGTGGCGTGCGATCTGCATCCGGACTACCTGACGACCGCCTATGCCCGCGAACGGGGGCTTCCGGTCGTGGGCGTCCAGCACCACCACGCCCACATCGCGGCCTGCCTCGCCGAGCACGGCGAAGAAGGCCCGGTGATCGGCGTGGCCTTCGACGGCCTCGGCATGGGCTTGGAGGGCGAACTGTGGGGCGGAGAGTTCCTCGTCGCCTCGCTGGGCGGGTTCCGGCGCGCGGGGCGCCTCGCGCCGCTGCTCCTGCCAGGCGGCGAGAAGGCCGAGCGCGAGGCCTGGCGCGTCGCCGTGGCCTGCCTAGCCGCGGCGGCGCCCGGGGCCCTGGCGGAGTGGATCGCGGCCGAGGCCGGCGCGCGCAATGCCGCCGGGATCGAGGAGCTTATCGCCCGGGATGTCAACTGCCCGCGGGTCTCGTCCGCGGGACGCCTCTTCGACGCGGTGGCGGCGGTCGCCGGCGTCTGCCTCGAAAGCAGCTACGAGGGCGAAGCGGCCATGCGCCTGGAAGACCTGGCGCGCGGCGACGCGCTCGGGCCGGATTACGAGCTGCCGCTGGATTGCGCGCCACGTCCCTACCTTCTGGGCTGGAAGCCGCTCATCGCCCGCGTCTGGGAAGACCGCCGCCGCGGCATTCCCGTCGAAGCCATCGCCGCGCGTTTTCACCGCGGCCTGGCCGCCGCCATCGCCGCCATGTGCGCCCGCATCCGCGACGATACGGGACTTCCCGCCGTGGCGCTCTCAGGCGGCGTGTTCCACAATAGCGTCCTGACCGCGATGTGCGTCCGGCTGCTCCGGTCCCGGGGGTTCCGCGTGCTCGAGCACCGCGACTTCCCGCCGGGGGACGGCGGCCTCAGCCTGGGGCAGGCGCTCATCGCCGACCGGAAACTCGCGCAATGACCCCCGACGAAGTCATCCTCCTCTCCCACGGCGCCGGAGGAAAGCTCACCGCCCGCCTCATCGACTCGGTCTTTCTGCCCCGTTACGGCAACGAGATCCTGCGCCGCCTCGGCGACGGCGCCGTGCTGCCGCCGCTGGCCGGCGACCCCGTCCTGACCACCGACGCCTACGTCGTCAGCCCGCGGTTCTTTCCGGGCGGCGACATCGGATCCCTCGCCGTGCACGGCACGGTCAACGATCTGCTCATGTGCGGCGCCGAGCCGCGCTGGCTGAGCCTCGCCTTCGTGCTCGAGGAAGGCTTCCCCTGCGAGGAACTCGCCCGCATCTGCGACTCCATCGGACGGGCGGCCGCGGGCGCGGGCGTGCTGGTCGTCACCGGCGACACCAAGGTCGTCGAGCGCGGCCGGGGCGATGGAATCTACATCGCCGCCGCGGGCGTCGGCGAACGCGTGCGGGGCCTGGAGCTCGACCCCCGCCGCGCGCGTCCCGGCGACGCGATCCTCCTGAGCGGCCCCGTCGGCCAGCACGGCGTCGCCGTGCTCGGAGCGCGCCGCGGCTTGGCCTTCACAACCCCGGTGATCAGCGATTCCCGCGCCCTCCTGCGGGAGGCGCGCGCGCTCTTCGCCTTCGGCGGCGCGCTGAGGACCATGCACGATCCCACGCGCGGAGGCCTGGCCACCTGCCTCAACGAGATCGCCCGCGCGGCCGGAGCGCGCATCGCCATCGACGAGGACGCCGTGCCCCGCGATCCCCCCGTGGAGCAGGCCTGCGAGCTGCTCGGCATGGATCCGCTCTACATGGCCAACGAGGGCAAGCTCGTCGCCGTGGCGGCGCCCGAGGCGGCGCCGGCGATGTGCGCGGCCCTGCGCGCGGCGGGCGCCGCCGAGGCGGCGTGCATCGGCGCGGTCGTGGAGGGCAGCCCGCTGGTGGCGGCCGCGAGCCCCGCGGGCGGGGAGCGCATTCTCGATGTTCTAACGGGAGACCCCCTGCCCCGGATCTGCTGAACGCCCGGCGCGGCGGTCAGAAGGCGACGGAGAAGCGCGCCCCGAGCATGTACGTCTGGCGCTCGATGTCGCCATGGATGCGACGGAACGTCAAGCCGGCATACTCTCCGGCATAGAAGCGCTGATTCTGTCTCGCCCACCAGGAGCGGTAGTATAGGATCTCCCCCCACAGCCCCAGGCGCACGCGGTCGGCCAGGACGACATCCGCGCGCGCCTCCCCCAGGAACGCGAAGCCGAAGCTGCGCATCTTGCAGACTTTGAAGCGCAGAAGGTGATCGTCCTCATCCCAGACGTGGGTGAACGGGCTCACCGCGAGGCTGCTTCCCAGCTCGAGCCAGGAGACGGGCGCGTAGACGCCCGCCAGGCCGGGCAGGAACGACGCGCGCTCCTGGCGGTACGTCAGGACGAGCCCGTCCACCGAGGCCGTGCCCTCGGGGTAAATCGACCACTGCCTAACATCAGAGACCTCGTAGTCCAGGCAATCGTAGTCCAGCCGCAGGCGCGGACCGAACCTATAGTTCTTCCCGCGCGCCGCCCACCACGTGACCTCGCCGCTCACGCCCCAGGCCTCGAGGTCGGCTTTGGAGCGCGACCAGATGTCGCGCATGCCGTTCAGCCAGTCGTCGTCTCGCATGGTGCCGGCCTTGTCGTCGCAGGTGGTCCAACCGCGCAGCCGAAACTCGCTCGTATCGTCGAAGAGAAGTCCCAACCCGCCGCCGATCGCCATGTTGTTGACGGGGAACTTCAAACGCGAGCGCCATTTGACCAGCGAGTTGCCGCCCGTGCTCTTGAAGAGGTCGTGGCCCGAGATCTCGTAGAGAGTGTATCCCGAGAAGTAGGACACCCGCGGAGCTTCGATCTCGAGAATCGCGCCCCCGGCCGCCGCCGACCCGAGCAGGAGCGCCAAGACCGCGACCGCCTTCACCGCTTGCGCCTCCTCTTCCATCCGCCGGCGCGCGCCGCAACCCCGGGCGCTCGGCTCAGATCCCACAAAAACAATGGTACGGCAACGCGGCCGCCTCGTGAAGCGCCCCGGCGATATCAGCCGATCACCATTCGGCCGTCCGCGGAGGCACGGTCCTGACCCGGAGCCCCCGGCGCGCGCAAAACAGCTTGGTCCGCGCCGGGCGGTAGTGGCGGATCACGGCTATCGCCGTCCTGATTCCGTTTCGGCGGCACAGCGCCGCGCGGTTGAGCCTCCACCGATACGCCGCGGCGCCTTATCGATCCACGAGCAACGCGGGCCCCGGTATGCCGCGCGCCCGGGGGAAGCCCGCGCCTCCGGCGCCCACCTCGACCACCATCGCGAGGCCGCGGGCGAGGGACTGACCGCGGCGAGAACGTTCACCGCGCCGGGACAGCCGCATCGGTGACCGCGATGTCGAACTCGCCGCCGCGGGCTAACGCGCAGGCGCCGCACACGGGCTTGGAGAGGGCGCGGAAAGGCGGTGCGTCCATGAGGCTCCGCGCGATGCCGGCCGCATCCCCGGCGTCGATGGCCCCGCGCGCCCGGGGGTCGTCGATGCGGTCCAATTCGTAGGTCGCCACGAACCGCGCCGCGCCGGGAGCCAGTTCGATCCGCTCCACCTGCAGCCCCGTTCGCCTGACGATGCCGAGGTAGGCCGCGTCGCCCGCGATGCAGGCCGCGATGCGCGGCGTGTCGAGCTGGTCGTGCTCGTAATCGAAGGCCAGGAGCACCAGCGCGAAGGCATCCCGCGGCGGCATGCCCGCCGCGATGCGCTCGAAGAGCGCGTCGGTGTGGCTGCCGTTGCTCGCCACCGCCGCGCCCCCGCCGCAGCGCAGGCAGCGGTAGGCGATGTAAGGATTGACCTCGGCCTCCCGGGGGTCCCGCGGGACGATCAGCGCGCCGCCGGGCGCCGCCACCGCCGTCCGGTTGGGAAAGGACCGTGAAGACACCCGGTAGAAGACTCCGCAGGCGCCGGCCTTCGTCCGGCACACGCCCACGAATCGGCCGCAGTACAGGCTCTCATCGGTCATGCTCGTCACCTCTTTGCCGCGGGGCGGGAGCGCCGGCGCCCAGCGCGACGCGGCGCATGATAGGCCAAGGCGCGGCGGGAATCAAGCAGCGCGCGGCGCAAGACCTCTCCGCCCGGCGCCGCAACCGCCTCCCGGCGTCCCCCGTTAGCTTGCCTCCCGGCGGCGGAGAACCTATAATCGCCCCCTTCTTTTGCGCAGGCCGTGCGGCGAATGCGTCCAGTGCCCGCATGCGCATGGCCGCGCCGGCCGGGGCTCGCGCGCCGGAATTCGGAAGAGCGCACGGGCCGCAACGCCGAGCAACGTGTTTTTTCGCAAGGAGCGGAACATGACGATCAAGATCGGTATCAACGGGTTCGGACGGATCGGGAAGCTCGTCTTCCGGGCCGCATGGGCGGCGGGAGGTTTCGAGGTCGTGGGTATCAACGACCTCATGGACGCCAAGAGCGTCGCGCACTTTCTGCACTACGACTCGACTCAGGGCCGGTTCGCCGGCAAGGTCCAGGCCGCCGAGGGCGCCATCGTCGTCGACGGGAAGAAGATCCCCGTGACGGCGATCAAGGACCCCGCGCAGCTCCCGTGGAAGCAGCAGCGCGCCGAGATCGTGGTCGAGTCCACCGGCGTGTTCGCCTCGGCCGAGGACTGCCGCAAGCACCTTGCCGCGGGCGCCAAGAAGGTGCTCCTCACCGTGCCCCCGAAGGACAAGAGCGGCGAGATCAAAATCGTCGTCATGGGCGTCAACGACAACGCGCTCACGGCGTCGGACACGCTGGTTTCCAACGCCTCCTGCACGACCAACTGCCTGGCGCCGATGGCCAAGGTTCTCCACGAGACCTTCGGCATCAAGCACGGTCTCATGACGACGTGCCATGCCTATACGAACGACCAGAGGATCCTCGATGCGATCCACAAGGACCTGCGCCGCGCCCGCGCGGGAGCCATCGCGATCATCCCGACGACGACGGGCGCGGCCCGCGCGGTCGGCAAGGTGCTCCCGGCCCTGCAGGGCAAGCTCGACGGCCTGTCGCTGCGCGTCCCGACCCCGGTGGGCTCCATCACCGACCTTTGCGTGGTCCTGGAGAAGCCGGCCACGGTGGAGAGCGTCAACAACGCCATGAAGAAGGCGGCGGCGGGCGCGCTCAAGGGCATCCTGGAGTACTGCGAGGATCCGATCGTGTCGACGGACATCGTCGGCAACCCGGCCTCGTGCATTTTCGACGCGCCGTCCACCATGCTGGTCGAGGGCAACCTGGTGAAGGTGCTCGGCTGGTACGACAACGAGTGGGGTTACTCCTGCCGCTGCATCGACCTCATGAAGAAGATGGCGGGGTAGCGCCGTGGCGAAACTGACCCTCAAGGATCTCAAGGGCGCGTTGAAGGACAAGCGCGTCCTCGTACGCGTCGACTACAACGTCCCGGTGGACAAGGCGACGGGCGCGATCACCGACGATCGCCGCATCCGAGGCACTCTGCCCACGATCAACTTCATCCAGGCCGAGGGCGGCAAGCCCGTCCTGATCTCGCACATGGGGCGCCCCAAGGGCGAACGCAAGCCGGCGACGTCCCTCCGGGGCGCGGCGGCGCGCCTGGGCGAACTCCTCGGCCGGAAGGTCGTCTTCGGCACCGATTGCATCGGCCCGGAGGCGGCGCGGGCCGCCGCTCAGGCGAGCGCGTCGACCTGCGTCGTCCTGGAGAATCTGAGGTACCACGCCGAGGAAGAGAAAAACGATGCCGCCTTCGCCGCCGCGCTGGCCGCCCACGGCGATGTCTTCGTCCAGGACGCCTTCGGCGCGGTGCACCGGGCGCATGCGTCCACCGCGGCGGTCGCGGCGCATTTCCCCGGGAAGGCCGTCGCGGGCTTCCTCGTCGAGCGCGAGCTCCGGATGCTGGGCACGGCGCTCAGCGCGCCCAAGCGGCCTTTCGTGGCCATCATCGGCGGCGCCAAGATCTCGGGCAAGATCGACGTCCTGACCAGTCTGCTGCCCAAGGTCGATGCGCTGATCATCGGCGGCGGCATGGCCTACACGTTCTTCAAGGCCATGGGATTGGAGATCGGCGCGAGCCTGCTGGAGGCCGACAAGGTCGGCATCGCGGCGCAGGTGCTCGCGGACGCCGCGAAGCACCCCGCCCTGAAGTTCTACCTCCCGCTCGACACGGTGGTGGCGGCGGAGTGCTCCGAGCACGCCGCCGTGACGACCGTCCCGCGGGAGAAGATTCCCGCCGACAAGCAGGGGCTGGACATCGGCCCGGAAACCAGGGCGCTCTACGCCAAGGTGATCGAACAGGCCGGGACGGTGGTCTGGAACGGCCCCATGGGCGTCTTCGAGGTGAAACCCTTCGCCGCCGGCACCCTGGCGGTCGCCAAGGCGCTCGCCGCGGCGACGGCCAAGGGGGCCGTGACGATCATCGGCGGCGGCGATTCCGCCCTGGCTATCGAAGAGGCGGGGCTGGCCGACAAGGTGAGCCACGTCTCGACGGGCGGCGGCGCGTCGCTCGAGTTCCTTGAAGGCAAGGTGCTGCCCGGCGTTGCGGCCCTGAGCGACGCCGATTGAGGGTTCCGGCCGGCGCCGGGCGGGATGCGCGGCGTTCCGTCCGGCGCCGGCCCGACGGCCTCAGACCCTGCCCGCCCTGCACGCGGCGCAGGGGCAATCGCGCTCGGACACCGCGTGCACGCGGCCGGCTTCGACGGCGCCAAGCTGCGAGAGGAAGACCTTCAGGTCGTGACACCTCCGGTCGCCGTTGCAGGCGTTGATCCCCCGCCGAACGAGCCGCAGCACGCGGCAGCGCGCGTCGATTTCCGTGGCATCGCAGGTCGGGCTCGCCGGCGCGCGCCGCGGCGCCTCCGCCAGTGACGCGAGCCAGCGCTCGAGGGCCAGCAGTTCCTGCAGCTCGTCGATGGCGCCGCTTCGAATCACCGCGCTCTCGGCGCACCGGCCCCCGCACCACGCGCGATAGTGCTGGGAAAGCGAGCAGGAAGCCAGCCGCATCTTGACATCCCGGAGTTCTCTAAGGCACGCCGCCAAGTCGTTAGTGTACACTGCCCCGTCCTGCACCTGACCTTGCGCAACGCCGGTTGAACCGCGGAAACACCCCATAAAACTTGAGGCCTGAAGCGCGCCGCGTCAAGCATCGCCCGCCGCATGTACCCAGATTAATCGCCCCCGCCGGCGTCGCTCGCCTCCGCCGCGGCCGCCCCATCGCCGGACGCGCGCTCCGGTTTCACCACCTCCCGGAGGAACGTCGTCGCGTAGACGCCCTTGGGGAGGAAGAACTCGAGGCGCAGGGCGTCGCCCGCCGGCTCCCAGACCAGGTTCTCCGCCCGCGACCTGAACGAACGCCGCGCGCCGTCGAGCGCAAGCCCTGGAAACACGCCCTTGAAGGTCTCGGGCACGAGGCCTTCCGCCGCCAGGATCGTCGCCTCGTTGGCACCCTCACGGCCGCTCGCCGCGAGCATCTTGGCGCCGAAGATCGGGCCGGTCGGGCTTATCTCGAAACGATCGCTCCGTTCCTGCTCGGCGGCGGCGCGCTCGACGCGGAAGCAGGCGCCGTTGGCGTGCTTCATGGCGATGTCGCCGTCCCACAGGGCGCCGAAGCCGCCTTCGCGAATTCGCCGGGCGAGGGCCAGGTTGAAAAGATGCGACTGATAGGCCGAGATGAGCAGGCGCCGCGTCGCCCGCGGGAAGCGCTCTCGCGTCGTCCGCAAGAGAAGCGCGCGGCCCGTGACGTGGCCGTCGAACCGGTTGCCGAAGCGCTGCGGCCCCACGTAATTGGGGAACCCCTTCCGCTCCAGGCGGCCGAACACTTCCTCCAGGAAGGCGCGATCGCGCACGGCGGGCGCCCGCAGCACCACCGTGAACTTGTTGCCCCGAAGCTGCGCGGCCCTCAGCTTGTGGCGGTGGCGCGCCGTCCAGTTGACCGTCAGACCGGGAATCTCGCGCGCGGCGGCGGGCAGTTCGCCCGCGTGGCGCACCGACAGAATTTGCGTGGCGACGGCCCGCTTGTCCTTGAGCCCGGCATAGCCGAACGCGGCGGCCGGCGTTCCGATGGCGCGCGCCAACCGCTCGATGGCCTCGAGGGTCGCCAGGCCGCGCTTCGTGATCGAGAGGTACAGGTGCTCTCCTTCCCCGCAAGGCGGGAACAGCGGAACCTCTTCCACCACGAAATCCTCGCTCGATCCCTTGATCGTCCCGCCGACGGGCGCGCAGTCGTCCGTCGCGTAGGGAAGCTCGAAGCCGAGGAAAAGCTCGGAACGCGCCCTATCCATGCACGGGCCGATTCTACGGGGAAAAATAGCCGGCGCGCAAGGCACCGCCGGCCCGCCCCTGGGTACCCAAATCGTTCTCCCGAAAAGAGGTAGCCTCCCGGCCGGGCGCAAACTTTGTCGCTCCCGTCGCGGATGCTATAATTGCCCCTTTACAGGGCAGGAAATCATGAACCCGCGCTCGATTTGACATGGAGGACCACATGCTGCCCAAAAATCTCTGCGCGGCGCTGATGTGCGCCGCTTCCCTTTGTTTCGTCCAGGCCGACTCTTTCGACGAATACGGTCCACCGCCGCCGCCGCCCGCGCCCGCGACGCCGAAGCTGGTGTGCCCCCAGGCCGACTTCAACTGGGGCGCGGTGCTCGAGGGCGACGTCGTCGAGCACGCCTTCGAGATCCGCAACGAAGGCGGCGTGCCGCTCTTTATCAGCGAGGTCAAGACAACCTGCGGCTGCACGAGCAGCCGGTTCGACCGGCAGATTGCGCCCGGAAGCTCGGGCGTGGTGGTGATCCAGCTTAGAACCCGCGGCTACAGCGGCTCCATCAAGAAGACGGCCCAGATCGTCTCCAACGACCCGACGGTCAAGATGTACACGGTGTCCTTGGGCGGAGCGATCAACCCGGTGGTACGTTTCGAGCCGGACAGGCCGGCCCTGGAGGGCTTGCGCGGCGAGACCCTCGCGACCACGGTCAAGATCATCCGCAACGTCCCCGAGGACATCAAAATCGTCTCGGTCAAGGGCATGCCGGCGAGCCGCATCGTGCACGAGCTGGTCGAGACCAAGCCCGGCGAGGAATACGAGCTCAAGCTGGCGCTGCCCGGCGGCGAGAAGGGAGTGACGGCGACGTCCTACGACCGCCTGACCGTGCTGGTGCAATGCGGCGAAAGAAACGTCGAAACCGGCCTGAGCCTCAGGATCAAGCTCACGGAGACGATCTCCGCCATGCCGACGTACATCACCTTCCGGGCCTACGAGCTGGAGGCCTACCAGAGGAACCCGGCCTCGATCAAGCCCATGCGCGAGGTGATCCTGAAAAGCTGGCAGAACAAGCCCTTCAACGTCACCGCCCTCAAACTCACGGCGCGGCGCTTCACCGCCACGCCCGCCGCCCAGTCCCAGGAGATCGAGCCGCCCATCGCGGCGACGCTCGAGGGCAACTGCGCCGCCGGCGAATGCAAGATCAGGGTCGAGCCGATCAAGTTCCAGGACGAGGAGAGCATGGGCCGCCCCGTGCGCTGCGAGCTCACCATCACCACGGACGACCCGGCCACTTCCCAGATCATGATCCCCGTGACGGTGTACTTCCCCATGAAGAGCCAGCCGGCGGTCCCCTTGGCGCCGGTCGTGCCGCCCTCCCGTCCGCCCGCGCAGCAGCCCGCCGGCTCGCCTCCGGTACTGTTCCCGCGTCCGAGCTCGACCGCCGCGCCGCAGGAGCCCGCCGCTCCGCGTCCGATTTCGGCGCCGCAGGCCGCGCCCAAGGCCAAGTGAACCGCGCCCTACGGCGGGCGGACCGCGCGGCCGCGCCGGCGCTTACTTCGGCGCGATCCGCAGCTCCTTGCGCTCCCGGTCCATAAGCACGTTGAAGTGCTTCAGGAAGTTGAGTCCGAGAAGGCCCACCGGACTTTCGCCCGGGTTGTGCGGCAGATCCAGGACGAGCGCGTCGAGCGGGCCGACGCTGAGCGGCCCCAGCGCCACCGCATCCAGCGTGATCACCGGCGCCTCCGTGACCCCCGACGCCGTGGCGATCCTCACCCGCGACGCGTTCTGAAGCGCGAAGCCCAGTTGCACGGCGGCCCACGACGGCAGCGCCGTGTACGTCGCGCCGGTATCTAGGATGCACGGCACGTCGAGGCGCCCGTTGCACCGCACGACCGTACGGATCGTCCCGTGGCCGTCCCCGAGGGGTATGGAAACGACGTCCCGCTCCGCCGCCAGGCGGCGCCGCGCCTCCTCGATCAGCGCCGCAAGGTCGGGATCGGCGCGGATGGCGTAGGCCTCTTCCCATGCCGCGAGCGCTTCGGTCCAGCGCCGCTCCTTGAAGAGAACCGCGCCGAGTTCGGCGCGGAGATTGACGCTCGCGGGCAGGTCCTCCGCGCCCTCGGCCAGAATCGCGATCGCCTCGGCGGTCTTGAGCGCGGCGGCGAGCTGCAGGTAACGCTCCTCCAAAAGGGGCCAGCGCCGCGTCCAGAGATCGTCATCCAGCGCCAGGGCGGCGCGCGTGTGCTCGAGCGCGGCCTCCAGGCGCCCCAAAGCCGCCTCTTCGCGCGCGAGCATCAAGAGCAGCTCCTTGCTGGCGGGAAGCAGCCGCAACCCCTCGGCGAGCACGGCGCAGGCCTCTTCGAAATCGCCCCGCGCGCCGCTCTCCCCCGCCCATTTCAGATACGCGGCGGCGAGCGCCTCGCTCATGAGCGGCCCCGTCAGGAGGGCCCGAAAATCCGCGCGTTTCCTGATCGCCTCGCCGAACGCCCTCGCGGCCGCGGCCCATTCGCCGGACGCGAAGGCCCGGCGGCCGGCGCAGAACGCTTCGTACGGCGACCCCTCCCAGACCTGCTCCCGCCACGCCGCGACCGCCATGCCCCGCGTCAGCCGATAGCCGGCCACCGACCCGAAGAGCTGAACTTCGGCCAAACCGCGCGTATACCAGGCGACCCCCGCAACCGCCTCGCCGTCGAGGAGGAATCCGGCTTCCGGCGCGGTCTTGACCGCGAAGATCGGCAGCCGTTCCAGGCCGTAGGCGCGGAGCTCTTCGACCACGGCGCTGACCTTATGCCTGTCGCTGGACGCCAGCACGACCTCCTCGCCGGGAACGACGGCGCCCACGGCGAAGCCGGAGCCTTCTTCTGAGAAGGGCAGCAGGCAGTAGCCGCGCTCAAGATCCCAGCCCACGGTTTCGGCCACCGAAAGCGAACCCGCGCTCCACATGATCTGCAGCGCGGCGGCCGGCGACGCGAGCGCCTCGACGGCGCACAGGACCACGCCGCCCTCGAGAACGACCCCGGGGAACGAGAAACTCGCCCTGCCGGCTTCGTCGCGGCCGACGACCACGACCCAGCGGACCGGTCCCTCTTCCTCGATGGCCGCGGCGGGCGCCTCGGTAGTGAGAACGGTGCTTTCGAGGGGCGGGGCCACGGCAACGCCCGGATCCGACGGAGGCCGCTGCACTCCGGCGGGCTCCGACCCTCGCGCGCCGGTCCCCGCGGCGGGAGCCGCGACACCGGGGACCACCGGCGGCGGCGTCTCCGCGCCGCCGCGCAGGAACAGCACCGCGGCGGCCGCGGCAACGAGCGCCGCGCCCCCGAACCACAAGACCCGCGCTCGGCCGCGGGGGGGAGCGACCCCCTTGAGCGGCGACCCGCACTGGTCGCAGAACACCGCCGCTTCTTCGTTGAAGCTGCCGCAGCGCGGGCACGCCGTGCGCGCCATGCGATACCTCCGGGGTTATTATAGCGGACCGCCGGTGCGGATTGCGCTGTCTTGCCGCGGGTTCCCGCCGCGGGCGGACGCCTGCTCCTTGACTGCCCGGTCATGGGCGCGCTAAGGTCGATGGCGCAGGAGGATCCCATGCGCACGCCCCCATACGCGCTTCTGGCCGCCGCGGCGCTGCTTCTCACCCCCGCGAAGGCGCGCAACGCCGCCTTCGTCAACGAATCCGAACGCGCCCTTCCCTGCGCCGCCGAGACGGATATCGTCATCGCCGGCGGCGGCACGGGCGCGGTGGCCGCCGCCGTTGCCGCCCGCGAGGCCGGCGCGCGGGTGTTCCTCGTCGCGCCGCACCCCTACCTCGGCGAGGACATGACCGCGACGCTCAGGCTCTGGCTCGAACCCGGCGAGAAGCCCGACACTCCGCTCGCCGAGCGGATCTTCGCGGGCCGCTCCGCCGATCCGCTCGCGCTGGAGTCCGACCGCCTCGTTCCCTTCACTTACCAGGCGGATCGCCCCTCGGCGGGGGTTCACAAGGACACCGCGCCGCCGTCGCTCCTCAGGGACGGCGCCTGGCATTCGGCGGCGCGCCAGAGCGTCCAGTACGACGGGGGCGTGCGCCTGCTCCTCAAGCTGGCCGCCGAGGAGGACGTCGAGTTCGTGTGTGTCCTGGCCTATCACCGCGCCGACTACCGCCTCGGCGGCGTTCGGGCCGACGCGAGCCCGGATGGGCGCACCTGGACCGAGACCGGGCGCGCCGTCAACGAGGCTCTCGACCAGGATTCGGTCGACGTCCCGGCCGTGCCTATCGCCGTCAAGGTGGAGACGCGCGCGCGCTACCTCGCCCTCGCGATCGACCCCGCGCCCAACGCCGCGCGCGTGCTCATTGGCGAGATTCTCGTCGTCCGGCCGGGGCCGGTCCACGCGCCGACGCCCGTCGCCCCCGCCCGGCCGCTGCAGGTCAAGAAGATTCTCGATGCGGCCCTCGTGGCGGCCAAGGTGGACTTCCTGTACTCGAGCTACGTCACCGACGTCCTGCGCGGCGCCGGCGGCGAGCTCTGCGGCGTCGCCATCGCCAATCGCGGCGGCCGCCAAGCGATCAAGGCCAAGGTCATTATCGACGCCACCGACCGCGCCTGGGTCGCCCGCATGGCCGGCGCGCGCTTCAGGCCTTTTCCCGCGGGAACCCATGCCCTGGGACGCGTCGTCATCGGCGGAAAGCCCCGCGAGGGTCCCGGCCTTGCGGTCCGCGAGATCCGCCCGCCGTACACCGAGCAGGGCGTCGCCTACAGCATCTTCGACTACACCCTGACCCTGCCCCTTGCCGGCGGCGACTACGCCTCCCTGGCGGCGGCGGAGGCGGCCGCGCGAGGCCTGACATACGATCCCGGCCAGAGGTTCACCTCCGACGTGTTCTTCCAGGTGCCGCCCGACCCCATGCACGGCGAGGCGGAGGACGGCGGGGGCGGCGGCGCCCTCGACCTCTCGGCCCTCAAGCCCGCCGGCGTCCCGCGCATGTTCGTTCTGGGCGGCTGCGCCGATGTTTCGCGGGCCGCGGCGGCCAGACTCCTGCGCCCTTGCGCGCTGATGGCCCTCGGGGAGCGGGTGGGCCGGGCGGCGGCCGAGGAAGCGCGCGCCATCGCCGCCGCCGAGGCGCCGCGCCTTCGCGGCGCCAAGTGCGCCGAGGCGCCGCGCGGCGATGTCCGTGAAATCCTGGCGGGGCTGCGCCCCGCCGCCGAGCGCGATCTCGTCGACGTCGTCGTGCAGGAGCCGCGCGCGCTCCCCATCCTCGGCGAGTTCGACGTCGTCGTCGCCGGCGGAGGAACCAGCGGGGCGCCGGCGGGTATCGCCGCGGCGCGCCGCGGCGCCCGCACCCTCGTTGTGGAGTTCCTGCACGGCCTGGGCGGCGTGGGAACTTACGGCGCCATCTCCAAGTACTACTGGGGAAACCGCGTGGGCTTCAGCGCCGAAGTGGCGGGCGGCGCTTCCTGGGAGATCGAGCAGAAAGCCGAATGGTGGCGCGCGACGCTGGCCGCGGCCGGCGCGGACATTTGGTTCGGCGCCATGGGCTGCGGCGTTTTCGCCCATCGCGACCGCATCCTCGGCGTCGTGGTCGCCACGCCCGCCGGCCGCGGCGTCGTCCTGTGCAAAACGCTCGTCGACGCCACCGGCAACGCCGACCTGGCCGCCGCGGCCGGCGTCCCCTGCGTCACGACGGACGCCCTCGAGCTGGCCGTCCAGGGCACGGGCCTGCCGCCGCGCAAGCTCGGCGCCGGTTACACCAACACCGACTTCACCATCGTCGATGAGACCGATGCCCTCGATGTCTGGCACGTCCTCGTTTACGCGAAGATCCTGGCCGGAGACGCCTTCGACCTGGGAAGTCTGATCGACACGCGCGAGCGCCGCCGCATCGCCGGCGAGGCGACGCTGACAATTCTCGACCAGTTGAACCGGCGCACCTTTCCGGACACGATCGTCGCAACCTATTCGGACTTCGACACCCACGGATACACGGTCGATCCGTACTTCACCCTCAGCCACCCGCCCGCCGGGGAAGGCCACCGCACGAACATTCCCTACCGCGCGCTCCTCCCGAAGGGCGTCGACGGCCTGATCGTCGCGGGATTGGGCATCAGCGCCCACCGCGACGCGCTGCCGCTTATCCGCATGCAGCCCGATCTCCAAAACCTGGGCTACGCCGCGGGCGTCGCCGCGGCCATGGCCGCCGCCGCCGGCGGCAACGTGCGCGCCATCGACGTGCGCGAACTCCAGGCGCACTTGGTGGCGAAGGGCAACCTGCCCGCCCAGGTGCTCACGGACCGGGACTCGTATCCCCTGCCGCCCGAGCGCATCGCGCAGGCCGTCGCCGCCGCCGCCGACGACTGCAAGGACGCCGCCGTGATTCTGGCCCATCGGGAGGAGGCGCTCCCGCTGCTCCTCGAAGCCTACGGGTCGGCCGCGGAACCCGCGGCCAAGCTGGCCTACGCCCGCATCCTGGCCGTGCTCGGCGATCCCGCGGGCCTGGAGACGATTCTGGCCGCGGTGGAGGCCTTTCCCGGGCTCGACAAGGGCTGGCGCTACACGAGCCAGGGCCAATTCGGCCCGAACCTGAGCCCGCTCGACCGCCTCATCTACGCCCTCGGGCGCCTGCGGGCGCCGCGGGCCGTCCCGGCGATCCTGGCCAAGCTGGCGCTCCTCACGCCGGAAAGCGAGTTCTCGCATTTCCGCGCCGCCGCGCTCGCCCTGGAGTCCATCGGCGATCCCGCCGCCGCGCCCGCCCTCGCCCGCGTGCTCGCGCTCCCCGGCATGCAGGGCCACGATATCCCCACCATCGAGCGGGCCCTCGCCGCGGCCGCCGAGCGGCCGAACCTGAACGACACCGAGGGCCGCAACATGGCCCTCCGCGAACTGATGCTCGGGCGGGCGCTCTTGCGCTGCGGCGACAAGGACGGGCTCGGAAAGGCGATTCTGACCCGCTACGCGAAGGATCTGCGCGGCCACCTCGCGCGTCACGCCGCCGCGGTCCTGCGGGGCCCGGAGCGCTGACCGGCGGCCGCGGGCGCGGCGCCGCCCGCTCACAGCGACAGAAGATACTCGACCAGCGCCGCGATGTCCTCCGCGGACAGGGTCGACGTCACGCCGTGCTTGTCCTGCGCGTTGCGCGCGGTCAGCACGTCCTCCAAGGTCAGCGCCGAACCGTCGTGAAGAAACGGCCCCGTGCGCCACACCTCGTAGAGCGTGGGCGTATCGAACTCGTCCGACGAGTCGAACTCGCCCTTGGTGCCGACGTCGTACGACCGCTTGTCGGTGAGAAACGGTCCGTTGTGGCAGTCCGCGCACCGCGTCGCCGGGCTTTCGAAAAGCTCCTTGCCGCGCCGGGCGCGTTCGGTGAGGCCGCCGCCGGGAGCGCGGTAAGGGCTGGGGACCGGCCGCAGCGATCGGATGTAGGCCTCGACGGCCTCCAGTTCCTCCGGCGACGGCTCGCGGAAGAGGATATGCACGAAGCCCGCCCGCGCCGCCACCTCCATGCTGGCCCGCACGCCCAGCGCCATGGCGGGCGGCGTCTCGTGGGAATACAGCAGGGATTTGGTGTTCTTGGGGTTGCCGATGCCGTCGTTCAAGAGATCCCAGTTGAGCCCGTCGGCGCGGCCGCCGTTGGGGTGGCAGGTGGCGCAGCTCAGCCACTGCTGGAAGCAGTAGGTCGCGTCGTGGAAGATCATCTCGCCGCGGCGCACGCGGTCCGGAGGGGGCGCGGAGCCGAGGGGTATCGACTTGGCGACGGCGACTCGGGCGGTGTCGACGAAATCGACCTGGCCGGAGAAATACGCCGCGACGGCCAGCGTCTTCTCGTCGGGGCTCAGGGCGATGCCGCGGGGCCCGTTGCCCGCGATCGGACGCTTCTCGATCAGCCCGGCCACGTAGAGCGCCGTCAGGTCGTTCGCCAGCAGCTCCAGATGCTTGGGGTCCTCCTTGACCATGAGCCACGTGTTCTGGGCGCCGTAGATCGCGTTCTCGTTCTTCGCCAAATGCTCGCGCCCCGTCATGTCCCCGGCCAGCAGCTTGTGCAGGCCCGCGACATCCACCCGCGCCACGCGGTGGACGCCGCTCAACGAAATCCACAGGGTCGCGCCATCCCGCGACAGCGCCGCGCCGAAGGGCTCGGCGGCGCCCTGCGCGGGGTGGTCAAGCAGCATGGTGGCCAGATGCCTTTTCCCCCGCAGATCGATCACCGAGAGCGCGTTCGTGTTCACCCAGCCGCGATCGAGCTGCGTCGTCGGCAGGCTGAAGCGGCCCAGGGTGTGAACGACGTAGGCCCAGGCCCCGTCGGGCGACACCGCGACGCCCCTGAGGAGCACCGAACCGGCCGGCAGGCGCACGTCGGTGCGGCGCGGCTCCCCGTCGAACTCCACGATGCTCACGGCGCAGGACGCCGCGGGGTCGGTCGCGGGCGTGCACGGCAGCAGGTTCGTGACGACGGCCAGCCGCCCGTCGGGCGTCGCCGCCACACCGAAGGGCTCTCTAAGCCCATCCACCGTGCGGCGCAGGCCCCCGCTCTCGGCATCGATCGCCAGAAGCTTGCCGCGGGCATGATCGGTCACGAGGAGCGATGTCCCGGCGACCGCGATGCCGAGGGGGTTGAACCCGGCCTCGAAGCGCCGCGCCACCGTCCAAGTCCCCGCCTCGATCTCGGCGACGCAGCCTCCGCCGCCCTCGACGGCGTACAGCTTCTTCCCGTCCGCCGACCACGCCACGCCCGCCCCGCCCGCGGCCAGAGGCACGCTGCGGACGACGCCGCCCGAAGCCGCGTCGATAATGGCGACGGCGTTCGCGGTGAAGTCCGTGACGGCGAGCACGGCGCCGTCAGGCGCAAAAGCGACGCCCCAGGGCGAGCGATACGGCGCGGGGGCGTCCGCGCCGCCCAGACCCACGCCAATGGCGAGCGCCGCAACGACACGCATGCATTTTCTCCCGGTAAACGCCTTCATGGTCGTTCTCCGTGCCGCGGGTCAAGAAGATGTCAAAAAACCATCGTACTTCCCGCGGCCGCGCCCTTCAATCCCGTCCCCCGCGTCCCCGGGCGCCGCGCCCGGATGCCAAAGCGAGAGGCCCGGGCCGGCGGGCCCGGGCCTCTCGCGGCCGCGATTCCGTCACGCAACTCTTACAACTTGCACTGCGTCGCGCAAGGCGGCAGGCCGCTTACCTGCGCCGGGAAGTATGGAACGTTTTTCCCGTCCACGCCATCGGCGGCATAGCCCTTGCAGACGTTGTTGGCTGCCGTGATGCCGCTGCCGTCGGGGGCGGTCATCGCCTGCCCGCTGAAAAGGAAGCCGAGGATCTTGACCGCGTCGGCGATGTTGAGGGCGTTGTCGTCGTTGGCATCAGCGGCCTTCGCGCAGGCGGGCGGTTTCCCGCCGGCGAAGAGGTACTGGAGGAGCGCGACCGCATCGGCGATGTTGACGTTGGCGTCGCCGTTGACGTTGCCCATCCAGACGTTGATGCGCGTCGACGGCTCGCCGCCGCACGCGGTCTTGTCCGTCGCCACGGTGAGGCCGTGCACGAAGGGCGTCACGCCATCGCTCTCCCGCAGGGCAACGCCGAAGTTCCAGGCATCGCCGGCCTCGAAGATCTTGGCCATCACGCGGTGGACGCCCGGCGCCAGATCGACGGGCAGACTCAAGTCCTGGTAACCGCCCCAACCGCGCAGAACGGGCGAGAAGATCACCTGGTCGCCATCGACGAGCACCTGCAGCGCGTCATCGCTCCCGGCCGCGAACACCACCTCCACGTGCTCCCGGACGCACAGATACGCCACGGCGTAGGCCATGACGTTGTCCACGTCAGGGGTGACCGCGCCCACATAGAGGTTGGCGGACTGCAAGTTGATGTGCCCGTCGCGGCCGCGCCAGGGGAACCACGTCGGAACGCCGTCGGGGTTGATGGCGGGATTCACGACCTCGACAAGACCGATGGAAGCGGCGGCGGCGGAATAATCCGTCTCCACGGTGTCGCCCGCCGCCGGCATGACGTCCTCCTCGGTGATCGAGATGCCGTCGGTCAGGAAGTCCCGCTGCAGGTCTTCGGCGGAGACGATCCCGCCGGGCGGGGTGAACGACTGCATGTAGGGGCCCAGCAGGAGCCAACCGACGATCGTGCCGTCATCGCGGAGGATCGCGTTCGTCTGCAGCTCCGCCTCGCCGTCCACCGGGAACGTATTCGGGTTGCCGGTTTCGGTGATGCTGCCGCGGAAAACTATTCCGCTGAACGTCGCGGCCCCCCTAGCCTTGTAGGACAGAACCTTGCCCTCGGCGACGGCGGCGGGCGCGAGAGTCCAGGTCACGGCTCCGCCCGAGAACACGCCGCCGTCGCTCACGTCCGTGGCCGTCCAACCCGCGGGCGGCACGTCTTTGATCGTGATGGTTCGAAGGGCCGGACAGTCGGCGTCCGCTTGACGAACGGCGAGCAACTTCAGAGCCACGTCCACGACGTCGCCCTCGCGGTACATGGGCTCTTCGGCGCCTTCGATCATACCCGTGCCGTAGCCGTCGAAGGACCGCAGCGCGGTGCACGGCGGGCAGTCGGTGGGCGGCCGAGTCGTGATCTTGAAGTTCGTGAAGGGCACGCCCGCCGCGTTCTGCAAGCGAACGCCGAAGTTCCAGCCCCCCCCGCCCTCGAAGGCCTTGACCATGAGCCGGTGCCAGCCGGTGAGCACGATCTGAGGCAACGACACGTCCAGCGGCGCGCCGCCGCCCCACCCGCGGGCGATGCTGTTGATCCAGACCTCGCGGTTGTCCAACAGGATCTGAATGGAGTCATCGCTGCCGCAGGCGAAGTAGATCTGCTGGTTCGCCGGCACGTGGAAGTAGCACACGGCATAGGCCATGCAGTCGTCCTGCGCGTTGTAGAGCATGGGCGATTCAAAATCGATCGCCTCGTTGGCGGCGCGCCAGTCGACCCACATGGGGATTCCGTTGGGATTGACGCCGCGCGCCGTCCCTCCCCGCAGCCCCTGGGAGAAGGCCGCGCCCGGCGCGTAATCCGTCGCGACCTCGGTGCCGGGACGCGCCTCGACCTCGAGTTCGCTGACCGCCCCGTCGGTGAGATAATCCATCCGCATGTTGACGTTGCCGGGGTTGTCGCCTCCGGGGTAGTAGGGACCGAGGATCGCCCAGGTGGTGATGAAGCCCGTCAAGGAATAAGGCGAGTCGGTGAAAAACGCGCTTTGGCCCTCGATGGTGAAGGACACGATGTTGCCCGCCTCGACCACGCCACCCGCCAATTCCATCCGGTTCGCCTTCGTCGGGCCTGTCGTCGTGTAGGAGAGCTTGGTCGTGGCGGCAAGCTGCGCGGGCGACAGGTTCCACGTGATCCGGCCCCCCGCGAAGACGCCGCCGCCCGTTATGTTCGCGACGGTCCAGCCCGCCGGCACGTACTCGGTGATCGTCGTCGCCGCGGCGGGGCCGCATTCCCCGGCGGCGCGCACCCGGCTCAGATTGAGGTCGACGGCCAGCTCGCTGCCCTTGAGGTACGCGGGCGTCAGCTCGCCGTTGATGTAGAGCGTGCCAGCCTCCTTGATAACCCGCGTCACGACCACCGGCGGGATCTCGCAGCCTCCGGCGGGCGGCGAGGTGCTGAGCTCGATGCCCGTCGTGATCGGATTGCCCGCCGCGTCCTCGATTCTAAGCCTGAAGATAAAGGCGCCGCCGCCTTCGAAAGTCTTCACCATAATCCGGTTGAGACCGGGGTTGATGACGGCCGGGAACCGGTCCTGGACCTCCCCCGGATTGCCGCTTCCCCGGGCAATGCTATGGTTCCAGACGCTCCGTCCGTTGAGAATGACCTGGATGCAGTCGTCGCTTGCGACCCCCATGTTGCCGAAAATCGCGCTTCCCGTGGTGTTGTTGGCATAGACGAGGGCGTAGGCCATGGCATTGTTGATGTCGTCGTCCAGGTTGTCGCTGAAGACGTCGTCGTCGAAGTTGATGGAGTCGTCCCGGTCGTTCCACGCGAACCAGGTGGGGATGCCCCCCGGATTCACGTCCGGCCGGATCGGCGTGGGGATGAGACCGCTGCTGGCGGCCGCGCCGCCGTAATCCGGCTCGATCGAGTCCCCTTCCTTCGGGAACCAGGTCAGCTCGCTCACGTCGCCGTCGGTGAGGAAATCACGCGCCATGTTGTCGGCGCCGGGGTTGTCGGTGGGAGTGTATGGTTGCGCGAAAGGTCCTAGGATGAGCCACTTGGTGATGAAGCCCGCGGCCGTGAACCCCGGCGGATCGAAGGGCATCAGTTCGATGTCGCCCCCGATCGCGACATCCTGGGGCAGGGTCGCGGTGGGCTCCGTCATCGTGCCGGCGAACTGCACGCGCGTGTTCGCGCCCGCGGGCGGCGTCGCCTTGTACGTGACGCGCTTCCCCCTGGCGATCGACGCGCCCGAAAGGTTCCAGGTGATCGTGTTGCCGGCGAGCGTCCCGCCGTCGGAGATGTTCGTGATGGCCCAGCCCGCGGGCGCCTTCTCAGTGAACCGCAGCGCCGCCGGCACGCCGCAGGCGCCCGCCGCCGGCCGGAGCTCGGCGATCTCGATGGCGACATCCGCCGCCGCGCCGGGCGTGTACGCCAGCAACGTGTTCCACTCCAGCCTCGTCGTCTTCCCCGTCGAGACGATCCGATTCGCGGCGCCCGGAGGGTCGAGACATAGGCCGGGCGGCAGTTGCGTGAGCTTCAAGCGGTAGACGGAATGCTCGGCGTTCAAGCCGCCCGTCGAACCCGTGACGCCGAAGAGACCCGTGAACGGTGCATAGTTTTCAAGGCGGAACATCATGACGCGGTGCATGGGGACGGGCGGCACGTGATCCTCCGAGCCCATGTTGACCACGACCACCGCGCCCTGAACGATGACCTCGATGTCGATGGTGTGATCGCCGTACATGCTGAACCCCACCGTGTTCCGGCCGGCGCACGCCGAGCGGGGCGTCGGGCCGGGCAGGCAGTCGCCCGTGAGCGCGCATTCGGTGCCGGCAAAACCGGTCGGGGAGTACTCCACGCCCACATGGTTGTTGAGGGCGGGATCGTCGCCGCAGGCCTCGCAGCACGCGCCGTTGCTGTAGATGTCGAATTCGACCACAATTTGGGGCCCCGTCGTCAGGTTCGTGACGCACAGTCCACCCCCGCCGAACCCGATCTTGATCGCGTCGGCGAGCGGGTTGTCGCTCTGGAAGAAGGTGATGGCCATCCCGTCCGCCGGGGTGCCCGACGTGGTGCAGCACACCTTGACCTTCGCCTCCAGCTTGAAGTTGTCGATGTCAATGAGCTCTCTGAAGAACATGCTCGACCGGTTGTCGTTCACGGCCGGCGTCATGACGACGCGCTGGTTGGCCTCATCCCACACCGCCGACCCGTTGAGCTGCCAGTTGTTCCCGATAGGATCCATGGCGAAATCCTCATCGATGAGGACCTGCGCGGCGGCGGCGCCGGCAAGCACCGCCAGAGCCGACAACGTTAGCGCCAAACTTTGCTTGGTTCGCACGGCGAGCACTCCTTTCTCTGGGACAACGGTTGTCGCCCATTCCACAGCCAACTGCGCGGCAGACGACCGTACGCCCGACTCCAATACACTCGATGATGGGGGGGCGCCGGATCTTCTGTCAAGCATGTTCCGGCCGCCCGGCCGCTTGCCCGCCCGCCCCCGAGGGGCTAACATGATCCTCGCGCGCGCCGGACACGCTCCGAGCCGGGCGCGCGGACGCCCATGACCCCCGCCGATCTGCAGACCGAATTCCTCGCGCGGTTGGCCGCGCCCTTCACGGGCGAGGCCCTCTTCGACTGCCTTCCCGACGTGGTTTACTTCATCAAGGACGCCCGGGCCAGGTACGTGGTCGTCAATCAGACCGTCGTCGAGCGCTGCGGCTTCCGCGAGAAACGCGACCTTCTGGGCAAGCGGGCCGACGAGGCCTATCCTCCTCCCTACGGCCAGCGCTACCGCGCCCAAGACGAGGAGGTGCTGCGCACGGGCGAGCCCATCCTCAACCGCCTCGAGCTCCAGCTCTACCCGACGGGCGGCCCGGGTTGGTGTGTCACCCACAAGCTGCCGCTCCGCGGACGGCGCGGCGAGGTCGCCGGGCTGGTCGGCGTCTCCAAGGATCTCCATGCGCCCGGCGAGGAGGACGCGGACTACCCCCACGTGGCCGAGGCCGTGCGCCGCATTCAGACGGGCTTCGAGGAGCCGCTCAAGGTCCGGGACCTCGCCGCCCTGGCGGGACTGTCGCGCTACCAGTTCGAGCAACGCATGCGCCGGATCTTCCAGATCACGGCCGGCCAGTTCATCCAGAAGACGCGCATGGACGCCGCGGTGCGCCGGCTCAGGGAAACCGACATGCCCATCGCCGCCGTGGCGCTCGCCTGCGGCTACTCCGATCAGAGCGCTTTCTCGCGCCAGTTCAAGCAGGCCGTGGGCCTGTCGCCGGCCGAGTACCGCCGGGTGAGCCGCGGCCCCGTGTAGCCCCGCGCGGCCCCTCCAAATGCCGCCGCAGGTAGCGCGCCGTGTGCGAGCGCGCCTCGTGAGCCAGCAGGCCCCCGACCGGCCCCTGGTACAGGATCCTCCCTCCGGCCGCGCCGCCCTCGGGGCCCAGGTCGATCACGTGGTCGGCGGCGGCGAGGATCTCCATGTTGTGCTCGATCACGCACACGATGTTGCCGCGGTCGCGCAGGCGCCTGAGGATTTCAATGAGCCGCGCGACATCCTCCATGTGGAGCCCGGTCGTAGGCTCGTCGAGGACGTAGAGCGTGCGGCCCCGCCCCTCGTCGACCAGTTCGCGGGCCAGCTTGATCCGCTGCGCTTCTCCCCCCGAGAGCGTCGTGCTGGACTGCCCGAGCGCCAGGTACCCCAGGCCGATGTCCTCCAGAAACATGAGCGGCCGCGCGATCAGCGGATAAGAGCGGAAGAACTCCGCGGCCTCCCGCACGCTCAGCTTGAGCACATCGCCGATGCTTTTGCCCCCCAGCGCCACCATAAGCACTTCCGGCCGGAAGCGCAGGCCGCGGCACGACTCGCACTCGACGAACACGTCGGGCAGGAAGCTCATTTCCACCTTGATCCGGCCCTGCCCGCCGCAGCGCTCGCACGCCCCCTGCGGGGTGTTGAAGGAGAAATGCCGCTCGGTGAAGCCGCGCAGCCTGGCCTCGGGGAGCCGCGCGAACGCGGCCCTCACGGCGGACCAGAAGCCGACGTAAGTGGCCGGCGCCGAGCGCGGCGTCCGCCCGATGGGGCTCTGGTCCACCTCGAGCATGCGGTTGAGGCGCTCCGCGCCTTCGATGGCCTCGCAGGGCGCCTGCGCGCCTTTCCGGCCCGGCGCCCGCAGACCGCCCAACAACGCTTCGTTGACCAGGCTGGACTTGCCGGCGCCGGACACGCCCGTCACGCACACGAGGGTCCCCAGGGGGAAGGCCGCGGTCACGCCGCGCAGGTTGTTGGCGCGCGCGCCCTTGACGACCACCGCGTCCGCCCCTTCCGGCGCGGGTCGCCCCGTGAGCGCGCTCCGCCCCCGCGCCAGGCAGCGTCCGGTCGCCGAGCGCGCCTCGGCCGCGAGATCGGCCGCGGTTCCCGCCGCGACGATCTCGCCCCCGCCCCGTCCCGGCCCGGGGCCGAGTTCTATCAGGTGGTCGGCGGCGCGGATGGTGGCCTCGTCGTGCTCCACCACGATCACGCTGTTGCCCCGGTCGCGCAGGCGCACGAGCGCGCCGAGCAGCCGCTCGTTGTCCCGCGCGTGCAGGCCGATGGTGGGCTCGTCCAGCAGATAGCAGACGCCGTGCAGGTTCGAGCCGAGCTGGGCCGCGAGCCTGATGCGCCGGGCCTCGCCGGTGGAGAGCGTCGCCACGGCGCGGTTCAGGGTCAGGTATCCCAGCCCCACTTCGACGAGGAACCCCAGCCGCTCCGCCGTCTCCTTGAGAATGGGCGCCGCCACGCCGGCCTTGCGAGGCGGCACCTCGAGGGCGCCCAGCGCCGCGCCGAGTTTCTCCACCTCCATGCCGGCCAAATCTCCAATGCGCGCGGCGCCCACCCGCACCTCGCGCCACGGCGAGGCCAGGCGCGAACCGCCGCACTCGGCGCAGGGCGCTCCGTCCTTCTCGCCCTCGCCCTCGCACGCCGGGCACATGCCGCGCCGCGAGAGAAACGAGAAATTGCGCGGCTCCGGCGCCTCGAAGCCCCGGCGGCACTCCGGGCAGGCGCGCTCCCGGCTCAGGACTGTTTCCACGCCGTCCGCGCCCAGGAAAATCACCGTGCCGCCGCCGAGCTCGAGCGCCCGCGCCGTGCGCTGCCTGAGATCCCTGGGCGCCTTCCCGAAACGGAAGGCCACCAGGTCGATGTCGTGGGGCACGTAGCGCGAAAGGCGCATCTCCGGTTCGAGCGCCACGATCCGGCCGTCGATGCGCGCCCACTCGAACCCCTCCTGGAGGCCCCTGAGAAGCACCTCGCCGTGAAACCCGCGCCGGCTGCGGACCTGCGGGATCAGGAGCTCCCCGCCGCGGGCCGCCCGGCGCGCCACCTCCGCCGCAATCGCCTCCTCGCCGCGCGCCTCGACGGGCACGCCGCAACGCGGGCAGTACTGCACGCCCACGCGGGCGTACAGGAGGCGCAGGAAGGGATAGATCTCCGTGACCGTGCCCACGGTCGAGCGCGCCGCGCCCGCCGAAGTACGCTGCTCGATGGCCACCGTGGGCGGGATGCCCTCGATATGGTCGATGTCGGGCCGCGCGAGGTTCTCCGCGAACTGCCGGGCGTAGGGCGAGAGGCAGTCAAGGTACCGCCGCTGGCCCTCGGCGAAGATGACATCGTAGACGAGGGTCGACTTGCCGGCGCCGCTCAGGCCCGTCACGACAACGAGCTTGCCCTCGGGGATCTCGATGTCGATGTTTTTCAGATTGTGCTCCCGGGCGCCGCGGATGACGATCCCCTTCCGCCGCGGGCGGGGCCGGACGCGGGCCCGAACGGGAGCGGGCCGCAGCGCCGCGCCGGACAGCGCCGCCGCCATGAAGGGCGCCGTGGCGGAGCGCGGGCACGCGGCGATCTGCTCGGGCGTTCCCGCCGCGATGAGTTCGCCGCCCTCCCGCCCGCCGCCCGGTCCCAGATCGATACACCAGTCGGCGCACTTCGCGATCTCCATGTTGTGCTCGATCACGCAGACGGTGTGCCCCGCGGCGACCAGGCGGTCGATGAGGGCGAGCAGCGCGGCGACGTCCGCCAGGTGCAGGCCCTTGGACGGCTCGTCCAGGATGAAGAAGCAGCGCGCGCGCCCGGAATTCACGATGTGCGCCAGGAGCTTGACGCGCTGGAGCTCGCCGCCCGAGAGCGTCGCCAACGGCTGGCCGATCCTGAGGTACCCGAGGCCGAGCTCCTCCATGACGCCGAGGGCGCGGGCCACGGACGCTTCGGGCGCGAACAGCTCACGGGCCTCGGCGCAGGTCAGGTCGAGGACGTCGGCAATGGTGTGGCCGCGGTGCCGCACCTGGAGCACCTCGGGGCGGTAGCGCTTTCCGCCGCATTCGTCGCAGGGGATATAAACGTCGGGCAGGAACTGCATCTCGATCCGTTCCGAGCCCTCGCCCTTGCACACGGGGCACTGGCCGCTGGGCGAATTGAACGAGAAGTGCCCCGCCGTGAAGCCGGCGCTCCGGGCCTGCGGCACGGCCGCGAAAGTCTTCCGGATGCCGTCGAAGAATCCGATATACGAGGCCGGGTTCGCCCGCGTCGTGCGCGCGGGCGGCGACTGGTCCACGAGGGCCGTCTCGCCCACGTGTTCCAGGCCCTCGATGCGGTCGCAGGCCCCCGGTTCGCCCTCCGGCGTCCCAGCCCGCGCCATGGCGGCGCGCCAGAGCACGTCCACCAGCAGCGTGCTCTTGCCCGACCCCGAGGGGCCGGTCACGCAGATGAACGTGCCCAGCGGGAAGCCGCACGTGAGGTTCTTGAGGTTGTGGCAGCGCGCGCCGGCGATCCGGATGGAGGCGCGCCCCGCGAGAGCGCGCCGGCGCGGCACCGCGATCTTCTCCTCGCCGCGCATGAACGCCCCGGTGCGCGAACCGGGCGCCCGCGCCACCTGCGCCGGCGTGCCGTCGGCGACCACCCTGCCGCCGCGATGCCCGGCGCCGGGCCCCAGGTCGATCAGCCGGTCGGCGTTGGCCAACAGCAGCGGGTCGTGCTCGACGACGACGACCGTGTTGCCCTGGTCCCTGATCCGGCGCAGAATTCCGAGGAGCCGTTCGCCGTCCCGGGGGTGCAAGCCGATGCTCGGCTCGTCGAGGACGAAGAGCGCGCCGACGAGACCGGAGCCGAGCGCCGTGGTGAGGTTCACGCGCTCCAATTCGCCGCCGGAGAGGGTGCGCGACTGCCGGCTCAGCGTGAGGTAGCCGAGGCCCACGTCGCGCAGGTATTCCAGGCGCGAGGCGATCTCGCGGCACAAGAGGCTGAGGGCCACATCGCCGCCGCGCGCCGCTTCGGCGAAGACCGGCGCGGCCCGCTCCACCGGCAGGTCCCAGATCTCGGGGAGCGTCAGGCCCCGCACGCGCCACGCCAGGGCCTCGGGCCGCATGCGCGCGCCGCGGCACGACGGACAGGTGTCGTAGCCGCGGAAACGGGCGATGAAGACGCGCACGTGCATCTTGTACTTCTTGCCCTCGAGCCGCTCGAAGAAGCCCCGCACGCCGCCGAAGCCCCGGCCGCCCTCCATGATGAGCCCGCGCGCCTCCTCGGTCAGCTCGCGGTAGGGCACATCGATGGGAATCCCGCGCGCCTTGCAGAACTCCAGCATGCGGCGCCGCCAGGCGCGGCCCCGGGCCGTGGCGAAAGGCTTGACCGCGCCGCCGCCGAGGGTCAGCTCCGGATCGGGCACCACCCGAATCGGATCGATGGCCATCACGCGGCCGAAGCCGCGGCAGGCGGGGCAAGCGCCCAACGGGCTGTTGAAGCTGAAGAGCCCGGGAGTGGGCGCCGGCACGACGTAGCCGCACCCCGCGCAGACGCCGCCCTTGGCGAAGACCCGCACGGCGCCGCCGCCCGCCAGCTCGACCTTGCCGCGCCCGATGGCGAACGCCGCCTCGATGCTCTCGATCCGCCGCGCCCGCGACTCCCCCCCCGCCAGGCGGTCGACGATCACGCGGAGGCATTCTCCGCGGAGATCGGACGGCGCCAGGTCCTCGACGGAGGTCACCTCGCCGCCGCGCAGGAAGCGGGTGAAGCCTTGAGCGCGCAGGGCGTTGACGATGACGGCGGGCGCGTCGAACCCGCCGAGCGGCACGGGCGCCACCACAAGCGCGGCTCCCGCGACGCCCTCGAGGCTCGCGGCCGCGTCGGCCGCCGTGGCCGTGCGCACGGGCGTGCCGCAGGTCGGGCACCAGGCCTCGCCCGCTCGGGCGAAGACGAGCTTGAGGTAGTCATTGATCGCGGTCAGGGTTCCGACCGTGGAGCGCGAGCCCTTGACGCCGCGGGAGGGCTGAATCGCCAGCGCCGCCGGAATGCGCTCGATGGCCTCGACCTCGGGACGCGGCAGGCGCTCCAGGAACTGGCGCACGTAAGGCGAGAAGGTCTCGACGTAGCGGCGCTGGCCCTCGGCGTACAAGGTGTCGAAGGCGAGGCTGGACTTCCCCGATCCGCTGACGCCCGAGATCACGGTGAGGGAGTCGAAGCCGATGACCAGGTCGAGGCCCGCGAGGTTGTGCTGCGCGGCGCCGCGGATCGCGATGCCGCCTGCCCGTCCGTTCCCCTTCACGGCCCGCGCGGATTCCGGACGCTAGGGCCGGCCGGAACCCGCGGCATCCTCCTCCAGCTTCTCGACCTCCATGAGGGTGTGAAAGAGGTTTTGAAGATCTTCCTGCACCTCGACGATGCGGCGCTCGAGCTTCTCCATGCGCTCGTCGTGCTCCGCCCGGCCTGCTTCCGCCGGCGGCTGGTCGGGCGCCGCGAGCGGGTCGCCGCCCTTGCCGGCGCGACGCTTCAGCTCGCCGACGTAGCGCTCCAGCTCGGCGATGCCGTTGAAGTTCTCCCGGGCCTTCTTGGGATCGTGATGCCCGAGCAGGCTCCAAATCCGGCCGTTGATCGAGGTCAGCTTCTCCCTCAGGGCGGTGAGCTGCGACATGACCTTATTCTCCTCGAACATGAAGACCGTGTCGCACAGCTCGTTGATCAGCACGGCCGGCTCGTACTGGTCGAGCGCCGCCCCCTGGATACCGAGAACCCGCCGAATCTTCGTCTTGAGCTCGCTTGAGAATTCCGTCATTGTCTATCAGCTCCATGGGCTTCGCCGTCCCGCCCCGCCGGGTCCGCGGGCGGGGTGGGATGCAGCCGCGACGGCCCTGACGCGCACCACCACCCCGGCGCCGAAGCGAATATAGTACACCCCATTCAGAGAAAAAAGAATAGCGGATCCCCGGGGAGGCGAAAAAACCCGGCTTTGGGTGGGGCTATTCCCCCTTGATCCTCCACTGGAGCGCGGACGGATTCTTCAGGATTCCGTCGATTTCGGTTTCCTGGAGCCCGAACTTCCGCAGAAAGCGGCGCTGCTCGAGCGCGGTCTTGAGCATGAACTCATCAAAGGCGTCGGCGAGCAATCGGGCCCGCTCCTCCTCGTCGCGAGGGTCGCCCTTAATGTATACTGCTGCCATGGAGTCCTCCCGCTCTTTAGATGCTTCGGCAGACAGCGCTTCCGTCCTTAGAGGCGGGGCTTTCATTCGGGCATCCTATCGAGGATTTCAGGAAGCGGTTTTCACCCGCGGGCCCGGGTTCGCGCTCCTGGAACTCGAACCGACGACGCGCTGCGGCGCCCGCTGCGCCTACTGTCCCCGTGACCGCCTCGCGCGCCCCGGCGGGGAAATGGCCCTCGAAACCGCCCGGCGCATTGCCGCCGCCGCGGCCTCCTCCCCGCCGCGGGCGGTGCTCCTCAGCGGTTTCGGTGAACCTCTTCTTCACCCCGATCTGCCCGGAATCGTGCGGGAGCTGCGCGCGCCGCTTGCGGCGCTCATCGGCGTCGTCACCAACGGGGAAGGCCTCTCGGCGGCCCGAGCCGAGGCGCTCATCGACGCCGGGATCGATTTCTTCCACGTCAGCGTCCCCGCCGCGACCGCCGCCACCGCGGGCGCCCTTGCGCCGGGCCTCGATTTCGCCGCGGCGGAGCGCAATCTCACCGCGCTGCTCGCCCGCGCCGCGGGCCGGATTCCCGTCGCCGTCAATTTCGTCGTGACCGCCGCGAACCGCGCCGAGAAGGCCGCGGTCGAGCGCACTTGGCGCGCGCGGGGAGCATGGGCCGTCTACGCCGGCCCCGTTCACAACCGCGGCGGGTTTCTCGCGCCGGAGACGCCGACCGCGGCCGCGGCGCGCGGCGACTGCTGGGTTTACGAGCACTGCCTCTTCGCCGCCTGGGACGGCCGCGTGCTGGCCTGTTGCCACGATCTGGCCGGCGCGGAGGATTACGGGAACCTCGCCCGCGACACCCTCGCCGCGGTCCGCGCTCACCGCCAAGCCCGCTTGAGGTATACTTTGGCGGGCATCATGTGCCGTCGGTGCGACTTCTACCTTGCGTGACCGGCGCGAGGAACCGGCGCGCCGAAGCAAACGAGCGAAATCCCGCGATCTCTCCGGAACCGCGCATGGCGAGCACAAGAGCACAGACGTTGAAGACGCAACCAGGGAGCCCGTTGCCGCTGGGGCCGAGTTTCACCGCCGCGGGCGTCAATTTCGCCGCGTTCTCGCGCACCGCGGCCGGCATGACGCTGTGCCTCTTCCCGCCCGAGCCCGAGGCCAAGGAGATTCGGATCCACCTCACGCCCCACGTCCACCGCACCGGCGACATCTGGCACATTCACGTCGACGATCTGCCCCGCGACTGGACGTACGGCTGGCGCGTCGACGGCCCCTACGACCCCGTCGGGCGCGGGCATCGCTGCAACTGGCACAAGCTCCTGATCGATCCCTACGCCAAGGCGCTCGTCGGCCGGTTCGTCTGGGACAGCCCCGCGTTCCTCGGCTACCGCATGGATGAGGGCGATGCCTCCTTCAGCACCGAGGACAGCGCGCCCTACGTGCCTAAGTGCGCCCTCGTCGAGGACGCCTTCGACTGGGAGGGCGACCGGCCTCTCAGGATCCCCCTCAAGGAATCGATCATTTACGAGGTGCACGTCAAGGGCTTCACGCGCCACCCGTCCAGCGGCGTCCTGGCGCCGGGCACTTTCCGCGGATTCCAGGAGAAAATCCCCTACCTCAAGGATCTCGGCGTGACCGCGGTGGAGCTGCTGCCGATCTTCGAGTTCGATCCCAACGAGAACGTCAAGATCAATCCGGCGACGGGGCGCAAGCTCGTCAACTACTGGGGCTACAGCTCCGTGTCCTTCTTCGCGCCCAAGGCCGCGTACGCGGCGAGCGCTCAGCCGGACGGCGCCGCGCGGGAATTCAAGGAACTCGTCAAGGCGCTACACCGCGCCGGCATCGAGGTCATCCTCGACGTGGTCTACAACCACACCGCCGAGGGCGACCACATGGGGCCGACGTTCTGCTTCCGCGGCTTCGACAACGCGATCTACTACATGCTGGACGACAACCGGCGCTATTACCGCAACTACTCCGGCTGCGGCAACACCTTCAACTGCAACCATCCCCTGGTGCGCGACTTCGTTCTCGACAGCCTCAGGTTCTGGGTCGTGGAGATGCACGTCGACGGCTTTCGCTTCGACCTGGCCTCCATCCTCGGCCGCGCCCAGGACGGCAGCGTGCTCAGCAACCCGCCCCTCTTGGAGCGCATCGCCCACGACCCGATCCTGGCGGACTGCAAGATCATCGCCGAGGCGTGGGATGCCGCCGGCCTTTATCAGGTGGGCTCGTTCCCCGCCGCGCGGCGCTGGGCCGAGTGGAACGCGCGCTACCGCGACGACGTGCGCCGATTCGTGCGGGGCGATGACGGCCTGGCGCCCGCCATCGCCACCAGGATCGGCGGCAGCTCGGATCTGTACCAGCACGACGGCCGCTCGCCTTACCACAGCATCAACTTCGTGACGAGCCACGACGGGTTCACCCTCTGGGACCTCGCGGCGTACAACCAGAAGCACAACGAGGACAACGGCGAGGGCAACCGCGACGGCATGAACGACAACTTCAGTTGGAACTGCGGCGCCGAGGGCGAGACCGAGGACCCCCTCGTGGTCACCCTCAGGCAGCGCCAGGTGAAGAACTTCTGGACCGTGCTCATGACTTCGCAGGGCGTGCCCATGGTGCTCGGCGGCGACGAGTTCGGCCGCTCGCAGCGGGGCAACAACAACGCGTACTGCCAGGACAACGAGACGAGCTGGTTCGACTGGTCGTTCCTGGAGCGCAGGAGCGAAATCTACCGCTTCGCGCGCGAGGCGATCCGTTTCCGCCGCCGGCATCCCGCGCTCATGCGCCACAGCTTCCTAGTCGGCCGCGCCGACGGCACCAGCGCCGAGGGCGACATCACCTGGCACGGCCTGCGGGTGGGCGAGCCGGACTGGTCGCCGGGGAGCCGCCTGCTCGCCTTCATGCTCCTGGGCGCGCCGCATCTCACCCTCGCCGAGGAGGAGGACGACGACATCTACGTGTGCTTCAACATGAGCGTCGAGGCGGCGACCTGCGAGCTGCCGACTCCGCGGCCGGGCCGGGCTTGGCGCCGGGCGATCGACACGAGCCTGCCGTCGCCCGATGACATCGCGCCGCAGGGCGCCGAGCAGCTCCTGACGACCCAGGACCGCTATCGGGTGCATGCCCGCTCCAGCGTGGTGCTCGTGGCGCGGTAGAAGCGGCGCCGCCCGCCCCGAGCCGCGCCGGTCCGGTTCCGAGCCCGCCCTCAAAACAGGCCCACGAACTCCCGCACCGGGAACTTGAGATCCTCCCCCTCCCGCCAGATGAGGTGCAGGTACTGGACCGGGAAGAACCTTCTGAGCGACCGCACGGCGAGGTCTTCGGGGCGGTCGCGCGCCAGGCTCAAGCCGTGGACGATGGCGATGCCGTACCCGAGGCGGACATACCTCACGATCAGATCGGTGTTGCCCATCGCCATGTGAATCTTGAGCTTGTGGCGTCCGCCGCGGAAGGGCGCATCGATGAGGCGGCGCGTGTCGGCGGCCTTCGAGTAGGAAATGAAGGGATACCTGGAGATATCCTCCAGCGTGATGCTGCGCCGCGACGCCAGCGGGTGGTCGCGGGGAGTGATGAGAACCATCTCGTAGGGGCGCACGGGCCGCGAGGCGACGCCGGGCCGCTCGGGGTCCACCAGGATTATCCCGACATCGATGGTGCCGTCGGCGACCGCCGCGATGATCTCGCCCGTGCGCAGGTTCTCGATGGCGATCTCGACGGACGGAAAGCGATGCGTGAAGAGATCCAGCTTCTCCGGCAGAATGTGCATGGCGGTGGACTGGTTGGAGGCGATGTTCAGGACGGCCGGCGTCGTCTTCTTCAGGCCCTCGAAGACCGCGTGAATGCGGTCCATGTCGGCGAAGACGCGCTCGGCGTGTTCCAAGAGCAGTTCACCCTCGCGCGTCAGCGCCACAGGCCGCGCCCGCCTGAGAAGCTGGACGCCGAGTTCGGCCTCCAGGTTCTTGACCTGCTGGCTGATCGTGGGCTGGGTCAGGTGCAGCAGGCGCGCGGCCTGGGTGAACCCGCCGCTCTTGGCGACCGTGTAGAATCCGTGCAGGCGATTCAGATCCATAGACGTCTCCTATTATAGCTGATAGAAATTATTCATTTCTACTATAATCCATGATGGGTTAAGATGACAGACTGCCCGCTTCAATCGCATGCGGGCGGAAGGAGACGACGCCGTGTGGCGGAAAATGCTGCGCGCCAAGATTCATCGAGCCACGGTCACCGCCGGCGACATCGCCTACGAAGGCAGCATCACCATCGATGCCGAGCTGCTGCGCCTGGCGGACCTCGTGCCTTACGACGCCGTGGACATCTACAACGTGACCAACGGCAGCCGCTTCCAGACCTACGTCATCCCCGGCGCGCCGGGCTCCGGAGTGATCCAAATCAACGGCGCCGCCTGCCGCCTGGCGGGGAAGGGCGACACGATCATCATCGCCAACTACGCCTACTTCACCGACGAGGAGGCCCGCGCGCACCGGCCCCGAGTCGTCCTCGTCGACGCGCGGAACCGGGTCAAGCGCACGGAGCCGCCGGATCCCATCGCGAACGCGGGGGGCGCCCCCGGAGCGCGCGGCGCCGCTTCTTGACAACGCCCCCCGCCCAATCTAAAGTCATCCTGCCATGCTTGTGATACTCGCCCTCGCCACGCTGCTCAGCGCCGCCGAGCCGCCGCGGGCCCAGGTCACCGCCCTCACGGAAATCCAGGGCGCCTTTCAGGGACTTGCGCGGGACGGCGCGGGCTTCGCATTCCTGGTGGGCGACCGGCGCGTGCCCGCGCAGGAAGTCGTGCGCGCCGTTCTGGCGCCGCCCGCTGCGGACCCCGCGCCCAGGCCGGCGACGGTCGCGGTCTTCCCGGACCGCAGCGAGCTGGCCGGCGACATCAAGGACGCCGCCGAGGAACGCCTCACGATCGCCAATCCCGTCCTGGGAGACATCCGCGTGTCGCTGGACGGCCTGCTTGCGCTGGTGTTCCCGCGGGCGTTTCCCACCCTGGCCGCGGGCGAAGAGTTCCGGGTGCAGGTCCGCACGCCGCCCGCGGCCGACACGCTGTACACCACCGAAGGCGCCGGCGTCGAGGGCATCGTCCAGAGCATGAGCCTGGACGCCATCACGGTGCAGTCCGCGGGGCTTGGAACCACGACGTTCCCGATCGCGAAGATCCGAGGCCTCGCGCTGGCTCAGATCGATGCGTACCACCCGCCCGCCGCGCTGCGGATCGGCGCCGTGCTGCGCGACGGGAGCACGCTCTGGGGCATGCCCGCCGGCGGCGACGCTTCGACGCTGAAGATCGAGGCGGCCTCCGGCGCCTTCGAGATTCCCTTCGCCGCCGTCGCCGAAATCCTCGTCGCCGGCGGCCGCTGGACCATGCTCGCCGACCTCGCGCCCTCGGCCGTCGAGGAGCGCAGCTACCTCGGCGACAAAGTCTGGCCGTTCCGGCGCGACGCGAACGTCATGGGCGGCCTGCTCAAGGCGCGCGGCGTGCGCCACCATCGCGGGCTCGGCGTCCACTCCCACTCCAAGCTCACGTACCGCCTCGACGGAAAGTACGCCCGCTTCGAGGCCCTGGCCGCGGTGGATGACTGCGCCATCGACGAAAACCTCGACACCCGCTTCGGCAACGTGGTCTTCAAGGTCGCGGTGGACGGCCAGGAGCGTTTCACCAGCGGCGAGGTCTCCTGGAACGACGCGCCGCTGCCGGTCTCCGTGGACACCGCCGGCGCGGCCGAGTTGGTCCTGGAAGTCGACTGGGGCGCCGGCTTCCATGTGCGCGACCGGGCGGATTGGCTCGAGGCGCGGCTGCTGGCCGCGCCCAAATAGCGCGAGGTGCCATGGCCGGCCGGTCGATCTCATCGGGCTACGACGGAAGGCAGGACGGCATCCGCGCCCTGGAGCTTCCCGCCATCGAGGTCTTCGAGAACAAGTACGCCGACAAGGACTACGAGGTCGAGCTGGTTCTGCCCGAGTTCAATTCGGTCTGCCCGCTCACGGGCCTGCCCGACTTCGGCCGTGTCGTCATCAGGTACGCGCCCGGCAAATGGTGCGCCGAGATGAAGTCCCTGAAGCTCTACATCACGGCCTACCGCACCCTAGGGATCTTCCAGGAACACGCCGCCAACAAAATCCTCGAGGATTTCGTCGCGGCGGTCGCGCCGCGCCGCGCGGCGCTCGAGGCCCGCTTCAACCCGCGCGGCGGCATCGAGACCGTGGTGCGCTGCGCGTGGGAGCCGAAAAAACGCTCCCGCGGCGCCTGAGGCCCGCGGCGGCGGTCACGGGCAGCCCGCCCCGGGCTCCGGCGTTCTGTGGGTGTACGACCGCTTGCCCGGACCGTAGTCCCCCACCGCGTGGCCGGCGCCCCGGAGCTCGTATTTGTAGGTCACGATGCCCTCCAGGCCCACCGGCCCCCGGGCGTGGATCTTGCCGGTGCTGATGCCGATCTCCGCGCCCAGACCGTACCTGAAGCCATCCGCGAAACGCGTCGACGCGTTGACGAAGACCCCCGCCGAGTCGACGTAGCGGCAGAAATACGCGGCGGCGGCCTCATCTTCGGTGACGATCGCGTCCGTATGGTGCGAGCCGTAGCGGTTGATGTGCGCCGCCGCGGCGGCCAGATCCGCCACGACCCGCACGCTCGCGATGAGGTCCAGATACTCGGCCGACCAGGCGTCCTCGCCCGCCGCCCCGGCCTCCGGAACCAGCGCCCGCGTCTCCGGGCACCCGCGCACCTCGACGCCCTCGGCCATGAGGGCGCGGACCACGGGCGGGAGCAGCCGCGCCGCGCCCCCGCGGTCGAAAAGCACCGTCTCGGCCGCGTTGCACACCGCCGGATACTCGGTCTTGGCATCGACGACGATGCGCTGCGCCTTGGCGAGATCCGCCGCCTCGTGGACGTACACGTGGCAGACGCCATCCGCGTGGCCGAGCACCGGAATCCGCGTGCCGGCCTGGATCTGCTTGACGAGTTCCTTGCCGCCCCGGGGAATCAGGAGATCGACTTCCGCATCGCACGCCAGCAGTTCCCGCACCTCCTCGCGCGTGCTCAGGAGTTGGAGCGCATCGACGCTCACGGCCGGAGAGGCCGCCAAGCCCTCTCGCAGCGCCGCCATCAGCGCCGCGTTGGTCGCCTGCGCCTCCTTGCCGCCCTTGAGAATGCCGGCGTTGCCGGCTTTCAGGAGCAGACCCGAGACCTGCACGACGACGTCGGGGCGCGATTCGAAGACGACGCCGATGACGCCGAGCGCGCAGCTCACGCGCCTGAGCGTCAACCCCTCGTCGAGCTCCATGGTCCAGAGCACGCGGTTGGCCGGGTCGGGCAGCCGGAGAACCTGCTCGAGGCCCGCCACGGCGCCCGCCAGCTTCGCGTCGTCGAAAACGAGCCGCGCCCTGAGCGCCGCCGTCATCCGCCCCGCCGCAACCAGTTCGTCCGCGGCCGCGCAGTCCCGCGCGTTCGCGGCGAGGATCTCGCCGCGGCGCCGCGCGAGCGCCGCGATCATGCCCCGCAGGGCCGCGTTCTTGTCCTCCTCCGTGCACCCCAGGAGAGCGAGGTACGCGGCGCGCGCCGCCTCCGCGACCTTCCGGATCCCGCCGCCTGCCATCATGGCTCCCTCACAGTATGACGAGGTTGTCGCGCGTCACGAAACAATCGTAGTTGGGCTCGTGCGTGAGGGAGGCCACGGCCTTGCTGTGCTTTCCGAGGAGCAGCCGCGCCGCCGCGGCGGCGTGGTTCGCCATGCCGCGGGCGAACTCCGCGCCCTTCTCGTCGGCGACAGCCACCACGTCCCCGCGCTCGAAATCGCCCTCGACGGCGACGATGCCCGCGAAGAGCAGGCTCGCGCCCCGCTCCTGGAGGGCCTTGCGGGCGCCCTCGGTGACGACGACGCGCCCGTCGAACCCCCGCGCGAAGGCGATCCAGCGCTTGCGGCTGGAGAGCTTGCGCCCCGGCAGAAACAGCGTGCCTTCCTTCCTGCCGCCCAGGACGCGCGTGAGGGCGCCGGGCGTCTTGCCGCCGGCAATCACGCCGATGCCCCCCGAGTCGGTGGCAATGCGCATGGCCTCGAGCTTCGTGCGCATGCCGCCCCGGCCGGTGGCGCTCGCGCCGCCGGCGGTGTCGCCCGCAAGCGCGTCGATCTCCCCCACGACGTCGATCAGCTTCCCGCCCTTCTCGGGCCCCGGGGCGGAGTACAGGCCGCTCACGTTGCTCAGGACGACGAGCGCCTCGGCGTCCATCCTGCTCATGACGAGGGCGGAGAGCTTGTCGTTGTCGCCGAAGGCGCGGCCGGCGCGCGGGGCGATCTCGATCTCTGCGGTGGAGACCGGATCGTTCTCGTTGACGACGGGCAGGACGCCGTGCTCCAGGAGCGCGCTGAACGTATTCCTCAGGTTGAGGTAGCGCCTGCGCGAGCTGAAATCCTCCTCGGTCAGGAGGAGCTGCGCCACGGGGATGCCGAAGCGCCCGAAGGCCTCCTCGTACACGCTCATGAGCAGGACCTGCCCGACGGCCGCGCAGGCCTGCTTGACGGGCAGGACCTCGCCCGTGGCGCCGATGCGGCTCCGTCCCAGCCCCATCGCGCCTGACGAGACCAGGATCACCTGGCAGCCCCGCCCCCGCACGGCCACGATATCCTCGATGATCCCGCCCAGCCGGCCGATGGCCAGGGCGCCGTTGGCGTGCATGACGACGTTGGTGCCCAGCTTGACCACGACCCGGGACGCCCGCGCGAGCGCCTTGCGCGCCGCCGCCGCCCGTTTTCCGATCTCGCTGCTCATGGTTCGCAGGCTACTCCGGGTTCGCCCGGATCGTAACCGGGCACCAGCCCCTTCTCGGTGAACGCGATACCATAGATTCGGCCCACCATGCCGAAAGGATTGGGGCTGCGCAGGATCTTCCAGCTCTTCGCCAGGTAATCCTCGAGGGTGAAGGGCATGCGCGCCTCGAGCAGCAGCGTGGAGCGGTAGGCGTCGAAGCGCGGCCTGCAAACGGCGTCCTGGAGGTCCATGCCGAACACCAGGCGGTTGATCAGGACCTGCGCCAGTCCCGCGGTGATATGGGACCCGCCCGGTGATCCGATAATCAGCGCCGGGCGCTCCCCCTCCATGACGATCGTCTGGGCGATGCCGGTGCTGCGCGCCTTTCCCGGAACGATCGAGTTGGGCGTCCCCGGCACGGGATCGTAGCCCTGCATGCAGTTGTTGTACATGAACCCGAGGCCCGGCGTGAACACCCCCGAGCCGTAGCCCAGCGAGTGGCAGAACGCGCAGGCGTTGCCCCACCGGTCGGCCGTGACGATGACGGTGGTGTCCTGCCCCTCGGCCGCGGCGCGCCGCTCCCGCGCATCGAGCATCGCCACGATGTACTCCGGCGAGAGCAGGCGCGCGACATCGACGGGCTCGAACTCCGGATCAGCGTGGAAGCTCGTCCGGTCGTGCTGGACCGCGCTGAAGATGCGCCCGAGCTGATCGACGTACTCGGCGCGGTTGAGTCCCGCCCCCGCGACACCCTGGAAGGCCGCCGCCGCGAGACACTGAAGGAGCGCCGGGCCGCCGCCCGGCAGCGGCGTGGAGAGGATGCGCCGGCCGGCGAACTCGCCCTCGACGGGCGCCTGCCACCTGACCGCGTAGGACTCCAGATCCGCGCGGGTCACGAGGGCCCCGTTGGCTTCCCAGTCGGCGGAGATCGCCGCGCCGATCGCGCCGCGGTAGAACTCCTCCGGTCCGCCCTCGGCGAGCCGATCGTAGGTCGCGGCCAGCGCCTCCTGCTTCACGATGTCGCCGGCCTTGGGCGGCTCGCCGTTCGGAAGCCACAGGCGCGCGCCTTCCGCGGTGTGGCCCAGGCGGTCGCGGGTGGCCACGCGGCCGAAGAGTCCGGGGCGGCGCCAGAAGTTCGCGAGCTGCGGGCCGACGACGAATCCGCGCCGCGCGAGGGCGGCCGGACCGGCGAAGAGATCCCTCCACGGCAGCTTGCCGTAGCGCCCGTGAATCGCGGCGATGCCCGCCGTCATGCCGGGAACCGTGATCGAGCGGTACCCGACGTCGTTCTCCTTCGTCGTCAGAATATAGCCGAAGCCGTCGGGCGCCGGGCCTATCAGGATGTCCGCCCACAGGTCGTTCCGAGCCTTCAGCCCCGCCCGCCCGAAGAACGTGACGCTCTCCACCTTGCCCTCGCGGGCCGCGTACAGGATCGCCGCCCCGAAACCGCCGATGCCGCTGCGGTGCGGATCGACGACGCCCTGGGCCAGCGCGCCGGCGATGGCGGCGTCGAAGGCGTTGCCTCCCGCCGCGAGCATCGCGCATGCCACCTGGGCGGCCTCGCTTTGCGGGGCCGCCGCCAATCCCTTATCCACATGCCCTCCTTCGGCGGTTCCGCCGCGGACGCTCCCGCGGCGCCGCCGGCGATGGTAGCCTCGCGGCGGGCCGCGGACAATGGGAGGAGCCGTCGCGCGGCGCTCTTACAGCGTCAGCAAGGGGTCGCGCATGGTCACCCGCATCTTGAGCGAATCGACGCTGATCGCGTCCCAAGAGGCGCGCACGTCGCTCCGGTCGCGCGCCAGCGCGATGGCGCGCGCGCGGATCGCGGCGCGGGTGCTCGCGGGCGGCTGCGTCACGGCGCGGGCGGCGTCCTCTTCGTCGATGAGCGCCGGGATCTCTCCCGCCGCGCGAAGCTGCTGGTGGTAGCCGCCGCGGCGGCTGATCTCGTGCAGCCCGAAATTGAGCTTGGCGGCCGCCAGGTACAGCGCCCGCTGCCGGGCGAACTCCTCTCCGTCTTCCAGCAGCGGCGCGAACGCGCGCACCCCTCGGGGTCCGAGGCATAGCCGCACCGTCTCGCGGTCGATGCCGGTGAGCGGGGCATCCTCGGGAAGGCGGCGCCTGACCTTGTCGAAGAGGACGCCGTAGGCTCCGTAGCGCTTCCAGTCGCCATGGGAAAAGACGAGCCCATCGAGCAGCATCTTCTTCGTCGCCCAGTCGACTCGGCCCCAAAGGGACGCGGGGGCGTTTTCGATCCGTTCGAGCATGTCCTTCCAGAGGCGGAGGACTTGGCCGGCAAGACTGTCCTCGCCGGCGCCGGCGAAGTGCATCATCGCCCGCCCGAGGTACAGGCGCTGGATTTCGAGCGCCGTGCGGGCCCGCGTGTCGCGGTTTCTGAGAGCGGCGTGCGGACCACAGGCCGACACCCGCCGCCACGACCGCACGGGGTCGGACAGGCGCGCTTCGGGAAAGCGGGCGCCCTCCTCCAGCATGGTCAGGACGAGCGCCGTCGTCCCCATGCTGAGAAAACGCGCCGTCTCGCACATGAGCGAATCCGCCCCCGCGACACAGAGGCGCTTGCGCCTCCTGAGCAGGCTCAGGGGCTCGCGCACGAAGGGCTTCAGGTCGAAGGCCGCCTTGCCGCGCTGGCCGAGGGACACCCCCCACAGGCGCGTGATCCGCGCGGCCCGCGCCGAGAGGCGCAGCGGGGCCGCCGTGCCGTCGAACTGGAGCGCGCCGCCGCCGCTGAAGATCTGGCGCGTCGCCAGGAACGGCGCCAGGTCGCGGGTCAGGTTCCCGAGGACGAGCCGGCCCAGGACCGGCTCGACGCCGGCGACGAGGACCTGCCGAATGAAACGCTGGAGCCCCTGCCACCAGACCCCGGCGCGGGACAGCGGCAGGCGCGCGGCCCGTCCGCCCGCCCTCAGGAGTCCGAGGTAGACGCCGTTCCTCCCGCCGCGCAGCGATCGCCGGACGAAGGCGCTCAGTTTGAACGCCGCGTGCGCGGCTAGAAAGAAGAACGCGTCCACGCACGCAAGGACCAGCGCGAGGCTCCCGGCGGCGGCGGCGCCGGCCAGGGCCCGGCCCCAGGGATCGCGCCACGCGATCCAGTAGTTTTCCTGGCTGCCCAGGGTCCGGCCGAGCCAGTCCGTGTTGCTGCGGCCGAACACCACGCGGCCGGGGTGGCCGTGGCGCCGCAGCGTACGTTCGGCGGAGGCGGCCACGCGCCCCAGCAGGACCTCCTCGGCTCGGACGTACCTCAGAATCTGCCAGGGATCGGTGCATTCGGGGGTGGCGAGTTCAAGCACCGGATTGTCGCGCCGTTCGCGCCGGCTCTCGAAGGACACGGCCCCGCCGTTGGCCAGGAAGTATCCGCCGTTCTCGGCCTCGCAGGCCGGGCCGAGCTTGAGGATGGCCTCCTCGACGGAATTGAGGAGGAGCCAGCGGGACGGTGGGGATCGCAGGGGAACGAACGCGACCAGGTACTCGGTCTCGAGGCCGAGCACCCGGCTCCCGCGATCGAGCGGTGAGCGTCCGCGGCGCGCCGTCACGCCCGGCTATTCTCCCCCGCGGCCCGCCCGGAAGTGGCGGAGGTACGTCTCCGGCGCATGGCGTGCGTCGTCCAGAATACGCTTGATCCCCCACGCCACGACGCGCCCCTTGGGAGGCGGCGCGATCTCCTTCAGCGCTGCGTTGTCCGTCATTCTCTTCTCTTCCTTACGCCGTGCCGCGATCCCGCGCGGGACGCGGACGCACGAACTCCTCTGCGGCGTCAGGGGGGCATTATAGACGCCGCCCCCCGAAACGCAAGAGGGTACCCGCAAAAGCCGCCTGAAACCCGGCGGACCAGGCTCCGCGGCGGCGGGAACGAGCCGTGTCGCGGGCGGCAGGGGGTGTGGAAAAGGTTGGCCGGTTTCGCGCGGTTTTCGCCGTTTTCGAGCCGAAAACACCCCTGCCCGACGCGGGCGGTGTCGTGGAAGTCCAGGAGGGGACGCACCCGCCGGCGCGAAAGCTTCACCCCCGTGAGCCGCGCTCGTCGGCTTCGCAACTCAATGACCAGGGCCCGCCCTCTCGCAGGGCAGGCCCTCCCTCTTTCCCCGCCACCGGCCGCCGTGCTCCGCGACCTCCCCCACAGTGTCCAGATCGCGGGCAAGGGACTCGAGGTCGCACGGCGTGAACCGCACCGCGCCGCGGCGCCGGCGGTCCCCGCGGATCAGAAGCTCGGTCAACGCGTCCTCCAGTTCGGCGAGGCTGAGCCGCCCTTGCCTGAGCCGGGAGTACAGCCGCCAGCCTCGCTTGAGCGCCGTCCAGGTCATCGTCGGCAGGCGCAGCCTGAACATGTTGAGGAGGTCCTGGCCGAGCAGGTCGCCGACCACCAGCCCGAAGATGATCTTCCGCCGGCGCTCCAGCTCCCGGTTCCGCAGGCGGTAAATCAGCGCGATCATCTTGCAGAGAAACCCCGTCCGCACGGCGCGCAGGTCGAGCACTCCCAGGTGGCCGGGAAGATACAGCCGGGCCGGCTCGTCCGGCCCCGGCTTGATTCCGTATTTCGGCTTCCACGCGGAGGCGCCCAGATCGGGCGGAATCTCGACCAGCGGCACCCAGAAATCGGGGCCGCCCGCCGCCTTCCAAAGATCCAGCGCCGCCCGCACGTCCGCCGCCGCCGGCACGATATCGCAGGAGGCGATGCACAGCCGCGCGGACCACTGGCACGCGGCGAAGATGCGGCGCAAGTTGTGGCCAAGATCGCGGTCGGTGTCGATGACCGCCCCCGGCGCCATGGGCTCGTACACGCTCCCCGGGCCGGCCACCAAGACACACGAGAAGCAGCCGCTCTCGATCAGGCGCTCGCGCACGAACTGGACGATCGGCCGGCCGCCGATCTCGATCTCGGCGCCCTTGTACCCCGCCAGGAAATCGTGTGCGCGCGCGCCGGGCGGCACCGGTCCGGGCCGGCGGTCGCTCCCGGCCAGGATGACGGCAGGCATCGCCCCCTGCTCAAGGTCGGCTGCGATCCGTTCGGTCATGCCCTCTCACCGCCGTTACTTTACCTGCAGACGGGCCGGCGGGCAAGACACCGCCTGCGCGGGCGAAAAGCGCGCTTGACGAGGCACCTTCCGCGCTATAGCCTTCCCGGGAAGGTCAACCCTCCTGAAAACAGCATCGCGGAGGCCGTATGTCGCTTTTCGGAACCGACGGAGTGCGGGGAGTCCCTAATACGCCGCCGCTCGACGTCGACACGGTCGTGCGCCTGGGTCGCGCCATTGCCCGCGTGCGGGCTCCCGGCGGGGGCGCGGTCTGTCTGGCCAGGGACACCCGCCGGAGCGGCCCCTTCCTGGTCTCGGCGCTCACCGCCGGGCTCCTGGGCGAAGGCGCAACGGTCTTCGACCTGGGCGTCCTGCCCACACCCGGCTGCGCGGCGCTGACCCTGCGCCGCGGCGCCGCGGCGGGCATCGTCGTCTCGGCGTCCCATAATCCCGCTTCCGATAACGGCGTCAAGGTCTTCAACGCCCAGGGTGGGAAACTCTCCGTCGCGGAGGAATTGCAACTGGAGCGCGAAACGGTCGCCGGCGCGCCCCCCGGGCGCGGCGTCCCGGGAACCGTCGTGCCGGTTCCGCACGCCTGCGCCGACTACCTCGACCTTCTCGCGCGGGCGGCGCCCGGCCTGCGCCTCGACGGCCTCAGGATCGTGGTCGACTGCGCCAACGGAGCCACCGCGGTGGCGGCCCCCGAGCTTTTCCGCCGCCTGGGCGCCGAGCAGACCGTCATCTGCGATACGCCCGACCGGCGGGACATCAACGACGGCTGCGGCTCCGAGCACCCGGAGGCCGCGTGCGCCGAGGTGCGAGCGCGCGGCGCCGACCTCGGCATCATCTTCGACGGAGACGGCGACCGCGTGATCTTCATCGACGACCGCGGCGCGCCGGTGGACGGGGATCGCGTCATGGCGATCCTCGCCATCGACATGGCGGCTCGCGGGCGGCTGCCCGGCATGACCATCGTCTGTACGGACTACAGCAACAAGGGCCTGGACATCGCCCTCGCGCCCCATGGCATCGAGGTGGTCCGCGCCGGCGTCGGCGACCGCGAAGTGGCCGCCGCCATGCGGGCGCGCGGGTGCACGCTCGGCGGCGAGCAGTCCGGGCACTTGATCCTCACCGAGTTCGCGCCGACGGGCGACGGCATCCTCACCGCGCTCGCGCTCCTCGCTGCCCTCAGGCGCCGGAACGTATCCCTGCGCGAGTCGGCCGCCGTGATGCAGCCTTTGCCCCAAATTCTCCGCAACGTCGACGTCGCCGAGAAGGTTCCCCTTGCGGAACTCCAACGAACCTCGCACACTATTACCGAAGCCGTGCGCAGCCTCGCCGATCGAGGCCGCGTCTATGTGCGCTATTCGGGCACACAGCGCATGCTCCGCGTGATGGTGGAAGGTGAGAACAAGGACCAAATCAGCGACATGGCGGACCGCATCGCCGCGACCGCATGCGAGGAGATCCAAGCCCGCGCAGTTCGCGCGGAGTAGCGCGCCCGCCCCCCGCCGTTCCCGCTTCCGGAGCCGGCTGGCCGCGGCCATCGCCGCCGCGCTGCCGCTGGCGGCGGCGCCCGAGCGGGCGTTCATCACGCCCGAGGCCCGCTGGGCCGGCGACTCCTGCGCATGGTTCGCCCTCGCGATCGAGGCCGGCGGCGCGGCGGTTCTCCCCCACGGCCTCGCGCCCGAGCGGCTGGCCCCCGGCGGGGAATGCTACGTCCAGGCCGAGGAGCGCTTGGCGGTTCCCTCCGGCGAGTTCGTCGTGACCGCCCGCTACGGGCGCTGGCGCTCGGCGCCCGAGCGCGTGACGCTCGCGCCGGGCCAGGAGCGGCGCCTCGCCTTCAGCCTCGTGCCGCCCCCGCTTCCCGCCGCGGCGCGCGAGCTTATCGTCTGCCGCGGCGAGCTTCCGCCCATCTTCGTCGCCCGCGCCGAGCAGTGCGAGCTGGACCGCGTTCCCGCCGGCGCGCGCGGGCTGAATCCGGCGGCGCCCGCCTTCGACGGCGACGGCGTGTGGATCGCTCCGCCCGAGGTCGCCGTGGCGGCGATCGCGGCGCCTTACCTCGCCGCGCTCGCGCGGGGCCTGGCGCCGCTCGTTCTACTGGAGCCGGCCGCGCGGGCGGGGCCGGACGGTTGGAACGCGCCGCCCGCGGCTCGCCGCACCGTGCTCGCCGGCCGGGCCGGCGAGTTTCCCGCCCTGGCGCCCGGGGGCGCCGGCTTCTCCGACGGACCGTCCCTCGTGCTCGCGGTCGGCCGCGATCCCGCGGCCGGTCAGACCATCGCCATCGACAGCGCCGCTCGCCTCCGCGTGCGCGCGGCCGCCTGGGATCCGGCCGGCGTGACACGCCTGGAGCTGCTGCACGGGGCGTCCGTCATCCTGTCCTCGGAAGCTCCGGAGCCCAAGCCGGTGCTCCGCCTCGACGGCGAGGCGTCGGTCGCGTCCCCAGGCGTTCTCATCGCCCGCGCCTTCACGGCGCGGGGAGCCGAGGCCGTGAGCGGCTTTGCGCGCGTGGCGCTCGCCGCTCCGCCGGCGGCCGGAGCCATCGCCCCCCTTGCGGACTGGACGAGCCCGCGGCGCGGATTCGAACTCCAGTTCCGCGTGACGGCTTCCGAGGATCTCGCGGGCACGTTGTTCGCGCGCGCCGGGGAGGGCGCCCGCCTGGCGCCGCCCGAAATGCCGATCGCCTTGCGGCGGGGCGATGCGCTCACGCTCGGCTTCATTCTGGCGCTGCCCGAACGTAGGGAATTCACGGCGGCGCTGCCCGTGACGCTCGCGACCGCGGCCGGAGAGCTCTGGCAGGGCGCCATTCTGGTCGCGCCGTGGGACCTGGACGCGCTCCGGCCCGAGGGCGTGCCGGCGATCGCGCGGCAGGAAACGCGCCTCGGCTACAAGCTGGGGGCGGTCACGGTGCGCGCCCTCAAGACCGCGCCCGCGCCGCGGGCGCTCGTTCTCGACGTTTTCGCCGACGGCCGGGCCGGTGCCGCCGTGAAGGCGACGCTCGCCGGCTTGCCGCCGCGCCGGGCCGTCACGCTCTCGCACCCGTTGCCGCCGCGCCGCGGCTGGCACGTCATCGAGCTCGATCCGGAGGGCTACCGGATCGCGGCCGGCGCGACGATCGCCATCGAGGCCGGGCCCGAAGGGACCGCGCTGCTCGGCGGAGTCCGCATTCTGGAATAGCCGACACGGAGAATCGCATGGATGTTCTCTGGGCTCCCTGGCGCATGGAATACATCCTCAACCCGAAGACCGAGGGCTGCGTTCTGTGCGCGGCCATCGCGCGCGGCGTGAACCGGGAGGACTTCGTCCTCCATGTCGGCCCCTTCGGAGCCATCGTCATGAACCGCTTCCCCTACGGCCACGGGCACTTGATGGTGCTGCCGCGGCGCCACACGGCCGACTTCGCCGGCCTTGCGCGGGAGGAACAGGCGGAGCTGACGGACCTCCTGCGCGCCGGCACGGAAGTCCTGGCGGAAGCCATGCACCCCCAAGGCTTCAACTTGGGGATGAATCTCGGGCGGGTGGGCGGCGCGGGAATCGTCGACCACCTCCATTGGCACCTCCTGCCCCGCTGGCCCGGCGATGTGAACGCCATGGCCTTGATCTGCGAGATCAAGTCGATTCCCGAGCACCTCGCCGTCACGTACGACAAACTGCGGCCGCTCCTCGCGAAACGCCTGGGGTAACGCCCGCCCCGAGGCTGCCGGCGGCCGCAGCATGACGATCTCTTCAGCAAACCAGGACGCCATCCCTTGCCGTCGTGTCTCCGCGTGCTACCATCGGCCCCGTCCGTGTCCGCCGCAGGAGCCCGACCGGGGCGAAGGGCGGTCGCGCCGTTCGGCGCGTGGTTTTTCATGCGGCTTACCCGCGGCGCGGGCTGTGCGCCGCGCGCATCTTCGCCGATTACTAGTTTTATGCATTTGAGACGTTACCTGCGTCCGGAATCGGTGCGCCTGGAGCTCAATACCCAGCCTCCGGACCCGGAAGTAGAACTTACCTCGGGCATTAAGCGCCGGCTCACGGAGAGCGTCTTCGGGGAGATCGTCGAACTGCTCTCGGCGACCGGACAGGTCTGCAACGAGCGCAAGCTCCTGACCGATCTCCTGAACCGCGAAAAGAAGGCCGGCATGGCCCTCGAGGGGGGCGTCGCCATTCCCCACGTGCGCACCATGCAGGCCAGATCCTTCGTGATTGCGCTGGCGCGCTCCACGCCGGGCCTGCCCTTCGGAGCACCCGACGGGGACGTGTCGCGGATCTTCGTGGGGCTGGTGGCGCCGCCCTACGACGATCGGCTGTACCTGCGCATCTACCGAACCTTGGCGCCCTTGCTGATGGATCCGGACTGGAAGAACGAACTCCTCGCCGCGCGCGACGTGCACGAAGTGCTGCGCCTCTGCGAGGGCGTCTGCCGATAACATTACCGGCCGCGTGCCGATCGCGCCCGGAGCTCCGGGCAGGAGGACTGCATGGCTTCGACCGTCGACGAAATCTCGATCAGGTACGAGGAGGACGGCCAGGAACTGGTCCGCGAGCTTCAAAAGGAGGTCCTCTCGCGGGGCTCCTGGGCCACGATCATGTTCCTGTTCCAGAACTACAACCGCCGCCTCGGCACTTACGACCCGCCGCGCGTGACGATCCGCCGCTTTCAAAAAAGCGGCGGCAACTACGTCCTGCGCAGCAAGTTCAACGTGAGCGGCCCGGAGCAGGCTCGGAAGATCATCGAAGCCCTCAACCGATGGTACAAGAACGACAAGAGCTCCGAAGCCACGGAGACGTAATCGCGGACGCGCGCTGGAAGCCCGCGCCCCTCACCGTCCTCGTGGGCCGGGAGGAGTTCTTCAAGCGCCAGGTCGTCGAGCACCTCCTTGCCAAGGTGCTGGGCGCCGAGCGGCCGCCGGGCTGCTTCGCCGAGGTCGTTCCCGCCAGGGCCGCCGATGTGCGCGGCGCCATCATCGAGCTCAGCACGCCCAGCTTTCTAGCCCCCTGCCAGGTGGTGTGGCTGCGCAATCCGGCTAAACAGGTGGCCGAAACCCAGGACGAGTTGCTCGAGGTCCTCGCCCGAGGCCTCTCGTGCGGGTTTCTGGTCATCGACCTGGAGCGGCTGGACGGGCGCACGAAGTTCGCGAAGGCCGTCATCGCGGCGAAAGCGGCCGTCGAATGCCGGCGCCTCTGGGACACGCCGCCGCCCTGGAAGGCCGGCGCCGCGCCTCACGACACCGAACTGCACCAGTGGGTCATCAAGCACGCGGCAGGGCTCGGCTTGACGCTCTCCCCTCCGCTGGCGGGCGAGTTGGTCGCCTGCACGGGCAACGCGCCGGGCATCATCGACCAGGAACTCCGCAAGCTCCGCGATCGCCTCGACGGAAAAGGCCGGCTCTCGGCCGAGCAGATCCGCGCCCTCGTCCCCGACACCCGCCGCGATTCGGTGTTCGCCCTCGTCGACCACGCGCTCAACGGCCAGGCCCGGGAGGCGCTCGCGGCGCTCGGGCGGCTCCTCAAGTTCGGACACGTCATGGAGGACAAGCCGATCTTCGACGGCGCTTCCATCGCCCAGGTGGCGCTCGGCGCCTTCGTCAAACGCCTGCGGGTGCTCAGGCGCGCCGAACGGCTCCGCGGCGAAGGGAGACTTTCGGCCGAAGCGCTCGCCGCGGCGGGCATCGCCACGCGGTTCCAGGCGCCGGCCGTCATCGCGCAGCTCAAGCGCACCCACGGAGCGGGCCTGGACGCGGCCTTCGCGGCGCTGCTGGCGGCCGACCGCGCCCTCAAGGGCAAGCGCGGCAACTCCGACCCCGGGCTCGTCCTGGAACGGCTCGTCCTGCGCGTGGCATCGCCCCGCGCCGCGACGTGAGCGGCGTACGCGACATGGCGTCCGCCAAGCTCTCCGGCTGGTCGCTCGGCGAGCGGATTCTGTACGGCGTGCTCACGGCGGCCGCGCGTTTCATGGGCGCCGTCCCGCCGGTTTGCTCGCAGCGGCTCGGAGCCTGGATCGGGCGCTGCCTCTGGCCCTTTGCCGCGAGCCGGCGCGCCATCGCCCGCGCCAACCTCGACAAGGTCTACGGCGAGCGCCTTTCGCCCGAAACCAAGCGCCGCATCGCCTATCGCTCCTTCGTGGGGATCTTCGAGAACGCTCTCGTGCTCCTGACGGCGGCGCAGACGTCGACGCGGCTCGCGCACCGCATCTGCGTCCTGCGCCACGAGGAGCGCCTCAAGCACGCGACGTCGGGCGGCAAGGGGGCGATCATCGTGAGCGGACACCTAAGCAATTTCATGGTCATGGTGGGATTCCTGGGCCGCCTCGGCTACAAGATCGCGGTGCTCGTGCGCCCCCTCGCAATCCGGCCCGCCGAGCAGGTCATCACCGATCTGCGCGAGGAATCCGGCGTGCGCACCTTCGACCAAGGCCGGAGCGCCTTGGCGCTCTTCCGCCACCTCTCCTCAGGCGGGATCACGTGGTTCTTGTTGGACCAGAACGCGCGCACGGGCGTCTTGGTCCGGGCGCTCGGCCGCCCCGCGACGACGTTCGCGGGGCCGGTCAGGCTCGCGCGGCGCCTCGACCTGCCCATCATCCCCGCCTTCGCGCGCCGCATCGGCCCGGCCAAGTACGAATTCGACATTTGCGAGCCGATCCGCCTGCCGTCCGGCGAGCCCTCCGAGGAGCGGATCGCCGCCGATCTGACGCGGCTCATGGAAATCCTCGATGCGCGGATTCTGGCGCAACCTGAGGAATGGCTATGGTGCCACCGGCGCTGGCGCACAGCCGAGAGAATCACGGCCGCGCGCGGCGCCCGGCCCTAGCCGGCGCCTCTCCGCCTTCCGGCCGAGCCTCGCCCCGAGCCTAAGCCGCCAGGCCCCGGCGCTCCCCGCCGCCGCGTCACTCCCCGCACGGCGGATAGCTCAAGCAACCGAGGTCGTCGGGCGTCGGGTCGAGGCCGCACGCGCCGAAGGGCGCGGGCAAACGCGCGATCCCTTGGAAGAGATACGCGAGGATCACGATCGCATCCGCGAGATCCACTCGGCCGTCGTCGGAAGCGTCGGCGCTTTCCAGGCAGCGGGGCACGGAGATCTTGCAGGGCTCGCCCGCGCCGCCGAAGAGGTAGCCGAGGACGCAGACGGCATCGGCGATATCCACCAGGCGGTCGGCGTTGACATCGCCCCTCATAAAGGGCCTGCTCGCCAAGCCGCGCAGCCATTCATAGCAGCGGTCGCCGCCGTCCTCCGGGCGCAGCGGCACCCCCGTCATGGCTTCGGTGTAACCGTTCCACGAGTTGTAGGCCAGGCCGCCCCGGCCGAATTCCGCCGCCATTCTCGTCAGCGCCGCGCGCCACGAATCGGTGAGGCCGTAGATCACCGATCGGGGAAACACGAGGTGCGCGTCGTACCCGGGGCAGACGTCCATGAGGAAGGGGATGCCCGCGTCGACCCAGCCCGCGGAGAAGGCGCGTTTCCAGGCGAGGCGCTGCGCCTCGGTGGGCGCGCCCCGCATCCAAATCTCGGGTATGAAGCACTGCAGCCCGAGAATGGACGCGGTCCCCCGCAGGAAGGGGCCCGCGGCGGCCGCCGACGGCCGGTACACGCCCGGCGCGTTCGAGTCGGGCGGGAGCGCATCGATGAAGAAACCCACCGTCACTCCCGTGGCCTCGAGGACCGCCTGCGCCATGAGATCGAACCCCTGGGCAAAGGCGGCGTGATCCTCCGCCCCGATGCGGTTCGAGGAGGCATGGATCAGAACGACGGCGTAGCGGGCGTTTCCCGCGGAGTCGTACACGCGCGCCCAGCGATCCGCCCACTCCGGGTGGGCGGCGTTCTTCAGGCAGCGCGTCACGAGATTGACCACCTGGCTGACGGCGCCGGGCGCGACCCTCCCGTCGGTCCAACGGGGAAACTCGTTGCGCAGGTTCCAGTTGCCCCGCGATTCGATGAAGGGCATGACGAGGAGCGACGCGCGGCCGGCGGCGTCGAAAAGCTCTTCGTGGGACGCGGGAGCCGTTTGCATGGGCGCGCTGGGCTCCCAACTCTCGACGCAGGGCAGGAAATCCTCGCCCCAGGAGGACATGGCGACGACGTTGATACCCGCCCGCGCCATCGCCTTGAGGGCGAAGTCGCGATTCTCGCGGCTCTCCGACCAGGCGAGGTGGCGATTGTCGGCGGGCATCACCGTGAAGAGGGCGAGATTCCGGCCGGGCGTTTTGCTGCAGTGATAGGGATTGGTGCCATCGCGCGCCTGGCCCGCGAAGAACAAGGTCGTTTTGATGCGCAGGCCCCGGAGGCCGGGATTGGCGAGCCGCCCCCACAGCGGCGACGGCACGGCGGCGAAGGCGGGCCGCGCCCCCCCGGCGGCCAAAAGGACCGTCGCGACGACCGCGGCCAGACGCGCGCGCTTCCGCGCCGCGGGCCGGCCCGTCCGGCGGCACGGGAATCGGCTTCCTCCGAACATGCGCCTCCCTGAGAACAGCGCTTGCCTTCTCGAACCGTACTCCCGGAAGCCTGGGCGGTCAAGCTTGCTCGGGAAACCTCCGGCGTCTCCCGCCGAGACTTGGCCTCGGCATTCTCGCAAGCCGCTCGGAAGCGGCCCAAGGCCCGCCGGCCTCAATAGCTTTGGTGCGCCGTGCGCGCGATGATCTCGTCCTGGAGCGCCCGGCTCAAGTCGCAGAAGTAGTCGCTGTAGCCGGCGACGCGCACGATGAGATCGCGGTGCTTGGCCGGCTCCCGTTGGGCGGCCCGCAGCGTGGCCGCGTCGACCACGTTGAACTGAACGTGATGGCCATCCATGCGGAAATAGGAGCGCACGAGCTGGACGAAGCGATCCAGACCTTGCTCGGTGTCCATGAGCTTGGGCGTGAGCTTCTGGTTCAACAGCGTCCCGCCCGTACGGACATGATCGAGTTTGGCCGCCGACTTGAAAACCGCGGTGGGCCCGTGCCGGTCGGCGCCCTGGACCGGCGAGATGCCCTCCGAGAGCGGCTCTCCGGCCTTCCTTCCGTCCGGCATGGCTCCCATGACCGACCCGAAGTACACGTGGCAGGTCGTCGGCAGGAGATCGATGTGGTATTTGCCGCCGCGGGTGTTCTCCCGGCCGTCGATGGCTCGGAAGTACGTCTCGAAGACGCGGCGCATGATCGCGTCGGCGCGGTCGTCGTCGTTGCCGTACTTGGGGGTTCGATTGAGGAGCAGGCCGCGCAGGCGTTCGTGGCCGACGAAGTCCGCTCGCATCGCCTCCAGGAGGGCGCCCATCCCGCACGAGCGCTCCCGGAACACGTGGTGGTCCACGGCCGCCAGCGCATCCGTCACCGAGCCCAGGCCGACGCCCATGATATAGGCGGTGTTGTACCGGGCGCCGCCGGCGTGGTAGTCCTTCCCCGCGGCGATGCAGTCATCGATGAGGAGCGACAGGAACGGCGCCGGCAGGCGGGTCGCGAAGAGCTCCTCGATGACGCAGTTGCCCGCGTGCTTGAGGTCGACGAAGTGCGCGACCTGCCGCTCGAACGCCGCGTACAAGTCGTCGAACGCCGCGAACTTCTCCGGGTCGCCCGTCGCCGGCCCGATGGCGCGGCCCGTGCGCGGGTCCCGGCCGTCGTGGAGCGCCAGTTCGAGCGCCTTGGGAAGGTTGAAGTAGCCCGTGAGGTTGTAGTTCTCCTTGCCGAAGGCGCCCGTCTCCACGCAGCCGCTCGTCCCGCCGCCGCGCGCGTCCTCCAGCGACTTGCCCTGCCTGAGCATTTCCTGGATGACGAGGTCGGCGTTGAAGATGGAGGGCTGGCCGAAGCCGGTCCTGATGATCCTCGCCGCGCGCTTGAGGTAGCGGTCGGGGTTCTTTTTGCTGAGCTGCAGGCAGGAACTCGGCTGCAGGAGCCGCATCTCCTCGATCACGTCGAGGATCAGGTACGTCAGGTCGTTCACGCCGTCGTCGCCGGCGGACGTGAGTCCGCCCGTGTTGATGAGGGCGAAGTCGGTGTAGGTGCCGCTCTCGGCCGCGGTGACGCCGACCTTGGGCGGCGCGGGCTGGTTGTTGAACTTGATCCAAAAGCACTGGAGGAGTTCGCGGGCGGCGTCCTCGGTCAAGGATCCGTCGGCGAGCCCTCGCGCATAGAAGGGGTAAAGGTGCTGATCGAGCCGCCCCGGGTTGAAGGAGTCCCAGGGGTTGAGCTCGGTAATGACTCCCAGGTGGACGAACCAGTAGTGCTGGAGCGCTTCGCGGAACGTGCGGGGCGCTTCGGCGGGGACGCGCTCGCAGACGGCCGCCAGCTCGGCCAGCTCGCGCCTACGGACGGGATCGGGCTCGGCGGCCGCCAGTTCCCGGGCTTTCTCGGCATGCCGGCGCGCGAAGGCGACAAGCGCGTCCGCGCAGATGTCCATGGCCTTCAGCTCCGCGCGCTTCTCCTCCGCGGCCGGGTCGCCGTCCGCCTCGAGGGCGGCCAGGCCGGCGGCGATATCCTCCTTGAAACCGCGCATGCCTTTCCGGTAGATCTTGTCGTCGAGCACCGTGTGGCCGGGGGCGCGCTGCTCCATGAACTCGGTGAACATGCCGCATTCGTAGGCGGCCTTCCAGGCCTCCGTCATGCGGGCGAAGATCCGCTCGCGCATCGACCGGCCCCGCCAGAAGGGAATGATCCGGTCCCGGAAGGCCGCGCGCGTCTCGGCGCTCACCTTGAAGGGGATTTTCTCGCGCCTGTCCAGCGTCTCCAGGTCCTCCAGGCTGTGGCAGCAGAGCTCCGGATAGGTCGGGGTCTGCTTCGGGCCGGGGCCGCGCTCCCCCACGATCAGCTCGCCGGCGTTGATGCAGATCGTCTTGCGCTCCATGAGGTGCTTGAAGGCGAGCGCCCGCTCGACCGGCGCCGGCGGCGCGTCCCGCAGGGCGGCGTAGAACTCGGTCATCAGGAGGGCGCGCTCGGGCGACAGCTCCGGGACCGCCTCGAGGCTCTGGCGCCTCAGGCGCGCGACCCTTTCGGTCAGGCTCATTCAGGCTCTCCCGCGCGGCCGCCCGCGCCGCGACAACAGGCCCTTTCCCGGCGGCCGCGCGCGGGCTTGCCGGCGGCCGAGGGCTCCAGGCGGGCGCACGCCCGCCGCACGTTGACCAGGAGGTCGCCCACGGCTTCGCGGTGTTCCCGCAGCGTCGCCACCCACCGGCGCAGGCATTCCTCTCCCCCCCTCGTCAGGAGATAGAGCCGTCGATCCGGCCCCACTTCGGATCGTGACCATTGCCCCTGGATCAAGCCGCGGCGCTCCATGGTCTTGAGCGTCCTATAGAGGCCGGTCGCGTCGAGCTTGCGGTCCTTGACAATGGGCAGCCGCGCGACTCTCTCCGCTATCCGGTAGCCGTACAGCGGGCCTTGGGCCAAAACCGTCAGAACTGCGGGCTGCACGAACTTGTGCAGCGTGGCGCCGGCGCAGGGGCAATCGGCCGACGGCGCCGCCACCGCTCAGGCTCCCTCGCGGGGAGGCGCGCTCAGCGGCTGCGTGGGCCTACCCGCGGTGTCCATGAGGTGCGAGAAGCCGGCCGCCGCCAGCATCTCCCGGCAATCCGCCGTGGTGATCTCGCTGCTCTGCCGCCACAGGGCGGTGGTGAACCCCTCCTTGGGCGACGCCGATTCCTCCGGCCGCCCCTCGGGCTCCCCCCCTTCGGGAAAGAAGGCGTTGGCGCCGCTGAACAGCCCGACCAGGTTCGAGACGTTGACGGCGATGCTTTTCACGTGCTCCTTGCCCATGGTCGCCAGGGCCGCCACCGCCACGATTTGCCCCAACCGGGGCAGACTGACCTGCCCGTGGCGGTACAAGGGCGAACCCGGCACCGGGAAGCGCTGCATGGCCCCGTGCTGGACGCACGGCAGGTCCACGCCGAGCCACAACTGCTCGGCGAGTTCCGCGGGAGTATGCTCCGGGCCCACCGGTTCGCACAAATTGTACCACGCCAACCCGGCGTCGATAATCCGTTCGATGGTCGCCCGGCGCGCGGCGGGATTCATGCAGGAATCGAGGCCTTCCCGCAGGCGGCAGACGTGGTAGGCGCCGGCGACGCCGGCGGCCTTGAATTCGCGCAACTGCGAGGCCGCGACGTCGCCCACGTTGGCCAGGATCTCCAGTTGCGGCGGAATGCGGGCGCGCAGCTCCGCGCACAGATCCCGGAACCACTCGAACCCGAAGCGGTGCATGGTCATCAGGAAAACGCCCCGCGCCCCGCCGCGGGCGAAGCGCTCGCAGCGCGCGGCGATCTCCTCCACCGAAAGGAGCGCCGGCTGGACGGTGGTATGCGACTTGGCGAAGAAGCAGAAGGCGCAGTCCCCCTCGCAGGGCGCCATGTCCACTCCGATCTGACCCAGGAGCAGGCCGCCGTTGCCGAACCGGCGGCGGTTGATCGTGGTGGCCGCGGCGCGAAGCAGAGCGGCTTCCAGCGAGTCCTCCGGCAAGGCGAGCAGGAAGGCCGCCTCCGCCTTTTCGATGGGCCTCCCTTCCAGAGCGTCCTTGAGCAACCCCGCCGTTTTCCCGTTGACAGACATGCGCATTCTCCTCCCGCCGGCAAGCCGCGCCATCTATAAGACAAGCTCCACTAGTTGGATCGTAGGGCGCGGCGGCGGGAGCGTCAAGCCCGCGGGTGCGGCGCGAAGGAACCGCCTCCGCGGGCGCCCCATAAGGCGCCGGCGGCGCTGCGCCGCGGCCGCCCGCTTCCCACCCTCGGGTTCGCGGGCCTCGGCGACCGCGCGCGGAACGGCGCCCCGGAGGCACCCCGATGGGTCCGGCGTGGAAGCCCAAGGGCGGCGGCCGGGGTCCGTCCCCGGGTCAAGAGACGCCGCGGGCGCCGGCCGGCGCCCGCCCGGAGGGGAAAAAGGCTTGAGTATGGCCAAGTACGTAGTATGATGATCCGCAATGAGCGCATTGCGTAATTTTGATGCCGTTGATAAGAGCATCGCGTATTATTTGGGTCGCGAAGGCCGCTTGTCGAACCGCGAACTCGCCCGGCGCCTGGGCATCTCCGAAGGCAACGTGCGCCAACGGCTGAAACGGCTCATCGGCGGCGGCGCGCTGCGCATTTCCGCGCAGGTCAATCTGGAAAGCCAGCCCGAGGCCTTTCTGGCCATCGTGAGCGTGAAACTGGACGGGCGCCGCCTCACCCAATGCGCCGAGCGGATCGCCAAGCTGCCCTCGGTCCTGACCACGATGGTCGTGACCGGCCACTACGACCTGGTCGCCGTGATCTTGGCGCCCTCGCGCCCGGTGCTGGTGGATTTCGTCACCAACGAACTCTCGACCGTGCCGGGCGTGATGGATTCCGAGACCTCCGTCGTGCTCGAGAGCCTCGATTTCTGGGTGGACGCCCGAAAAATGTTTCCGGACACCGGGCGGGCGCCCAAGCGGCACAGCAGGAGAAAACCATGAAATTGTCGGGATTGACGGTGGGAATTCCGCGGGAAATCATGCCGCGGGAGGCGCGCGTCGCCGCGCTGCCCGAAACGGTGCGCAATCTCGGTAAGGAAGGCGCGCGGGTTCTGGTGGAACAGGGCGCGGGCGCCGGATGCGACGCCGCCGATGCGGAGTACCTCCAAGCCGGCGCGGAGCTGTGCGCGGAGGCCGCGGAGCTTTACGGGCGCGCCGATATCATTCTAAAAGTGAAGGAGCCGCGCTTCAGTTCGCGGCACGGCCGGCACGAGATCGAGCTCATGCGCCCCGGCCAGATTCTGATCGCCTTCCTGCACCCGGCCGCGCCCGACAACCACGCCATGGTGCGGATGCTCCGCGACCGCGGCATCACGGCCTTGACGTTGGATGGCATCCCGCGCATTTCCCGCGCTCAGTCCATGGATGCCCTGACCTCGATGAGCACCGTGGCCGGCTACAAGTCCGTCCTCATGGCCGCCAACCTGATGAAGTCCTTCATGCCGTTGATGGGCACCGCGGTCGGAGTGATTCCGCCGGCGCAGGCGCTGGTGGTCGGCGCCGGCGTGGCGGGCTTGCAGGCCATCGCCACTGCGCGGCGGCTGGGCGCCGTGGTGACGGCCTCGGATATTCGGCCGCAAGCGCTGGACCAGGCTGCCAGCCTGGGCGCCAAGCCGCTGCCCACCGACGTTCCGCCCGAAGAGGCGCTCGGCGCCGGCGGCTACGCCCGGGCGCTTCCGGAACGTTGGTTGTCTCACGAACGCGAGGTCCTGCGCCCGGCGGTTCAGGCGGCTGATATGGTGATTCTGTCGGCCCTCGTGCCCGGCCAGGTCGCGCCGTTGCTGGTGGACGAGGCGGCGGTGGCCGCGATGCGCCCCGGCTCGGTCATCGTGGACATTGCAATCGACCAGGGCGGCAACTGCGCTTGCACCGCGCACGACGACACCGTGACGCATCACGGGGTGACGATCATCGGCATCAAGAACATCCCCGGCCAAATGGCGCGCTCCGCGACTTGGATGTTCGTCCGCAACCTGCAGCATTTCCTGTTCTATCTGGCCGCCGACGGCAAACTGCCCTTGGACGCGAGCGACGACATCGTGGCCTCCACGCTGGTCACCCGCGACGGAAAGATTCTGCATGCGGGCACTTTAGCGGCCATGGCGACCGCCGAAAACGAGGTGCGGGCATGAGCGGCTGGATCTTGATCGGAATCCTGTGCGTATCCACCTTGGTGGGAACCAAGCTGTTGAAGGAAGTGCCCCGGCTGCTGCACACGCCGCTCATGTCCGGCATGAACGCGCTGTCCGGCATCACGGTCCTGGGCGCCATGGTGGTCCTCGGCCATGCGATGGAAGCGGGCCACCGCGCCGTTGCGGCCGCGGCGGCGGTTCTGGCCGCCGTGAACGTGGTCGGCGGCTTCGTGGTCACCGGACGGATGCTGCGCATGTTTTCGCGGAAGGAGAGGTGACGTGACGGGCGGCTTCGAGACGGGCATCAGCTTAACGCAGGCGCTCGCGTTCCTGGCGGTCGGCGGAGTCCTCCTCGGGATCCGGTGGATGAGCTCGCCGCGGACGGCGGTGTGGGGCAATTACCTGAGCGCCTTCTGCATGGCCGTCTTCATCACCCTGACGCTGGTGGAGCAGAACTTGCTGGCGGCGGGTTGGGTCTGGGGAGCGCTGGCGGCGGGCGCCGTCTTCGGCCTGGCGCTGGGGCTGCGGGTGCGCATGATCCAGATGCCCGAGATGGTGGCGCTCCTGAACGGGTTCGGCGGCGGCGCCTCCGCCTGCGTGGCCTGGCTGGAGTTGCGCGCCCTTGAAGGGCCGGGGGAGCCGGCCGTGCGCCTGGCCGCCGGATTGGGAATCGTCGTCGGCGCGGCCACCTTGAGCGGCAGCCTCGTGGCGGCCGCCAAGCTGGCCCGCTTGATGCCGCAGCGCCCCCTGCGCTGGTCCGGAATGCCGGCCGCCAACAGCGTCCTGGCCTTGCTCTTGCTGGCGGGGCTGGTCTGCACGGCCCTTCTGCCCGACAGCGGCTTGCGCTGCGTGTCGACTTGCCTGGGCCTCGTGGCTCTGGCCGCCGGCACGCTCGTCGTTCTGCGCGTGGGCGGGGCGGACATGCCCATCGCGATTTCGCTGCTGAACTCCCTGTCAGGCGTCGCCGCCGCTTTTGCGGGCTTCGCGCTGCGGCATTTCGTGTTGGTCGCGGTGGGCGGAATCGTCGGCGCTTCCGGCCTGGTGCTGACGCAGATCATGTGCCGCGCCATGAACCGGCATATCGGCGACATCCTCGCCGGACGCACCACCACGGCGGCTCCGCCCGAATCCGCCCCTCCGCCCGAAGCGCCGCCGCCCGCGGCCGAGCCCCGCGCCCGGCCGGGGCTGCCCGAAGCCGTCGCTGCCCTGCGAAACGCGGCGAAGGTGATCTTGGTGCCCGGATACGGCATGGCCGTCGCGCAGGCGCAACAGCAGGTCAAGGCCCTTTTCGACCGCCTCGAGGAGGCGGGCAAGGAAGTCTGCTTCGCCATTCACCCCGTCGCGGGGCGCATGCCGGGACACATGCACGTGTTGTTGGCCGAGGTGCAAATCCCCTACGAGCGCTTCATCGAGATGGAGGCCGCCAACCCTCTCTTCCCCTCGGCGGATGTCGCGGTAGCCATCGGCGCGAACGATGTGATCAATCCGGCCGCCAACACGGCGGAAGGAACCCCGATCTACGGCATGCCGATCCTCGATGTGGCGGCGGCGCGGCAGATCGTCATCTGCAACCTGGATGCGGCGCCGGGCTATGCGGGCGTTCCTAATCCTCTCTACACTCGGGAAGACACGATGCTGCTCTTCGGAGACGCCCGGCAGACGGTGGGCGATCTTGTCGCGGGCTTGGCCGCGTCAGCCTAACAGCTCCAGCGCCTTCATCGCCGCCCAGCTCACGGCCCCGGCCATGGGCAGGGTGATAACCCAGGCCACGACGATATTCGCGGCCACGCCCCAGCGCACGGCCGAGAGCCGCTTCGCGGCGCCCGCCCCCATGATAGCGGCGTTGATGCAGTGGGTCGTGGACACCGGGATGCCCAGGCGGCTGGCCCCGAGAATGGTCAGCGCCCCCGCTGTCTCGGCCGCGAAGCCCTGCAGCGGCGTGATGCGGATGATCCTCGTGCCCATCGTCTTGATGATGCGCTTGCCGCCGGCCGCCGTGCCTAGGGCTATGGCCGCCGCGCACACGATGATCACCCATACCGGCACCGTGTCGCCCGCCGGCATCACCCACTCCGGCATCCACCCCGGCAGGTGGTGGCCCGCCGCGCCGAAGGCCAGCAGCGCCAGGGTGATAATGCCCATCGACTTCTGCGCATCGTTGCTGCCGTGGCTGAAGGCCATGAGACTCGCCGACACAAGCTGCAGGCGCCGCGAGTTCCGTTGCACCGCCGCCGGCCGCACCCGGAGGAGGGCCCAGAGCAGGCCGATGATCAAGAAGAAGGCGAAGGCGAAACCCAGCGCCGGCGACACCACCAGGGGCAGCAACACCTTCTCGCCCAGCGCCGTCCAGTTGAAGGCGCCCAGACGCGCGTGCGCCACCACCGCCCCGGCGAGCCCGCCGATGAGCGCGTGCGTGGAGGACGACGGGATGCCGAACCACCAGGTAACGAGGTTCCAGGCCGACGCGCCCAGCAACGCCGCCAGCACCACCGTCTGCGTAACCTGGGCCGGGTCGGCAAAACCCTGGGCCACCGTTTTCGCCACCGCCGTGCCCGTCACCGCGCCGGCGAAGTTCAGCACCGCGGCAAGCAGCACCGCTGTGCGAATCGGCAGCACCCCGGTGGAGACCACCGTGGCAATGGCGTTGGCCGCATCGTGAAAGCCGTTGATGTAATCGAAAACGATGGCCATCACGACCACCGCGACCAGCAGGCTAACCATGTTTCACGGCCAGGTTGGAGAGCAGGTCTCCCACGTTGTCGCAGTGGTCCACGGCGGCCTCGAGGTGGTCGAGCGCTTCCTTCTGCTTCCACATCTCGCGGAAGTCCGTGTGCGTCTCCTGGAACAGCGCGCTGATCGCTTCCCGGTAGATGGCGTCGGCTTCCTTCTCGATGGCGCGCACTCGCCGGGTTTCGTCGATGAGCCGCGCGAAGCGGTGCTTGCGCAGGTTCGGCACCACCCCCGCCAGCACCGCCGTCGCCTGCTCGAGCCGCACCATCAACTCCACCATGGGCGGCGTCGGCCGCTCGAGGCGGAACAGGGCGAAGACGCGCGCCGACAAGTTCATCAGGTCGATGGCGTCGTCGAGTTCTCCGGTGAGGCGGTGGAGGTCCTCCCGGTCGATGGGCGTCACGAAGGTGCGCGCCAGCGCGTTTCCCATGCGGCGCACCACGTCGTCGGCCTTGTGCTCAAGCGCCTGGACCGTGGCCTGCACCTCGCTCGCGGGCCGCTCCTTGAACAGCAGGAGCGCCTTCGCCGCCTCGTGGCTGAGGCCGGCAATCTCCTCGAGCATGTCGTACCAGTGTTCCTCCCTCGGAAGAAGGATGCGAATCAGCGCTTGAATACCCATGGTCGTTCTACACAACTCCAAGACACGGCCGGGTTCTAGGACGAAACCTCCATCTTGCAGGGCCGCAAGATACCCCGGCGGCCCTATGCGGTCAAGCCCTCCTGCCCCCTCTTACTGGGCTATGGTGACCGTTCCGCGCCGCCTGGGTCTCATTCTCCGCGAGCCTCCCTTTCCTCCCCCCGCGCCGTCGAGGACGCCGCACCGTAGTACCGAAGCCGGATCTCCCGAGGTTCGGGCAGATGCGCCAGCGCCAGGAAATCGAGCGGGTCATAGACGACCGTCCCGCGCCCGGGCGCCCCCTCGTTCTTTGCTTGAGTCCCTTTTCCTGGAGCGTGTCCAGGTTGACGCCGACGACGGCGAGCCCCCGGTCCTTGCGGGGGTCCACCGCCTCCTGGAAGTGTTCAAGCTGGGTCTCGGCGGGCGGGCATCAGCTCGCCCAGAACTCGATGAGCACGACCTTGCCCTTGAGAGCGGCCAGGTCGAACGGCTTGCCGTCCAGGTCGACGCCGCGAACCGCCGGCGCGGGCTTGCCGACCATCTCCAGCCGCTTCAGACGCTCGCCCAGGAACTCCTTGACGGCGGGCTGCCGGGCGTGCTCGAAGCTGAACCTGAACGCCTTGAGGGCGACCGGGATCTGGTCGGCGTGAATCAAGCGCTGGTAATAGGCGTCGGCGCTGCTGATGATCTCCTCCGGATGCAGCGCGGTCTCGCCCTCCTGAGCGGCCTTCTCAACCGCGGTCTTCAGGGACGCCAGCGAGTCCTCGTAAGCGCCGCGGTCCGCCTGGGCGATGATCGCCACCAGGTGCGCCAGGGTGGAGACGACGTGCGACGGGCTGCCGCCGCGAACCACGGTCAGGGCGGCGGGCTCCGCCTCCTTGAACATGTTGGCGGCGCTGGCCAGGCGGAAGAGGTCCTCATAGGTCGCCGCCGCCGCCGCGGGCTCCTGCCGGGCGGCGAGCTTGCCCAGCCGCTCCAGGCGGGTCTTCTCAAGCTCGTAATACTGGCGTGCGAAGTCCTCGTGAATCGCCTGGGCCGAGTCCGGCTCCTGCCCGCGGGCCGACCCCGCGCTGATGGCGCCGGTTTGGAGTTGACCCATCGCGGCGGCCAGGGTGGTCCGAGACCGCCA
>MWEK01000008.1 GCA_002070955.1 Planctomycetes bacterium ADurb.Bin069
GTCAGCAAACGAAAACCGGTCCCCGTGGCCATCCCGCTTGCGGAATTATCCGGCAAGAAGTTGGGGATGATGACAAGTAGGCGCGGTTCGGCGCTCAGCCGCCCCCTCCGGACCGCTCGGATTGCGCCGCCCGCGCGGCCCGGAGTCTGCGGAAGTAGGTCAGACCCTCGTCCGGCGCGAGAACCCGGTCCGGTTCCATGGGGTCGCCGATCACGAGCAGATCGGGCGGAATGTCCGCGAAGAAGCGCGAGCGCTCCGGTTCGTCCTCTCCGCCCCGCCGGGCGCGGGAGGCGCAGAAACTGAACGTCAGCGACCGGCGGGCCCGCGTCATGCCCACGTAGAGCAGCCGCCGCTCCTCCTCGACGGCCTCGTCGTCGTCCTCGGCGATGGACTTCTCGTGGGGCAGAATCCCCTCCTCCAGACCCGGGATGTACACCGTGTCGAACTCGAGGCCCTTGGCGCTGTGGAGCGTCATCAGGTTCAGGCCCTCGCGGCGCTCCTCCTCGCCGCGCTCCGCCTCGTTGTCGAGGCTCATGCGCCGCAGGAACTCGGCCAGATCGCCGCGGGGCTCCTTGCGCACGAAATCCTTGAGGGCGAAGAGCACCGCTTCCACCGCCTTCGCCCTGAGCTCCCCCGTGGCGCGATCGGGATAGAGCGCGATGGCCGCCTCGCGGTACCCGATGCGCTCCATGAGAAGCCGCGCGCCCTCGACCACGCGGCCGGCTTCCAGCACGTTCCGCGCCGCCGCCAGGTGCCCGGCCAGCTCCGCCAGGGCCGCCTTGGCTCCCGCCGCGATGCCCGCGACGTCCTCGAGGCTTTCGATGACTTCGCTCAACCCCCGCCCGCGCTCCCGGGCCGCGCGCACCAAGGCGGCGACAGCCTTCTCGCCGACGCCCCGGCGCGGGAAATTGACGACCCGCAGGAAAGCCGCATCGTCGCTGCGGTTGACCACCAGGCGCAGGTACGCGACGGTGTCCCGCACCTCCTTGCGATCGAACCACGACTTCCCGCCCGAGAGCGTGTAGGGCAGGTCGCGGAAGCGCAGGCGCTCCTCGAAAACGCGCGCCTGGTGGATCGACCGCAGCAGGATCGCCGCGTCGTGGAGCTTCAGGCCGCCCAGCATTCTCCGCTCCCGGATCTCGTCCACGATGCCCTCGGCTTCCGCCGTGGCATCGGCGTACTCCAGGCAGCGAACTCGGCCGCCCTCGCCCAGGCGGCTGTACAGGCGCTTGGCGTGGCGCTTCGCGCTCCGGGCGATCACCGCGTTCGCGGCCTGCAGAATCGCGTTGGTCGAGCGGTAGTTTTCCTCGAGCTTGACGACCTTGGCGCCGGGGAAGTCGCGCTTGAAATTCAGAATCTTGTCGCGGCACGCGCCGCGGAAGCGGTAGATGCTCTGGTCGTCGTCGCCGACCACGCAGATATTCCGCGCGGGTCCGACGAGGAGCCGGAGCAGCTCGTACTGCGCCTGATTGGTGTCTTGGTACTCGTCCACCAGGATGTAGCGGTAGCGCCGGTGGTAGGCGCGCCTGAGGTCCTTGTCGGCCAGAAGCCTGACAGGCCAGCGGATCAGGTCGTCCAGATCGAAGGCGTTGCGGGCGGCCAGGTCGCCCTCGTAGCGCTCCAGCAGCCGGGCGAAGAAGGCGTCCCCGGGCTCCACGGCGTTCCCCGCGTTCTTGTGGGCGCTGAGCACCCGCTGGAGCATCTCCGGATCGGCCGCCCCGTCGGGAGCGACCAGTTCCGCCAGCACATCCCGCACGACGCCGGCGCTGTCGGAGGGGTCGTAAATCGAGAAGTTCGGCCGGCGGCCGGCACGCTCGGCGTGCTCCCGCAGAATCGTCAAGCCCAACCGGTGGAACGTGCACACCGTGGGGCCGCCGGCGGTTTTTTTCCCGCCCAGCATCCCGCGAAGGCGCTGGAGCATCTCCCGGGCGGCCTTGTTCGTGAACGTCACGGCGAGCACATCGGCCGGCGGCACGCTGTTGCCGATGAGCCGCGCCACGCGGTGCGTGATGACGCGCGTCTTGCCCGTGCCCGCCCCCGCAAGCACCAGCACGGGCCCCTCGGTGGCCGCCACCGCCTCGCGCTGCGCGTCGTTCAATTCCTCGCTCCGCACGCCGCCTCCCGCCGCTCTCCGGAACGTCGCGCCGCCGCGCACCGCGGTGAGGCCGACGCGGCGCCCTCGGGAAGCGGGATAGTACGGAACGGAACCCGGTTTGACAAGAGGGGCGCCGGCGCGCTCACGCCTCCTGGGGTCTGAAGGTTATCTTGACGCTGCACCTGACCGCCACGGCGCGCCCGTTGAGGCGCCCGGGCCGGAACTCCCAGCGCGCCGCCGCCGCGCGCGCCGCCTCCGCGAAGTCATCCGCGCCGTGCAGTTCCGCGACCACGATGTCCTCGACGCTCCCCGTCGCCGTGACCACGAAGACGAGGCGGACCCAACCGACGAACCCGCGGAGCCGCGCCGAGGACGGGAACTCCGGCGGGACGTAGCGCGTGCGCGCCGGCGCCTCGTCGATTTCGCCGACGCCGTAGATCTGGGCGAAGCCGCCGCCCGACGCCTCCGCGCCGGACCCCGCCGCGCCGCCCGCGGCCGGCGCCTCCGCGACTTCTCCGGAAGCGCCGGCGGCCGCCGCCGCTTCGCCGCCGGCGCCGCCCCCTTCGCCGCCCGCCGCGATCGCGCCGGACCCCGAACCCGCGCCCTCGCCGGCCGGCGCACCGATCGCCGGCGGCGAAGCGCGACCGGACGGCGGCGCTTCTTCCGCCGGCGCCGCTTTCGAGGCGGCCGGCAGCGCCGCGATCGCCGCCAGGTCCCTGAGATCGGCGGTGATGCCGGCGACATCGGTTCCCCGCGGGATGACCGGCACGACCTCCTTGATCCGGCGCGCCCGGCGCGCGGGCGCCTTGAGCGGCGGATCGGCGGGCGGCGCCGGCAGTCTAACGCTGTTGCGCTTCGCCTCGGGGAGGTAGGCGGGCGGCGCCGGAGCGGGTGTCAGCGCCAGGGTCAGGACGACTTCGGGCGCCTCGACCTGCTCGCACCGCCAAACCACCTGGGCGAGTACCGCCGCGGCCGCGGCGTGGAGCGCCAGGGAAGCGGCCCAGAACGGCGCCCCGCGCGCGCGGCGCAGGGCGGCGGCCCGTCCGGAAGGCCTCGCAAACACCCGGGGGCGCCGCCTGCCGCGCGCGTCCCTCTCGGCCCTAGAACCCACGGCTGCCTTCACGCAAGCTGCTTGAGCACCTCATCGTCCTCGGGAAAGCGTCCGGCCTCGAGCTTCGAGAAAATCAGAGCGCCATCCTTGCGGACCTCGAACGCTCCGCCCGACGACTTTTTCAATTCCGGGACGATACCCGTCGCCTTCTTGATCTTCGCCGCCAGACCGGCGGCGCGCGGCTCGTAGCCTCACATCGAGCAATATTCGATCGTGATCTTCATGCGCTTCCTCCCGGGCACTGCGCCTTGCCGCTCCCATGTTCACACGGGAGCCTCCGCGCCGCAACATCGCGCCCGCTCCCGGGCGGTCTTCACCTCAACGCGAAGAATCCTCATTCTTCAGCGCTGGGTCTTCACCTCAACGCGAAGAATCCTCATTCTTCAGCGTTGCGGTGCCGCTTGGGCGCGGCCTTGCGGCCTGCGGCCGCCGGCCGGTACACTGCAGGTGCGGCACCGCCAGGGAGGAAGCGTGCGGATTCTCGCCATTCACGCGCACCCGGACGATATCGAGTTCCTGATGGGGGGCACCCTCGCGCTCCTGGCCCCCGCCCACGAGCTCACCCTCGCGACGTTCACCAACGGCGACTGCGGCAGCGCCACCCACACCCGCGAAGAGATCGGCCGGATCCGCCCGGCCGAGGCCGCCGCCGCCGCCGCGCTGCTCGGCGCCCGCTACGTATGCCTCGGATGCCACGACCTGGAGGTCGACTTCCGCGACGAGCTCAGGCGCGAGACCGCGGAGCTCCTGCGCCGCGTCGCCCCCGACGTCGTCTTCACGGCCTCGCCCCAGGACTACATGGTCGACCACGAGATGGCCAGCGCGCTGGTGCGCGATGCCTGTTTCAGCGCGCCGGTGCCGCTCTACGCCACGGGCCGCCCCGAGGCCGCGCCGCCCCTGGCGAAAGTGCCGTACCTCCTCTACGCCGACCCCATCGAGCTGACCGATTACTTCGGAAGACCGGTGGAGCCCATGTTCGTCGTGGACGTGAGCTTGACGATGGACACGAAGACGGCGATGCTCGCCTGCCACGCCAGCCAGCGCGAGTGGCTCAGGAAGCACCACGGCATCGACGCCTACATCGAGACCATGAAGCATTGGAGCGCCGCGCGCGGCGCGCTGATCGGCGCCCCCTACGCCGAGGGCTTCCGCCAGCACCTCGGCCACTCTTTCCCCCGCGGCGACATTCTCGCGGCGCTCCTCGGCGACAAGACGCGGAGGCTGCAGCCATGACGCCGGCTTCCCCCCTCACGCGCTTCCTGGCGGCGGTCTGCGCGCTCTGCCCCCTGTGCATCGCCAAGCGTCGCTTCCCGAACAGCGCCTTCGCCCGGGTTATGCGCCGCGTCGAGCGCGGCTGTCCCTTCTGCCGGGCGCACGACGCGCGCCGCCGTTGAGCCGCCGCCGGGCGCACGCCGGCCCCGCGGCCGCTCCCCGCCGAGCGCGCGTGCCGCGCGGGGCGGCGCCGTGCCCGGCGCCCTCTTGAACCGCGCCCCTTCAGGGCGCATGTTTGGGGCATGCGAACCACCGCGCCCCGATCCCCTTCCGCCGCGGCGCTCCGCGCCGCGCTCCGGGCCCGCGCCGATCCGGCCAAGGCGGCCCATCTGGCCCGGTTCTTCAAGCGCGGCCCCGGGCAGTACGCCGAGAACGACCGTTTTCTCGGCATCGCCGTCCCCGAGCTCAGAGCGCTAGCGCGGCGGCACCTGCGCCTTTCCGAGGGTGCCGTGGAAAGCCTCCTGGCTTCGCCGTACCACGAGGCGCGCCTGGCGGCCCTGCTCATCCTCGCCGAGCGCTTCGCGGCGGGTTCCGAGGAAGAACGCGCCCGCGTCTATGCCGTCTACGTCCGCAATCTCGCCCGCGTCGACAACTGGGATCTGGTGGACCTCACGGCGCCGCGCATCGCCGGCGAGCACCTCGTCGACCGCGACCGAGCGCCGCTCTACGCATGGGCGCGCTCGCCGCGGCTCTGGACCCGCCGCATCGCCATCGTGGCCACGCACGCCTTCATCCGCCGCGGCGATTTCGCCGACACGCTCGCCATTGCCGCCCTGCTCCTGGGCGACGGCGAGGACTTGATCCGCAAGGCGACGGGCTGGATGCTCCGGGAGGTCGGCAAACGCGACCGCGCCGCCGAAGAGGCGTTCCTGCGGCGCCATTTGCCCGCCATGCCCCGCACCACGCTCAGGTACGCGATCGAACGCTTCCCAGAAGGGTTGCGCCGGGCGTACCTGCGGGGCGAGGTTTAGGCCGGCGGCTCATTCCACGTTGCGGCGGTAAAGCTGGTACAGGTCCGTCAGCTCCTTCATCAGAGCCGCCATCTCGAGCTGCAGGCGCGACACCTCCGCGTAAGCGCCCGCCGCCGCCGCCTCCCGGATTCGCGTGAAGACCGACACGCGGCCGTGGTTGTCGCGGGTCAGGTCGTCCTTCAAGACCTGAATGCGGCTCCAGCGCTCGGCGTCCAGGCGGTTCTCCCCCGCCATGCGCACGCAGGACCGGACGATCTTGGCGTTCTCGGGAACGATGCGATCGGACAGTTCCATGGTCCAGCGCAGAAGCGCCGCCGCACGGTAGGAAGCGATGATCTCGTCGGTGAAAACGCCGTCGGCCTTGAGAACGCTCGTCTTCTCGGCGTAAATGCGGAGGTTCTCCATTGTTTCCCAGACCGTCGCCGGCGGCGCCCCGAAGATGCGGTCGCGCTCCTCCTGGCGATAGTGTTCGAACACGTCCTCCTCGCTGCGATAGGCGCGCTCCTTCTCCAGGTAGGGGTGCGCCTCGCCGGGCCGCTTGGAGAAACCGGCCTCCAGCTCCTTGGCCGTCGCGCCGCTGCCCGCCGCCCAAGCCGCGCCGTTGGTCATGGCCTGGCAGAAAGCCGCGACGCCCAGGAACGTGTTGCTGTGCGGATGGGGGGAACGCATTTCGAAGCGCGTCGCCAAGGGATTGTCCAGGTCCCGCACGAGCCCGGCCAGCACGGTCCGATTGCGCGAGGGCATTCCCACCTCGTGGCCCACGGACGCGACGATGCACACCGGCGCCTCGAACCCCGGCTTCAGGCGGTTGAAGGCGTCGTTGGACGCCGTGATGAAGGGGCCGATGGCCTCGTAATTCTTGAGCAGCCCCATCAGGGCGCCCCAGCCGAAGGGGCTCAGGAAATCCTTGCGCGGGTCGGCCGGGGCGAAGAGATTCTTCCACGTCCCGTCGCGCATCACGGCCTTGACACTCAGGTGGGTATGCTCGCCGCTGCCGGCCACCCCGTCGATGGGCTTGGCCATGAAGGTCACCTCCAGGCCGTGCCGGCGAAACGTCTCCTTGATCATGATCCGCGCCAGGAGCTCGTTGTCCGCCGCCTGAAGGGCGGGGGCGTAGGCCCAGTCGATTTCCAACTGCTCGAGGATGTCGTCGAATTCGCCCTCCCCGGTCAGCACGGCCTTGACGCCGCCCACCTCCTTGTGGCCCTTTTCGGGGGCGAGGCCGTAGGACTCAAGCACCATGAGGGCGTGCTCCAACGCCGTGCGCACCGCCCCCTTGGTGCGCTTCCAGTAGGACTCCTGGAGGATCTGCGACACGGAGAGCTTCTCCGTGGCGACGGTCGACCTGGGCGTCCGCACCCAGAACTCAAGTTCCGTCGCGGCGCAGATCTCGACGGACGCCACGCCCCGCGGGTCGATCCCCGCCGCGCGCGCCGCGGCGGGGTGCGCCTTGATGAGCGCCTTGAACCTGCGGTGCGCGGAATCGATGGCGCTCTTCAAGAGCGCCCGGGAATCGACCAGGCGGCCGCGGTGCTTCAGGAAGGACGGAATGCGCAGCGTCCCCACGGGCCGCCCGCAGCTAGGGTCCGGGAACTCATGATTGTAGTCGACGTACCAAACCGCGCCCGCGTCCGCCGTCAGATCGACCTTGCAATCGTTCAGCGCGGCGATGCCGGGCAGAACGACGCTCGATCCGTCGGTCTGGATGCCGGCTGCCAGGTAATCCTCGATCCGGGCGAGGAATCGGCCGACGGGAATGCGCTCGTCGGTGTCGTTGCCGCCGAGGTCGACGCCCGCGAAAGACACGAAGCGGATCTCGGGATGGCGCTCCAGGTGCGGCCTGAGGCCTTCCGGAGTGCGGTCGGCCGCGGGGATGAGGTACAAAAGCTCCTTCACGGGCGGTTCCTTCTCCGCGCGTTTCAACTCAAAAGCTCCGTTTGATGTTTCTTGAGCTGCGTCTTCAGGCGGCTGATGATGCGGGAGTGCAGCTGGCAGACGCGCGACTCGGAGAGGTTGAGGGCCGCCCCGATCTCCCGCATGGTGAGATCCTCGTAGTAGTACAAGAGCAGGATCAGGCGCTCCTTGCGGCTGACCCCCTTGAGCATGAACTCGGTGACCTCCTTTTTCCGGAGCTCTTCCTCCGGGTCGACGGCGTTCTGGTCGGGGAGCATGCTCATGCGGCTGCCGTCGCCGCGGGACTGGTCATCGCGGACCTTGTCGTTGAGGCTCGACATCGAGCGCGGCTGCGAATCGGCGATCAGCCCCTCGAACTCCTCGGCCGACACCCCGAGCGCCTCCCGCATCTCCAGGTCGCTCGGCGGCCGCCCGAGCCGCCCCTCCAGATCCGTCTTGGCGTGGTCGATCCGGTGGGCCTTGTTGCGCACGATGCGCGGCACCCAGTCCAGCGACCGGAGCTCATCGAGGATCGCCCCGCGGATCCGCGTCGTGCAGTAGGTCTCGAACTTGACGCCCCGGGCCAGATCGAAGCCGTTGACCGCGTCCATGAGCCCGAAGATGCCCGCGCTGGTCAAATCATCCAACTCGATGTTCTGGGGCAGTTTCGCCAGCACCCGTTCGGCGATGTACCTCACCAGCGGGAGATACTTCTCGATGAGCCGGTTGCGCAGCTCCGGATCCCCCGTCGCCTTGAACCGCGCCCACATGTGCTGAATCTGCTCCTGCGTCTGCGGGGCGGCCTTCGCCCTTGCGCGCCTGGCGCGCGGCTCCTTGCTCTTCACCACGGCAACGTTTTTCTCCACCACTTCTCTTCGCTCCTGGTCCGGGGGGCCGCGCCGGGCTAGGCGCCCTGCGGAGCCCCGTCCTCTCGTTGCGTAATCCTCTCCGGTGATGCGCCCGCGCCCGGCGGGCCGGCGCGCGCCCGCGCCTCGTGTCGCAGCCTGCCCACGGCGTGCCCGGCCGCCCACCCGAGGATGAGCGCGGCCGCGCCGCACCACAGAACCGACATCCACAGCCGCTCCCGCGGCAGGTCCAACCAGGCGCCGGCCGCGGCCCCCAGGCCGAGCCCCGCCAGCCCCGCGGCGCAGGCCGCGCGCCGCGCGGCGCGGGATGCCGCCGTCCGCGCCGCGTTCATGCGCCTCCTTTCGCCGCAACGGGATCCTTCGGGCCGATGCGCGCCCACACGGCGGCCATCGCCGCCGCCGCCGGACACCCCGGCGCCGCCAGCGCGAAGGGCACCCGCGCCCTGACCGCCTCGGCGACATGGGGGTCGAGCGGCACCCAGCCCGCGATGGGGAGCTGCATGCCCAGGAAACGCGCGGCCACGGCTCGCACCCGCGCGGCGACCCTGTCGGCCTCGGCGCCGTCGCGCGCCATGTTGACGAGCAGATGAATCCCGGCGTTCCTCCCCGCCTGACAAAGCACCTTGAGCGTCGCGTACGCATCCGCCACGGCCGGCACTTCGGGCGTCGTCACGAGCAGCACCGCATCGGCCCACCGCGCCAGGGTGATGACGCTTTCGCCGATGCCCGCGGCGCCGTCGATCACCACCACCTCGTAAGCGCTCCGCAGGCGCTCGAAGACTTCCCGCAGGCGCGCGCGCTGCGCGGCGTCCGGCGCCACCGCATCCCTGACGCCCGAGCCCGCGGGCAGCACATCGATGCCGCCCGGCCCGCTCGTGATGGCCTCCTCCAGCGGAACCCGGCCCCGCAGCACATCGGCGATGGTCCGCTCCGGGGCCACGTCCAGGAGAATGTCGCAGTTCGCCAAGCCGAAATCCGCATCCCAAAGCAGCACGCGCCCGTACTCCCGCCGCGCACAAAGGGCCAGGGCGAGGGACATGTTGGTCTTGCCGACGCCGCCCTTGCCGCTCGCCACCGCGATGGCGCGGATGCGGCCGGGTGCGTGCCGCGCCAGTTCTCGAAGCCGCGCCGCCTGATCCATGCTAGCCTCCGTTGAGCAGCAAGTCGGCGATGCGCTGCGGGTCCGCGGCCTCGATGTCGTCGGGCACGTTTTGGCCGTTGGTCAAGAAGCTGACGGGCCGCGCGGCATGGGCCACGGCCGAGAGGATCACGCCGCGACCTTGGGTCTCGTCCAGCTTCGTGAGCACGAGGTCGCGGAAACCCACCCGCGCGAAGCGGTCGATCGACCGGCGCAGCGTCTTGGAGCTGGCGGTGGCGCTTAAAACCAGGCTGACCTGCGCCTCGGGCGCGGCGCGCACGAAGGCCGTGAGCTCGCCCAGGCGCAGCTCGTCCGCCGGGCTGCGGCCCGCCGAATCGATCAAGATGCGCTCGCAGGCCGCCAGTGAGTCGATGGCTTCCCGCAACCCCGGCGGGTCGGTCGCCACCTTGAGCTCCAGGCCGATGATGTCGGCGTACTTCCTGAGCTGGTCCACCGCCGCGATCCTGAAGGTGTCCAGGGTGATCAAGGCCACGTGCCGGCCCGAGCTGTAACGCTCCCGCGCCGCGAGCTTGGCGATCGTCGTGGTCTTGCCCACGCCCGTCGGCCCCGCGAAAATCGTGACGCGCCCCGCGGGAGCCGCCGGAGGCGGCGCCAGCTCCTCGATGAAGCGCGCCATATGCGCCGCGAGGAACCCCCGCAGGGCGGCCTCGTCCATGCCCTCCTCGGGGAGGACGGCGCGGTCCAGGCGCGCGATGAGCTGCCGTGCCAGATCATCCTCGACATCGCGCTCTCTGAGGAGCGCGTACGCCTCCTCGAGGGTCTGATGGCCCCAAGGCGGCCCCTCGCTCCGGCGGAGCAAGTGCTGCACCTCGCCGCTGAGCTGCTCCAGCGCGAGCCCGATCTCGTTGAGACGCCGATCGATCGCCGACGGCGCGCGTTCGGACGCCGCGGCCGGCCGTCCGGCCGCGGCGGGCCCGGGCGGGGATGCGGCGAGCGCCTCGGGCGGCGCCTCCGCCGCGTCCGGCGCGAAAGGCCCCGCCGCGGGCGCGGCGGCCGAAGCCCGCGGCGCCTGCCCGCGCAGCTCCATGAGCCGCTCGGCCCGGGTCTTGGTCTCCGTGACATAGACCTCGACGACCTGCTTGCCGCCGAGGCCGAGCACGCCGCCGCGCTGGAACGTGCGCGTGCCGACGATCAGCGCATCGTCCCCGTACGCCGTGCGCACCTTGGCCAGGGCCTCGCGGTACGACTCAGCCTCGATCTTGCGTAGATTCAACGCGCTTCCTCCCTGCCCCGGGGCGCCGCGCGCGGCGCTCCCGGCGGCCTCACACCTTCACCGCCGCATTGCCGGCCACGACAACCTCCACATCCGGAGCTACCTCGCCCAGCGCCAATACCGCGACATCCGGGATCCGCGCCGCCAGCAGCGCGCGAAGCCGAAAACGGATCTGCGGCGCGCAGAGCACCACGGGCGGGCGCCCCTGCGCGACGACCGCCATCAGCTTGTCGCCGACCTCGGCGCAGATCGCGGCCGCCACCTCCGGGCTAAGCGCCAAGCTCGACCCGCGCTCCGAGCGTTCGATGGCCTGATCGATGAACTCCTCCATGTTGGGGTCGAGCGTCACGGCGTGCAGCCTGCCCTCCGCATCCAGGAGGCCTTTGCAGATCGCCCGGCCGAGGGCGTGCCGCGCGTATTCGCTCAACACCTCCGGATCCTTGCTGCGCGGCGCCCAGTCGGCCAGGGCCTCGAAGATCGTCTCCAGGTCGCGGATGGAAACCCCTTCGCGGAGCAGAAGCTGCAGCACCTTCTGCACCTGCCCCGTCTTGAGCTGGTCGGGGACGACCTCGCAGACGACGGCGGGCGACTTCCGCCTGAGGCGCTCGATCAGCCCCGCGACCTCCTCGCGCGTGAGGAGCTCGGCCGCGTGGCGCCTGAGCAACGCCGCCAGGTGCGTCGCCATGACGCTGGTCGCATCGACAACGGTGTAGCCCAGCGCCTCGGCGCGCCCCACGTCCTGCCGCGCGATCCAGACGGCCTTCAGGCCGAACGCCGGATCCGTGGTCTCCTTGCCCGCCAGGGGCTCCAGGTCGTCGCGCGCCGCCATGGCCAGGTAGCGCTCCGGCTCGAGCTCGCCCCGGGCGATCGGCACGCCCCTGAGCTTGACGGCGTACTGCCGAGGCTCCAGGCGCATGTTGTCCCTGATCCGCACCGAGGGCGCCACGAAGCCGAGCTCCATGGCGATCTTCTCCCGGATCGCGCCGATGCGCCCGGGCAGCTTGCCCGCGCCCTCCACGAGGTCGATGAGCCCGTACCCGACCTCGATCTCGATCTGGTCCAGCGCCAGGGCGCGCTCCTTCACGGACTCCGGTTCGCGCGTCTTGTCCAGGGGCGCCGGCGCCGGCGCGGAGGCCTCCCGCTTCGCTCGCGCCAGGAGCCAGCCCGCGCCGCCGCACGCCGCCGCGAGGGCCAGCAGCACCGGCGCCGGCAGGCCCGACGGCAGGAGCACGAGCAGGAAACCCGCCGTAATGAAGAGGCTCTTCGGCGAGGACAAGAGCTGTCGGGCCAGATCCCTGCCGAGGTTCGCGCGCGCCGTGCTGCGCGTGACGATCAGGCCCGCCGCGAGGCTCACGACGAGGGCCGGGACCTGGGTGACCAGGCCGTCGCCGATGGTCAGCTTCGTGAAGAGATCGGTCGCCTCGCGGATCGTCATGCCGCGCTGCAGAATGCCGATGGCCAGTCCGCCGATAATGTTCGCCAGCACGATGATGATGCCGGCGATGGCGTCGCCGCGGATGAACTTGCTCGCGCCGTCCATGGCGCCGTAGAAGTCCGCCTCCCGCACCACTTCCTCGCGCCGGCGGCGCGCGGTCTCCTCGTCGATCAGGCCGGCGTTCAGGTCGGCGTCGATGCTGAGCTGCTTGCCGGGCATGGCGTCCAGCGTGAAGCGCGCGCCGACCTCGCTGATGCGCGTGGCGCCCTTCGTGATCACGACGAACTGGACGACCACGATGATGGCGAACACCGCCGCGCCGACCACCAGGTTGTCGCCGGCCACGAAGAGCCCGAAGGCGCGGATCACCTTGCCCGCGGCGAACAGGGCGTCCGGCCCCGGCTGGGTCGCGCCCAGGATCAGGCGCGTCGTCGCGATGTTGAGCGCGAGGCGGTAGAAGGTCGTCAGGAGGAGCAGGGAAGGGAACGCCGAAAACTCCAGGGGCTTGGGCACGTAAATGCTCGTCAGGAGAATCACGAGGGAGAGGGCGAAGTTCAGGACCAGCGCCAAGTCCATCAGCGCCGGCGGAAGCTGGACCACCACGAGCAGGAGCGCGGCGATGAGCAGCACCGCCAGCCCCAGATCGACGTGCCGCTCGGTGTAGCCGAGCAGGCCGACCTCCCCGCCGTACGTCCCCCGCGCACCCGCCATGCTCACGCCACCCTTTCCCGCCGCGGCGCGCCGGACATGCGCCGCACGTAAGCCAGGACCTCCGCCACGCCTTCGTAAAGCTGCCGCGGAATCTCGTGGCCGATCGCCGCCAGCGTGTAGAGCGCCCGCGCCAGCGGCGGCCGCTGCACCACGGGCACGCCCGCCGCGACCGCCGCCTCCCTGATCCGCCCCGCCGGCGCGCCCTCGCCCTTGGCCACGACGCGCGGCGCCGCGTCGGCGCCCTCGTCGTACGCGAGCGCGACGGCGTACTCCGACGGGTTCGTCACCACCACGTCCGCCGCGGGCACATCCCTGAGACAGCGCTGGAACGCGATCTGCCGCTGGATCCGCCGGCGGCGCTCCTTGATCTTGGGATCGCCCTCCAAGCGCCGCATCTCCTCGCGCACCTCCAGCTTCGTCATGCGCAGATCGGCCTCGTGCCGCCACCGCCGGTAGCCGTAATCGAGCACCGCGAGGAGACACAGGGCGGCGCCGCAGGCGATCCCGAGTTCGCAGGCGGCCCGGTTCGCCCGCGCGAGCGCGCCGCCGAGGTCCTCGCCGAAGAAGGCGAAAAGCGGCGCCCCGCGGCTAGGATCGACGTGGCGCGCCAGAACGAAGTACACCACCGCGGCAAGGCACCCGATCTTGAGGATGCCCATGACCGTGCGCGCGGCGCCATGGGGGCCGAGGAGGCGCCTGAGGCCGCGGCCGGGGCTGATGCGTCCGATATCCGGCCGCACGAGTTCGCCCGCCCAGAGGGGTCCGACCTGCAGGAAGTTCCCGAGGAAGGCGAGGAACACCGTCACGAGCACGAAAGGCGCCAGCGCCGCCGCGGCGGCGAGGGCCGACCGCGTGATGAGCGCCGACGCGCCCGCCGCCGTCAAATCCGGCGCGCCGGCGCCGCCCCAGCCCGCGCGCACGAGGCGCGCCGCGGCCGCGGCCATGCGCTCGCCCCACAGGAGCAGCGCGGCGAAAGCGCCCAGAAGCAGCACGCCCGCGGCCAGATCGGCGCTGCGCGCCACCTGCCCCCGTTCGCGGGCCTCCTGGCGCTTGCGCGGCGTCGCGCGCTCGGTGCGTTCGCCGAAGTCCTCAGCCATGCGCTACCCGCCTCGCGTGTAGGCCAGGAGCCCCCTGGCGTCCCAGAGCATGCGCTCGATCCCCTCGCGCATCAGGTCCACGACAAAGGGAAGCGCGAGATACAGCAGCCACAGACAGACGAGGGCCTGCAGCCCGAATCCGAACAAGAACACGTTGATCTCGGGGACCGCGCGGGACACGAACGCGAGGCCCACCGTCACCAGCAGGACGCCGAGCATCGCCGGCAGGACGATGCGCAGCCCGAGCTGCCACATGGTGCTCCCCAAGCCCAGCACGAGCTGCTCGCCCACCCGGTCCCACTGGAGCGTCGCGCCCACGGGCACCGAATTGAAGCTCTGCCCCACCACGGCCACCAGTTCCAGGTGCAGGTTCGCCCCGAGAAACACCCCCAAGGCGATCAGGTACTTGAACTCCGCCAGCGCGGACCCGCCCGCGCCCGAGAGAGGATCGAGGATGGCGCCGAGCGAAAGCCCCGCCTGCTGGGCGAGCGCCTGCCCCGCCCACTGGACCGCGGCGAAGAAAAGATCCACCGCGAGGCCGAAGATGTACCCGATGGCGAACTCGCTCGCCGCGAGGACCGCAATCCCCGGCAGCCGCCGGCTCCAGGCCAGAACCGTTTCCGCGGGGGGCGGGAGGAGCGGCAGGACGCACAGCGCGAGCAGCATCGCCGCCCACGCCTTCGCCCTGGCCGGCACGGCGCCGGCGCCGAAGAACGGCGTCGCGGCCAACACCCCGGCAAAGCGCGCCAGCACCAGCGCGAAGACCACGAGCTTCAGCGCCGCGTCGGCGGGAAGCGCAAGAATGAGCGCGTCCAGGCTTGACCACATCCGGCGTCCGTTTCCTCAGAAACTCTCGGGCAGCTTCATGAAGACTTCGTGGGTGTAGTCCACCAACACCCGCAGCATCCACGGCATCAGAATCAGCAGCGTCCCCGTGATCGCGAGGATTTTGGGGACGAAGGACAGCGTCTGCTCCTGAATCTGCGTCACCGCCTGAAGCAGGCTCACGGCCAGACCCACGATCAAGCCGGCGGCCAGGAGCGGCAGCGACAGCGCCAGCGCCGTCCAGAGCGCGGTCCGCCCCGCCTCCACCGCGAATTCAAGCGCGTCGCCTTCCATGCCTTCGATCGCTCCTCTCTCAGCCCGTCATGAAGCTCTCCGCCACCTTGCCGATCACGAGCCCCCAGCCGTCGACGAGGACGAAAAGGAGGATTTTGCAGGGCAGCGAGACCAGCACGGGGGGCAGAACGAGCATTCCCATGGAGACCAGCACCGAGGCGACCATGAGATCGATGACCAGGAACGGCAGGTAGATCAAGAAACCCATGGTGAAGGCGCGCTTGAGCTCGCTGGTCATGAACGCCGAGACGACGACGTGCGTTTCGATGTCCTGGAGCCTGAGCGCCGAATCGGTCTGCCGCCCCGCGAGGCGCAGGAACGTGTCCAGATCGGCGCGCGCCATGTGCGCGAACATGAACCGGCGCACCGGCTTGGCGACGGCCGCGAGCGCGTCCTCCTCCGACTTGCGGTAATCGAGGTACGGCTCGACGCCCTCGCGCCAGGCCTCGGTCCAGGTCGGCGCCATGATCATGAAGGTGAGGAAAAGCGCCAGGCCCACGATCACCTGGTTCGGCGGCAAGTCTTGCGTGCCGAGCGCGCGCCGCACGAAGGAGAGCACGATCGAGATGCGGATGAACGAGGTCGTCATGAGGACAATCGAGGGCAGGATCGTCAGGGCGGTGATGATGATGACCAGCCTGAGCGTCGCGGAGAGCGTCTCTCCGCCGCCGAGCAGGTCGCGCACCGTGTTCGCCGCCAGGACGGGGCAGATCATGCGCGCGCCTCCCCCCGCAGCTTGTGCCGCCACCGGTCCAGCGCCTTGCGGAGCTGCGCCACGGGCTCGCACGCCCGCGCCGCCGGCTTCGAAGCGCCGTCCCGTTCCAAGGCGTTCTCAAACTCCTCGCTGAAGGCCCCGTCGAACTGGAGCACCTCCTCCGGGCGCGCGAACTCCGCCAGCGTCCGCACATCCTGGCCCATGCCGAGGAGCAGGATGCGGTTGCGGATGCGCACCAGGGCCAGAGTGTGCTTGGGCGAGACGTAGGCGGTCTCCAGGACTTTCACGTTGCGGCCCCGGAGAACGCGCCGCCCGCCCCGCAGGCGCCGGCAGAGGAAGTACAGCCCGCCCGCGGCCCCGACCAGGAGCAGCGTGACGCCGAGGAGCCGCGCGATGTCCGGCGCGCCGGGATCCGCCGCCGCGGCCCCCCGCGCCTCCCCGTGATACTCGGCAACCGTCATGCCCTCGTCGATGGGCTCGGCGGCGCCGGTCCAGGCCGCCAGGCCGATCACCGCCGCGGCGATTCGCTTCGCCCTCACGCCGTCCTCTCCTTTCGCGCCCGCTGCATGGCGCCGGCGAGTTCGCGCTCCTCGCGGCGCGCCGCGAGCTTCCGCGCCGCGGCCCGGCGCGCCGCGAGGACCTCGCCGACGGCCTCGCGCCGCCGCCGCGCTTCCAGGTACTCCCTCGCGCGGCCCTCCGCGACGCCCTCGGCGGCGCGGGCGCGGTCCCGGCAGCGGGAAGCGCGATCGGCCAGCGCGCTCGCCCAGCGGCGGTGCTCCAGCGCCGCCGCGCGGGCGCCGCGCTCCCGCTCCCGCACCGCCGCCCTCGCGGCGCGGGCGCGATCGGCCAGCGCCGCCGCCTCGGCCCGCGCGGCATCGCGGCCGCGCACCGCCGCGGACAGCGCGCCCCGCGCCCGGTCCTCCGCCGCCGCGGCGATCCTGAGCAGCGCCTCAAGCCCGCGCACCGTCGCGCTCCTTTTCCATCACCAGTTCCTTGAGCCGCCGGCGCGCCTCCGCCGGCTCGGCGCGCTCTTCGCGGTCCTGGCGCAGAAACGCCTCGATGGCGCCGCGCAGCTCCAGGGCCCGATCGGCGCGCGGGTCGCTGCCTCGGGCGTAGGCCCCCAACCGCACCAGATCCTCCACATCCCTCAGGGACGCCGCCAGCGCGCGCAGCTCCGCCGCCGCGCGCAGATCCTCGGGGGACGCGACATCCGGCATCACGCGGCTCACGCTGCCGAGCACATCGATGGCGGGCCAACGGCCGCGCGCCGCCAGATCGCGGGAGAGCCACACGTGGCCGTCGAGGATGCCGCGCACCGCATCGCCGATCGGATCGTTGATGTCGTCGGCCTCCACCAGCACGCTGGCGAAGGCGGTGATGCTGCCCTGCCGGGAAGTGCCGGCGCGCTCCAGCAGCCGCGGCAAGAGCGCGAACACCGACGGCGTGTAGCCCCGCGATGCGGGCGCCTCGCCGGCGGCCAGGCCGACCTCGCGCTGGGCCGCCGCCACGCGCGTCACCGAATCGATGAGCAGCACGACATGCCGGCCCCGGGAGCGGAAATACTCCGCGATGGCCATCGCCGCATGCGCGGCGCGCAGCCGCACCACGGGCGACGCGTCGGAGGTGGACACAACGACGATGGAGCGCGCGAGCCCCGCCGCGCCTAGGTCGCGCTCGACGAACTCCCTGACCTCGCGCCCGCGTTCGCCGACCAGGGCGATCACCGACAGGTCCGCGTCGGTGTTCCGGGCGATCATGCCCAGGAGCACGCTCTTGCCGACGCCGGTGCCCGAGAAGATGCCCAGACGCGCGCCGCGGCCGGCGGTGAGCAGCGCGTCGATGGCGCGCACGCCGGTGCCGAGCGCCTCGCGAATGCGCGCGCGCTCCAGCGGATTCACGGGCACGCCGTAGAGCGGGAACGTCTCCTTGGCGCCCAGCGGGCCGCGCCCGTCGATGGGGCGCCCCTCCCCGTCGATCACGCGCCCGATCAGCTCGGACCCGACGCGCACGTGCGGCGCCGCGCCGTCGTAAACCAGCCGATCGTCGGCACACAGTCCGTAGCCGAAGCCGTAGGGAACGAGGAGCACGCGCCCGTCGCGGAAGCCGACCACCTCGGCCGCCGTCGCATCGGCGGCGCGCCGGCCGCGAATGGCGCACACGGCGCCGATGGGAAGGCAGAGCCCCTCGGCCTCGGCGACCGTGCCGGCGACGTGCCGAATTCGGCCCCAAGCCCGGACAGGCTCCAACTCCCGAAGCAGCGCGTGCTCACGCGCGAACCGCGTCATCGCTCTCCCCCGCCAAGAGCCGCTCGATCGCCGCGAGCTGCGTTTCAATCTGCAGATCAGCGCCGGCCCCGCCGTTCGTCACGATGCAGCCGCCCCGCGCCACGCGTACGTTCGGAACGATCGCGAGGCTCGGGCTCTCCCTGAAGACATCCAGCGCGCCGGCGGCGTGGCGCTCGATCAGCGCCGCGTCCTCCGGATTGACCTCGACCCGCGCGCCGCCGCGCTGCGCGACGAGCTCCAGGGCTTTCCGAACGTTGCCGAGCACGATCTCGGGCGCCAGGCGGATCTCGCGCTTGACGACCTTCTCGGCCATGGCCAAGGCCAGGGTCACCACATCGCGCTCCGCGCCGTTCAGGAGCGCGGCGCGGCGCGCTTCGATCTCCTTGACGAGCGCCGCGAGCGCCGCGGCCGCGGCCGAAAGCTCGGCGCCGAGGGTCCGCATGACCTCCTCGCGCCCGCGGCGGCCGCCCTCATCGCGCCCTTCCGCCAGCCCGTCGGCCCGCCCCCGCAGGAATCCCTCCTGAAAGCCCTGCTCGAGCCCCTCCGCGCGGGCGCGCTCCCGCGCCTCCGCCCGCAAGGCCTCCAGGTCCTGCTCCGCCCGCGCCTTCATGGCCGCGATCTCTTCGTCGCAGGCCTGCCGCTTGACGCGGGCCTCCTCGGCGAGTTCCTCCCGCCGGCGGCGGTACTGCTCTTCGAGCCGGCCCGCCTTGCGCGTCAGGTCCTCGGCCTTGTCGCGGGCTTGCCGGAGCATGGCGCGGGCCAGGTCCTCGGCCTCGAGCACGCCCGCCCGCCCGGATGGGACGCCGCCGCGCGCGCAGGGCTGCTCACGTTCGCGGGACATTCGGTCAGACAACGGTTTCTCCTTCGCGGCTGCCGCCGCGCACGCCCGCCGGCGCGCCGCCTCCGAGCAGGCCGGCCGCCGCGACGATGGCCTGCTGCGCCGCCTCGACATCCGCCACGCGCGCCGGCCCCATGCGCTCCAGCGCGTCCCTGACGGCCTCCGCCGCGGGCGCCGCCAGGTTCCGCAGCACTTTCGCCTTGAGTTCCGGCGAGGCCGACTTGAGCGCCAGCGCGATCCGGCGCGGCTCGACGCCCGCAAGCGACCGCCGCATCGCGGCGTCCTCCACGCCCTGCATGTCCTCGAAGGCCGGCGCGGGGCTCGGATCCGCGCCGGCCTCCGCCGCCCGCGCGCGGAACTCCGCCACGACCGCGCGGAGCTGTTCCTTGCCCACCGCATCCAGAGCCGTGATCTCCCGGCTGACGCGCTCGGCGACTTCGCCGGGAAGCCGCGTGAAGATCGCCGCGGCGGCATCCTCGTCCAGCGTGACGAGGAGCACGGCCGCTTTTCTGAGCCCGCTCAGACCGAGCTTCCCGGACGGCGCCGCCGAGTTCCGGGGCCGCGCCGGCGCGGCCGCGGCGGGCGGCGCCTCCCGATCGGTTGTCCGCGCGCGCCCCGAGCTCATCGGTCGCCCTCCGCCGGGCGCGCGTCGGCCTCGGCCCACGCTCTCACGGCCTCCGCGGCCGCGCCGGGCCGCGTCCGGCAAAACACGCCGATCGCCCCCACGTCCTCGGCGAAATCCTCGTCCTCGAGGCGCAGTTCCGCGATCGTGTCCGCCGCCCGCGATTCCTCGCCGCCCTCCGCCGCGTGCCCGTCGAGCAATCCGGCCGGCGGAATATCGATGGGCGGCGGCACGGCTCTCCGCGCGAGGGTGTAGATGAAGCCCAGGGCCGCGATCACGAAGAGCACGCCGGCGATGAGCGCCGCGTGCCTGCTCGCCCATTCGCCCGCCGCCGCCGTGCGGATGGGGGGCGCGGCCTCGGGCGCCGCCGGCGCCGCCAGCATCACGCCGGGCAGGACGCTCACGCTGACCTTGCCCTGGATGGCGAGCATGTTGCGGATCTCGTCTTCCAGCTCCTTGCAGAAGCCGGCGGCATCGATCCCCGGACGCGCCGGTTCGGCCGGGCCGGCCTCGACGTTCAGCGCCGCGACGACGCGCCCCACGGCGGCCTTGTCGACGCGCACCGCCACCGCCACCTCCTGGATGGCGCCGGCCGGCTTCACCGTCTTGTCGCGCGTGCGGCCGACGACCGGCGCGTACTCGACCTCGCTCACCATGCGCTCGCCGCCGCCGTCGCCCGGCGCTCCGCCCGCGGGATCGGCGCCGCTCGCGCGCCCGTGCGTTTCGCGCTCCGCGCGTTCCTTGACCTTCACCGGGCTCTCGGGCGCGGCGACCAGCTCCGCGTCGCTCTCGGTCTTCCGGCGGTCGAGTTTCACATCGACGAAGAGGGAGTACTCGCTCTCGCGGAAGGTCCGCCCCATGTAGGCCGCGATCTCGCGCTTGTAATGGGCGATATGGGCCAGGCGGCGCTCGTCGAAGCCGGCGCCCCCGCCGCTGCCGTCATCTTCCAGGGCGTACTCGTTCAGGCGGTTGTCGGCCACCTTGACGGCCTGAAAGGGAATCGGCGCGCCGCCGCTGACGATGGCGCGAATGGTGCGCACCTGGGCGTTCGTCAGGCGTCCGATGCCGGGAGCGAGCGTCACGGCGACGCTCGCGCTGTTGGACGCGCCCCCGCCGCCCAGCACGGTCAGCGGCTCGCGCTTGATGTTCAGCTCGACGATCGCGTCGACGATGTCCGGACAGGCCTTGATCGATTCCTCCAGGTTGATCGTCTTGGCGCGCTTGACCTTCTCGCTGAGCCGCACCGAGGTGTCGCCCCACTGGGGGTCTTGGTCGAGCCACGCCCAGCCGTCGCGCCGCGGTCCGGATGTGACCTCGGACGCGAGGTAGTTGAGCGCCTGCGGAAGCTGCTCGCTCTTCACCCGGAGGGCGCCCTGCTCGACCCGCACGCCGTAGCCGGCGTTCTCGAGCTTCAGGGCCATGCGCCGGAGCTCGCCGCCGTCCTGGTGGCGCGCCAGGGCGGTGAACTCGCCCCGGCCGGAGAAAAACGCCGCGAACAGGAGGCCGAGGCAGACCGCGCCCGCCAGAACCGCGGCCGCGATCTTCTGGCTCGGCGTCAGGCCGGCCGCCAGGCGCGCCGCCCGCTCCCGGAACGTACCTAAGAACCGCTCCCACACGCTCGTCACCTCGAACCTTCAACTACTCATATCTGCAGCCGGTTGAATTCCTGATACGCCTCGATGAGCCGGCTTCGGACCTGCATGAGGGTCTTGAAGGCCGTGTCCGCTTTCCGGACCGCGTCGATCACGCCCGCGTAGTCCGCGCGGGCATCGGCGGCGACCTGCCGGATCGCGGCGTCGGCCTCCCGTTGGAGGACGTTCACCTCGTCGATCGACTTCTTGAGCACGTCCTTGAAGCTGACCTCGGGAGGAGGCGCCCCGCCGGCGGGCTTGGGCGCGACGCGCCCCGCCGCCGCGGACGGTTCGGCGGATTTCAGCGCATCGAGCGCAACCGGTCCCATTGCGTCCATCATCGTGTTCATTCCTGCGCAGCCCTACGCAAACCGCGTGCCTAACCCCGCGGCCCCGCCGGCGCGCCGGAAACGAGGCCGCGCGGCCCCGGCGCGCGGGACGCGGCGCGCCCCCGGGGCGAAATTCTCCCCCGGGGGCGAATTCCGCCCCCGACGGCGCGGGTTAGTTCTCCTGCCGCAGATTCCAACGCTTCACCTTCTCCCTGAGGGTCCTGACGCCGATGCCGAGCAGCTCGGCCGCGCGCTTCTGGTGCCAGCGGGTGTGTTTGAGCGTGGCGGCGATGTGGGCCCGCTCGATCTCCTCCATGGGCTTGGCGGCGAAGCCCTCGGACAGGCCGCGATCGGGCCGCAGCTCCCGCGCGCCCACCGCCAGCCCTAGAAGCTCCGCGCCGATCTCCTCGCCCTCGCAGAGCAAGGATGCGCGCTCGATCTGGTTCTCCAACTCCCTGATGTTCCCGGGCCAGGAGTACGCCGCGAGCGCCTCCGCCGCGCCGGGAGCCAGGCGCCGCGGGTGGCCGCCGTTGCGCTGGGCGGCACGGCCCAGGAAGTGCGCCGCCAGGAGCGGGATGTCGCCGGCGCGCTCCCGCAGCGGCGGGATGTCGAGAACCAGCCGGCTGAGCCGGAAGTACAAATCCTCTCGGAAGCGGCCTGCCGCCGTCTCGTTCTCCAGATTCCGATTGGTCGTGGCGATGACGCGGACATCGACCCTGATGGTGCGCGGGTTGCCCACGCGCTCGAACTCCTTCTCCTGGAGCACCCGGAGCAGCTTGGCCTGAAGACGCGGGTCGATCTCGCTGACCTCGTCCAGGAGCAGCGTCCCGCCGTCGGCGATTTCGAACCGGCCGATGCTGCGCCGGTCCGCGCCGGTGAACGCGCCCTTCTCGTGGCCGAAGAGCTCGCTCTCCAGCAGCCCGGCCGACAGGGCGGCGCAGTTGACGCTCAGGAACGGCTTCCCGCGCCGCGGGCCGCGCTGGTGGAGCAGCCGCGCGAAGAGCTCCTTGCCGGTGCCGCTCTCCCCGCGGATCAGGACCGTTCCCGAACTCGGCGCGTACTTGGCGGCCAGGTCGAGGGTCTCCTTGAGCGCGCGGCTGGCGCCGATGATCGGGCGCGACGGGTCCTCGCGCCCCGCCTGATTCCTGAAGAAGTCGTTTTCGCGCTTGAGACGTTCGCGGTCAAGGGTCCGCTCGACCGCCACCAAGACCGTGTCGCGCTGGAACGGCTTGGTGAGGTAATCGGCGGCGCCGCCTTTCATGGCGGACACCGCGGTGTCGATCGTCGCGTAGGCCGTCAGCAGGATCACCGGCGTCTCGTCGCCCCGGCGCCGCAGCTCTCGGAGCATCTCGATGCCGTTCATGTTCGGCATCTTGAGATCGGTGAGGACGAGGTCGAAGGAACCGCGGCCGATCTCGTCCAGTCCGTGGCGGCCCGACGGCGCGGTAACGACCTCGTAACCGGCCCCCGCCAGGGTTTGCGCCAACGAGTCGCGCATCAGCGCGTCGTCGTCGATGACCAGAATCCGCGCCGCCGCGGTCACGCTCCGTCCTCCTTGAGCTCCCAAGGCAGGGAGATTCGCGCCTCCAGTCCGCCCGCGGCGCGGTTCGCCAGCTCGATCCTGCCCTGGCTACGTTCGATCAGGCTGTGCACGATGGAAAGACCGAGCCCGGTGCCCCCCTCGTGCAGGCTCCAGAACGGCATGAACGCCTTCTCCAGGCTGTCGGGCGGGATGCCCGGGCCTGAATCGCGAATTCGGACCGTCACGGCATTGCCGTATCTGACGCCCAGGCGCAACTCGCCGCCGCGCGGCATGGCCTGATAGGCGTTCCTGATCACGTTGAGGAAGGCGCGCTTGAGCCAGTCGGGGTCGGCGCGGGCCAGACGGCGTTCCTTGGGATAGCTGCGCGCGACGAGAACGGCCGCGGAACCCTCCCCGCGGGCCAGGGCGGCGGATTCATCGAGCAACGCGACGATGTCACAGTCCGCGGGGCGAGCCCGCCCCGGCTCGGTGAAGGTGAGGATGTCGTTGACCGTGGCCGAGAGCAGCGCCACCCCCTTGCGCATGGACGCGATCAGTTCCCGGACGCATTCCCGCTGGCCTGCCTCCTGCTCGAGGAGATCGACGTACAAGGCGAGGGATCCGAGCGGATTCCGAATCTCGTGCGCCACGCCCGCGGCGATCTTCCCGAGCGCCTCGAGGCGCCGCTTACGTTCCAGCGCGCGGTCTTTCTGAACGAGTTGCCGCTCCAGGTACTTGACCCTGGTCCCCAACTGGTCGTGGGACTGTTTAAGGGCTTCCGTGGCGCTCCCGAGGGCGGAGAAAAGCTCCTCGAGGTCCGTAGAACTCGGCCGAGCGAGCGCCGGTCCTTCCGCCAACGCCGTGGTACGGGAAACCATCGCCCTGAGTCCTCCGGTTGTCCACGCACGGGTGCGCGATCACCGGCACGGAGGCCCGAGGCTCCCGCGGCCGACCCTGTCCTCTCGGGCCTCCGCCGGCGATCTACTTTTCTTGCTCTCCACCCCTTCTCAAGGGCGCCCTTCCGCCGCGGGGGCGCGCGCTCCTCGCCCGCCCCTGCCTGCGGTCGCCCGGCGCCGAGTCCGCGGGTCTCGACGATCAGGCGCTTCCGGCCGCGCCGTATCGACGCGACCGGTCAAGGAAGCCACACCATAATATGTAATTTATGATCTGTAAACTACGAACTAGATTATCTGAACTAGATTTAATTGGATGTCGATAGATCGTGATAATCCGCCAATACCACCACTGTCTATAGTGGCTATGAAAACCGGTTCTCCCTGAATCGCGGTCAGGTCCGGCGCGGACAACGGCGGGCGGGCAGCTTTCTCGGCGCCTCGCAGGGGAGTCGCGCGCGACTCGTCAGCGTGCCTCCGTTGCGAGCAGGTGCCGGATCTCCCTGAGGGTCTTGCGCTGTCTTTTCAGCTCTTCGATGCGGCTCAGTCGTGAAAACACGTCTTCGCCGTAGAGCCGATGGCCGGACTTCGTGCGATCCTCTTCCGAGATCAAGCCGAACATCGTGTAGTTGTGCAGCGTCTGCCGCGAGAGCCCGGTCGAGCTCATTATCTCACCGATGCGGTAGAGCTTGCGGGGCGGCGAGAAGCTGATGCGTGACTTCATGTCGGCCTTCATCGTTGCGGGCGGCAAGACGATCACCTCCGTGGCGCGGCACCGGCTCCCGGCGCTGTCGGCCGCCGCCTGAAACCGACCGCCGGTCGCGATTGCCTGCCGCGCGCGTTACCGGATGTTTCGGCGGTCCCGGCCGAAGACTTTAGACAATGTAAATTATAAACTACGTTTTGAGCCCCACCCGACCGGCTGGCCCCTCTTTCACGCCGCGCGTTACGGCACGGGATCGAAACCGCCCCTCCCGAAAGGGTTGCACCTGAGGATCCGCCACGCGGTGAGGAGGCATCCTTTGACGGCGCCCTTGCGTCTCAGAGCCTCGATGCAGTACTCCGAGCAACTCGGATAGAAACGGCAAACGATCGGCAGGCGGCTGAACGCCGGCCGCAGCGCCCACTGGTACAAACGCACCAAGCCGACCAGGGTCCGAACGGCGAGGCCGCTCACGGCCGCTCCGCGCCCAACGCCCGCGCGAAGGCGGCGAACGCGCGCAGCACGCGATCCAGCGTCAACGTCGCGGACGGAGCCGGAATGAGGACGACATCCACCGCGCAGGGCAGGCGATGTTTGCTCAGGCGGAAGCCTTCCCTGAGCAACCGCCGAATTCGGTTTCGCGCCACGGCGTTGCCGTTGCGCCGTCCGACGATCACCCCCAGGCGGCTCGCGGCGCCGCCGGTGCGCAAGCACCTGAACGTGATGCCGCCGGCGGAGAACCGCGCGCCGCGCTCCAGGATCTCCGTGAACTGCGCTTTCCTGTGCAGCCGCTCCCGCGGGCGGAAACCGTGTCTGCGACCCTCGGGTCGGTTCTCCATGCGTCGACCGTCTTCCGCGGGCAGCCGGCCCGCTCTTGCGCTCGGCCGCGCGCGCACGTACTATCGTCGGTCGCTCGCTCCGGGCCGGCACGCGCCGTCGCCGGAGGAACGCGCTCGTGCGCGGCGCGCCGCGCACCATCATACACCGACAGCCTGCGGAGCGGCCATGTATCTCCTGTTTCTCGCCCGCCGTTATCTCCTCGCCCGCTGGATCATGTCCGGCGCCGCGGTCGTGGCGGTCGTGCTGGCGGTCTTCACGCTCATCGTCGTGCGCTCCGTCTTCCAGGGCTTCGGCGACCAGATGCGCGCCATGGTCAGGGGGGCGAGCTCCGACCTCATCGTCACGGCCGTGAAGCCCATGAACCTGCCCTTCGCCGAGGAGATCGCCGCCGACATCGCCAAGCTCCCCCAGGTGACCGGCGTCGCGCCGTACGTCGAGACCATGGCCATGTTCCAGGCCCAGACCTACGCCGGACCCCTCACGGACTACCTCCTCGTCAAAGGCGTCGATCCCCTCCGGGAGGCCGACGTCGGCAAGTTCGCCGGCTATCTCCTGCGCGAGGAGGAACTCGCGCGGATTCTCAGCAACGAGGACAAGCCCATCCCCCGGCCCGAGGATCGCGCCCCGCTCACGAAAGAGGAGATCGCGCGGCTCTTCGGCGCCGAGCACCGCGATCGGATCTGGCAGGCGCACAAGGACCGTTACCTGCGCTACGCCCCCGAGAAGGCCGCGCTCTGGGAGCAGAGGCTGCCGCCGCCGGTTATTCTCGGCATTCAAGCCATTATCGGTCCCGGCCGGCTGGCAAGCTTCGGCTCGGTCATCCAGCTCACGACCTACTCGCCGCAAAGGGGCGAGCTCAGGACCGGCGAGTTCCTCGTCGTCGGCGCCTTCCACTCCGGGCTGTTCGAGAACGACCGGCGCTCCCTTTACATGCCCCTCGGCGCCGCGTGCGAATTCATCGATTTGTACGACCCGGACCTGCCGGACACCGACAAATTCGCCGCCGGCGGCTGGCGCGTGTCGGGCATCCAGGTCGCGCTGCGGGATTACCGGAGCCTCATGGGACCGACCAGCCGCGCCATCGAGAGCGAGATCCTGCCCCGCTACATCCAGCGAATTCTCGACGCGCCGGCCCCCGTCGGCCTCTTCCGGCCCTACACGGAATCGTGGGAGGGGCGCAAGCGCAACCTGCTGCGCGCCGTCGAGGTCGAGAAAGGCATCGTCACCCTCATCATCGGCATCGTCGACGCCTTCGTGGGCGCTATCATCTTTCTGATCCTCACCCTCAACGTCATCGAGAAACGCCGCGACATCGGAATCCTCAAGGCCGCGGGCTCCCTGAGCAGCCACGTGTTCAGCGTGTTCATTATCCACGGAGGCGCGATCTGCATCGCCGGGCTCGCCTTGGGGTTCCTGGGCGGCTTGGCTTTCTGCGAGCACATCAACGCGATCCACGATGTGATCTACGCCTGGACCCGGTGGCGGCTCTTCCCTCCTGACATTTACTATATGGACCGGATCCCCGTGGCGATCAAGCTCCGGGACCTGGTCATGATCACCGGTTTCACCGTCCTCGGCGGTTTTCTGGGAAGCCTGCTTCCGGCGCTCTGGGCCGCGCGGCAGGACCCCATCGGGGCAATCCATTCCGAATGACACCGATACTGGCGGGCAGGAACATCGTCAAGTGCTACGCGCCCGGCCGCGAGGCCGAGGTGCTCAAGGGTATCTCGCTCGATGTCTATCAGGGCGAAATCCTCGCTATTGTCGGCCCCTCGGGCGTGGGCAAGAGCACGCTCCTCAACGTTCTCGGGCTTCTGGACGAACCCAACGCCGGCGAGGTGCGTTACGGCGGCAGGGAAGCGCGCTTCCGCGGCTGCGATTTGACGGCCTTGCCTGAATCGAAGCAGGGCTGGATCCGGAACCGCCTGTTCGGTTTCGTCTTCCAGATGTACCACCTGCTCCCCGACCTGAACGTCGTCGAGAACGTGGCGCTGCCCCTGCTCATGCGCGCCGGCCCGCGCGCCTGGTTCCACGGCCGGGCCGCGATCAGGCGGCGCGCGGCGGATCTGCTGGAGCAGGTCGGCATCGAAGCGCGCGCGCACGCCCGGCCGCGGGAGCTCTCCGGCGGCGAGAAACAGCGCGCCGCCATCGCCCGGGCGCTCATCGCGCAGCCCGAGATCGTCTTCTGCGACGAGCCGACGGGCAACCTGGATACCGCCACGAGCGCGCGCATCGTCGCCCTCCTGTGGCGGCTGAACAAGAACCACGGGACGACCCTCGTCATCGTGACGCACGACCGCGATCTCGCCCATCGCGCCGACCGCCGGCTGTACATGGTGGATGGGAAATTCGTGAAGGAAGAGCGGCCCGCGGCGGTGCCGTGATCCCTCTGCGCGGCCTCAGCGCGCCGTCGCGCGGCACTGCAGCAGCCCCAGCGCGAAGATCGGCACGAAGCTGCTCACGATAGTCTTCAGCTTGTCCTGCGTCGCCTGCGCCGCCGGGTTGGCGATGTAGAGCATGCCGGCCACGGCGCCCGCCGCCTTCAAGGGCGTCACCACCACCGCCCGCAAGTTGTGGGTGAAGACGGATTCGTACTCGTTCGTGCGGGCGTCGTCCACGGTGTTCGTGCAGAAGATCGGCTGACCGCCGAGGACATCGCCGATCAGCTCGCTCGCGACCAGGGCCGAGGGCTGGCTCACGCGCTTGCCGTCCTTGTCGCACGCCAGCAGGATGCGCACCTGCTCCTCGTCCTCGACGCGCAGGAGGAAGCCATACTGGGCGCGAAGGTACGCGGTCAACACCGCCAGGGCGTGGAAGAGACACTCCTCCGGCGCGATCCCGGAGGCGAACTCCGCGGTGAGCCGCGTCACCAGCTCCAGGCGCTGCGTCTCCTCCCGAATCTCCGTCTCCTTGCGCGGCGGCGGCGGCTCCGGCGGCGGCGGCGGCGGCGAGGCGGGCGTCTCCGGCAGCAGCGGCGCGCCCTGCATCCACGCCGCCCGCTTGGCCCGATAGGCCTGCTGAAGTTCGGCGGGCACCCGGGCGAGCACTTCCTTCGCCTTCTCGGCCGCCTTGCTGAAAAACTGCTCGGCCTCCTCCACCTTCCGCAGGACGAGCAGCGTCTCGCCGAGTTCGTAGGACAGTTCGCCCGTCAGTTCGGGAGTCACCTCGCCGGTCACGAGCGCCAGCCCGGATCGGAGCACGTCGAGCGCCTCGCCGGCGGAACCGCAGACCCTGAGGAGCCGGCCGCGCTGCAGCGCGCAAAGGATTCGCAGGTTGGACATGCCCAGATCCTCGCTGAGGCGCTCCGCGTCCTGCACCATGCGTTCGGCATCCTTGTGCTTGCCGGTCTTCAGGTGGAGTTCGGCCATCTTGAGCAGGAGGCTGCAGAGCTCCCAGCGGTTGCCCTGCTTGGCCAGGGCCGTCAGCGCCCGGAAGAGGCTGGCCTCGGCCTTGGTGTACTCGCCCTTGCCCTGCAGGATGAGCCCCTGGAGCACGTAGTTCTCCTGGCTCAACTGGCGCATGCGGTAGTTGCGCGAAAGCCGCAGGCTCGCGGCCTGCGCCTCCTCCGCCTTGTCCAGATCCCCCACCTCCAAATAGAACCACCCCAAGCTGTTGTAGGAGAGCGCGCGCCCGTAGGAGTCGCCGATCTCGTCGCTCAGCGCCATGGCCCGGCGGAAACAGCCCTCGGCCTCGCCGAACTCCGCGTTGGCCTGATGGCTCTTGCCGAGGCTGTTGAGGGTGAGGATCATCTCGGGCACGTTCTGGAGCTTTTCCTGGATCTCCAGACTGCGGCGCTGGAACTCGATGGCCTGGGGCAGATTGCCCTTGTAGTAGTTCGCGCCGCCGATGGTGGTGAAGACCACGGCGTGCTCGATGGTCTCGCTCGTGCTCTCGATGATCTTGAGCGCCTCGATGGAGATCTTCATGGCCCGGTCGCACTTGCCCATGCGCACGTACAGCCCGCCGAGGGCGTTGATCGCCCAAATCTTCTCGAGCTGCAGTTCCGGGCTTTCCTGCCCGGCGGCGGACAGAACGTCGCGCGCATCGCGGTAGCAGTGCAGCGCATGGTCGTAGTCGCCCAGAATCTCGCAGACCCGGCCGCGCTGCCGGGCGAAGCGCCCCCGCGCCACGGGCCCGAGCTTGGGGGCGATGTCGGGGCCGAGAAGCGTGTTGTAGATGCGCGTCGCCTCGTCGAAGCGGCCCAGCGTGAGGCAGAGCTCGCCCATGTACTCCTGCGTCTGGACCCACTGCGGGCCGCCGAGTTCGCGCTCGGCCAACATCTCCGCGGCGTAGGCGTAGTATTCGTAGGCTTTCTCGTTGGCATAGATGCGCTTCAGGCGGTCGCCCACCCGGAGCGCCAGCTCGAGGGCCGTGTCGGGGCGGTCGCTGAACCGGTAGTGGTGCGCGAGCTCCTCGAGCACCTCGTCCTCGAACTTGGCGAAGGCGACCCTGAGCGCATCGGCGAATTCGCCGTGAACCCGCCGGCGCTTGGCCTCGGGCAGGGCGCGGTAGATCATCTCCTGGAAGGTCGGTTGATCCAGGCCGAACAGCTTCTCGCCGTCCCGGACCTGGCTGGCGACGAAGCCCTTGTCCTCCAGTTCGTTGAGGTGGTTGAGAACCGGCGCCTGGCCGAAGCGGGGAATCAGCCCGAGCAGATTCGGCGCGACGGCGCGCTCGGCCACGGCGAGCACCTCCATGAGCTCGCGGCCGAGCACCTCGAGGTTCTCCAGACGCCTGAGCAGCGCGAGCTCCACGTTGGCGGGAACATCGATCGCGCTCAGTTCCGCCGTGGGCGCCACCTTCCAGCCCGACCCGCTGGAGCGGATGATCCCCAGCTCCTGGAACGACTTGAGCATCTCCACCACGAAGAGCGGGTTGCCGGCGGTGCGCTCCGCCACCGCCGTGATGAAGTCATCGGGGATGTCCGCCAGGTGGAGCATGGCGCTGACGAGTTCCTTGACGCGGTCGCGCTTGAAGCGCCGCATCACGATCTCCTCGCAGTGCTTCTCCTCCCTCAAGGAGCCGAGGAGCTCGCGCAGGTTGTCCGGGATCTTCTCGTCGGTCCGGAACGTGGCCACGACGAGCAGCCCGAGCGGGTTGTGGGGATTGACGCCGTCCTCCTCCCGCACGTTCTGGAGGAAGTACCCCAGGAGTTCGACGGACATCTCGTCGGCCCAGTGCAGGTTGTTGAGCAGCATCGTGAAGGGCTGATCGCGGGATGCATCGATCAGGAAGTGCACGATGCGGTCGATGAAGTACAGCTTCTCCTGGTCCGGCCTGAGGCCGAGGGGCTTCTCGTTGTCCTCCTTCGTGCGGAACTCCGGGAGCAGCCGGAGCAGCGCATCCTTGTAGCGCTGGAACACGGCATGCTCGCGCCCGAGGTGGGTGGCGAGCTGCCTCAGGATTTCGACGATGGGCTGGTAGGCGTCGTTCCTGCCCTCGTAGCAGTTGCCGGCGTAGACCTGAACGTAGTTGAGCCGCAGGAAGTGGCGGAACTCCTCGACCAGGCGCGATTTGCCCGAGCCGATCTCGCCGCTCACCAGGATCAACGGCGGCCTGAGTTTGCCCTCCAGGCGGTCCCCGAGGCGGTTCTGGATCTGCGGAAACACGCCGCGGGCGTACTCCTTCAGCGCGTTGAACTCATCCTGGCGGCCGACGAGGGTCGTCGTGTGCAGGTACGAGGAACGCGTCTCCGGCGTTTCCAGCTCGTAGTGGACGCCGCTGCCGGAGCTCAGGGCCTCGATGACCTCCTTCGCGCTCTGGAAGCGTTCCTCGGGCTTCTCGGCCAGGAGCCTCAGGGTCACGGCCCGGAGATACTCCGGGAGCTTCTTCATGTGGATCTCGAAGAGTTCGCTGCGCTTGAGCGCCCGACCGCCGGTTCCCGTGTCGTGGTAGAACGGCAGGTCGCGGTTCACGATCTGATAGAGCGTCACCCCGAGGCTGTAGAGGTCGGCGCGCCGGTCCGGCTTGCCGCCGTCGATCATTTCGGGCGCAAGGTAGTTGAGGGTGCCCTTGATGGCGAAATCGAAGGAGCCCGTGAGCTTCTCCGCCAGTCCGAAGTCGATCAGCTTCACGTTGGGCTTGAGGCAGGCCGCATCCTCCGCCGACTCCTCGGTCCACACCGCCTTGGAGCCTTCCTTGATCGTGGCGCACTTGTGCCGCGTGACGAGGATGTTGTCCGGCTTGATGTCGAAGTGAACGTAGCCCTGGGAGTGGATGTACTCCAGCGCCCGGCAGATCTGCACGACGATGTCCGTCAGGTCCTCGTAGTTCGTATACTCCGTGGCGCGGTACAGGTCGAGGCCCTTGATGAACTCCGAGGAGATGAAATAGTCGCGGGTCCCCTGGATCCGGCCGAAGTCGTACATGCGCGCCAGGTTCGGATGCCTGAGCCGCGTCAGGGCCTCGTACTCGCCGCGGGCCCATAGGTCCTGGTCCTCGATCGTGTCGGAGATGAGCACCTTGAGCGCGACGCGGATGCGGTTCTCGACCAGGTCGAACGCCTCGTACACGCTGCCCATGGCGCCGGCGCCGAGCTTGCGCTGGATCTCGTAGCGATTGTTGACCCGATCTCCGGCCTTGAACTCGACCATGCGGTAAACGCGATCTCCCCTTCCCCGGGCGCGGGCCGCGCGGCGGCGGAGCGCCTCCTGATAAGACTACGTCGGATTCCATCGCCCCGCAAACGAACCGGCACGGCGGCGCGGGAAGGAGCGCAAGTGGCGGTAATGTCGGGCGGACGGCGGCGGGATCCGTCACCGCCGCATGAACGCCGGGATCGGATTGAGCTCGTCGTGGCGAAGGGCCGCCTGGGCCAACTCCTGCTCCCAGCGCTGGATGTCCGCCAGGATCGGCTGGAGTTCGTTGTCGGGGCGGGCGCGCTCGTCGCGCAGGCGCGCCATGATTTTCCGGCACGCTTCGAAGACGGCTTCCGCGCACTGGAATTCCCGCTTGTATTCCTCTACGGCGCCGGCGCTCTTGACGCGCTCGACCCGCGGCACGAAGACGGCGCGGTAATTCTCGTCGTACAGGCGCTTGAGTTCCAGCAGCATGTCGCGCGCGTGCGCGAGGGACACGGGTTGCTGCTCGACCTTTTCCGACGGTTTCGGGAGGCCTTCGCCCCGGGCGGCAAGATCCAGGGTTCGCGCCAGGAGGAACGCGAGCACGGGAATCAAAATAACCAAGACGACGCCGGCGAGCAGATCCTTCTCCGCGGCGCGCTGGGCGCGCCGCACATCCTCGTGCCTGCCCCGCTTGCTTTCCATGGCTGCCCCCCCAGCGCGCGGGCGCGACCCGGGCTGCCGCGCCGTTAGTAGTTTTTCATCTTGGCGGTATCCACCAGCGCCCGCTGGATCTCGGTGATCTTGTTCTCGTAGCCGCGGTAGTCTGCGGGAAGCACGCCGTTGTTGTCTTCCTTGATCTTCTGGATGATTCCCTCGTAGACCTGCTGGGCTTCCTGGAGCTTCTTGATAGCCGAATTGAACTCGAAGCTCGCATCCTTCTCCTCTTGGGCCTTCGCGCGACCTGCCGCCCGATCCTTCAGCGCGTTGCGGTACAACGCGTCGGCCTCCTTGACGAGCACGGCGGGGTCGGGCGGCGGCGGCGGCGGCTCGGGCGGCGGCGGCTGCAGGTCGCGGTAGATGATGTACCCCACCATGCAGACAATGGCCGCCGACGGCAGGCCGATGAACACGAGCAGAACCCAGAGCGGCGCCTTGGGCCGCGGCGGGGGCGCTTTTCTGCGGGGACGCTGCGGACGATCACCGTAATCTGTCACGTATGCACCTCGAACACCGTCAAGAAAAGGCGATTATAGCATTTCCGCGCCGGAGGGTGAAGGGGCCCGGCCCCCCCGTGAACGCCTTGTCAAGCGCCCCGGCGCGGGTAAAATACGAGATCCGTCTCGGGCCTGCCGCGGGGCGGAACCCTGCGCCCGCGCGGCGGGCTCGCCGGACGCAACGAGGTGCTCGCATGGTGAAACAGCTCACAGTCGATCCATCGGTCACGAGACGCCCCTCCCGCCTCGCGCTCGGGGAGATTCCCATCAATCAGTATCAGCGCACAGTCGGCGAGGAGGTGAAGTCGGGCGGCTGGCTCTCGGCCCAGACCGCGCTGAATATCTACCGCGACATGGCCCTGATCCGCGAGTTCGAGGGCATGCTCGACGCCGTCAAGAAGCTGGGCGCCTACGAGGGCGCGGCCTACGACCACAAGGGCCCCGCGCACCTCTCCATCGGCCAGGAGGCCGCGGCCGTGGGAGAGGCGTTCTCCCTCGGCGTCGAGGACCATATCTACGGCAGCCACCGCAGCCACGGCGAGATCATCGCCAAGGGCATGACCGCCATCCGCGCGCTGGACGCCGCGGCGCTCGAGGGCATCATGCGCGCGTACCACGGCGGCGCGATCCTCGCCGTGACCGAGTCGCTCGATCCGGCCGGCACGACGCCGGAGCGCGCCGTCGATTTCCTCCTTTACGGGCTCCTGGCCGAGATCTTCGGGCGCGAGCCGGGCTTCAACCGCGGCATGGGCGGCAGCATGCACGCGTTCTTCACCCCCTTCGGCATCTACCCCAACAACGCCATCGTGGGCGGCAGCGCCGATATCGCGGCGGGCGCGGCGCTCTTCAAACGCGTGATGGACGGCGCCGGCCTGGTCATCGCCAACATCGGCGATGCCTCGTCGGCGTGCGGCCCGGTCTGGGAGGCGCTCAACTTCGCCTCCATGGGACAATTGACGACCCTGTGGCCGGAGAAACGCCGCGGCGGCCTGCCGATCATCTTCGCCTTCATGAACAACTTCTACGGCATGGGCGGCCAACCCCTCGGCGAGACCATGGGATTCGACCGCCTCGCGCGCATCGGCGCCGCCGTCAACCCGCACAACCTGCACGCCGAGACCGTGGACGGCAACAACCCCCTCGCCGTCGCCGATGCGATCAGGCGCAAGCGCGAAATCATCGCCGCGGGCCGGGGGCCGGTGCTTCTGGATATCCTCACCTATCGCCAGAGCGGGCACTCGCCCAGCGATGCGAGCAGCTACCGCTCGCGGGACGAGATCGAGATGTGGAAGAAGGTCGATCCGCTGCGGGAGTACGCCGACGGCCTGCTCCAGGCGAAGCTCGCGGGCACCGCGGACATCGCCGGGCTCGATGCCTACGCGAAGGCCAAGGTCGTCAAGGCCTTCAAGCTGGCGATCGACCCGCAGCGCTCCCCCCGCATCGATGCGGCGGCGCATCCCCGGCGCTTGGCAAGGCTCATGTTTGCCCAGGCGCCCCAGTCGCCGGCCGTGCCGCTGCGCCCGGGCGACACCCTCAAGCCGCTGGAGGAAAACAGCCGCTGGAAGGCGCTCGCGGCCAAGCAGCGCGCCGGGCTCGCCGGCGGCAAGCCGCTGCCCGAATCCAAGGCGGTCTCGTACCGGGACGCGCTCTTCGAGGGCATTATCGCCGAGTTTTACCGCGACGCGCGCCTGATCGCCTACGGCGAGGAGAACCGCGATTGGGACGGGGCCTTCGGCGTTTACCGCGGCATGACCGAGAGCTTTCCCTACCACCGGCTCTTCAATACGCCCATCTCCGAGGCCGCGATCATCGGCTCCGCCGTCGGCTACGCCCTGGAGGGCGGCCGCGCCCTCGTCGAGCTCATGTACGCCGATTTCCTCGGGCGCGCCGGCGATGAGATCTTCAACCAGCTCCCCAAGTGGCAGGCCATGTCGGGCGGCGACCTGCCCATGCCCGTCGTCGTGCGCGTCTCCGTCGGCAGCAAGTACGGCGCGCAGCACTCGCAGGACTGGTCCGCGCTGGTGGCCCACATTCCGGGCCTCAAGGTCATCTACCCGGCCACGCCCTACGATGCCAAGGGGCTGATCACCGCCGCCCTGCGCGGCAACGACCCGGTGATCTGCTTCGAGAGCCAGAAGACCTACGGCGTGACCGAACTTTTCCGCCCGGGCGGCGTGCCCCGGGAGAGCTACGAGGTGCCCATCGGAGTTCCGGAGGTGAAGCGCCCCGGCAAGGATCTCACGATTCTGTCCTTCGGCCCCGCCCTCTACACGGCCGTGGCGGCGGCGGAGATCCTCAAGGAGCGTTTCTCCTTGGAAGCCGAGGTGATCGACGGGCGCAGCCTGGTGCCCTTCGACTATGAGCCCGTGATCGCGTCGCTCGCCAAGACGAACCGCCTGCTCGTCACCTCCGATGCCTGCGAGCGCGGGAGCTTCCTCAACACCGTCGCCGCGTATATCTCGCAGTTCGCATTCAACCACCTCGACGCCCCCGTGACCATGGTCGGTTCGCGCAACTGGATCACGCCGCCGGCCGAACTCGAGCACTCGTTCTTCCCCCAGGCGGCCTGGCTGCTCGACGCGATTCACGCCTCGATCATGCCTCTGCCCGGCTACACCCCTCAGACGGACCGCTCCGCGGCGGAACTCGGGCGGCAGGCGCGCGCGGGCGTGTGACGCCGCAAGGCGCGCCGCCACCCGGGCCGCGCCGCCCCGGGGCGGCACGGTCCGAGAAAGCGCCGGAGCCCGCCGCGAGGCCTCGGGGCGGCGCGGGCGCTGCTCTCCGCCGGGACTAGGCGCAGCGCCTAGTTGCGGCGTTCGCGCCTCCATCGCGGCGCACCCTGCGACCGTCCCGAGGTAGAGTTCTCCGACGCTACTAGGCGCGGCGCCTGGGATGCGGAAAGAACCCGCGCGGCGCGCCCCTCGCGGCCGGCGGCGTGCTTTCATCGCGCAATCGCAACTCGCGTCGTCGGGAGCTTGATTCCGAACGTGAAGAACTCGACTCGCATCGATGAACTCAAGGCAACGGGGCGCCTGCCGTCTCCGACGGGCGTGGCGCTGGCGGTGTTGCGCCTGACACAGGATCCCAATGTCACGGTCGAGCAGCTCGCCGACGTGCTCAAATGCGATCCGGCGTTGTCCGGGCGGATTCTCAAGCACGCCAACACTTCCGCCGCCTACGACGGCTGCCCCGCCGTCTCGGTGACGGAAGCCGCAATCCGCATCGGGGTCTATCGGAGCAGTCAGATCGCCCTCGGATTCTCGCTCCTGTCCCGCTATCGCAACAATCCCTGCCGGAAGTTCGACTACGAAAGCTTCTGGTCCTATTCCCTCGCCACGGCGGTGTGCGCGCAGGGGCTCTCCAGAGCCATCGCGTCCGCGAACGAGGGTGAAGCCTTCTCGATGGGACTTCTATGCCAAATCGGCCGGCTAGCCCTGGCTACGATCCACCCGGACCGCTACTCCGCGGTGCTCGACGCCGCGGGCGCCTCGCAGGAAGCACAGCTCTGCGGCCTGGAGCGCGAGGAGTTCGCCCTGGACCACAACGAACTCACCGCGGCGATGCTCGAGGACTGGGGGCTGCCCGCGGTGTTCGTGGAAGCCGCCCGCTGCCAGGAAGATCCGGCCGGTTCGGGGCTGGACCGGGCATCGCTCGATTTCCGGCTCGCGACCCTGCTCCACATGGCCCGGCACATGGCGGACATCTGCAGGGCCGAGGAGGCCTTCCGCCCCCCGCTCCGCTCCGCCTTGCGCGCCCATGCCGAGGAGATGAACCTCGACCCGGAGGCGGCGGCCGAGATGCTCGAAACCGCCGCCGGAGAGTGGCGCCGGATCAGCCGCCTGCTCGGCATCCCCACAACCAAGGCCGATGACGAGAAGCTCGCCCTGGGCGGACAAGGCGGCGAGCGTCCCGACCCGGAGCCCAAAGACCACGAGCGCATGCGGATTCTCATCGTCGACGACGACCCCGCGCTGCTGGACTTCATCGGCGCCCTCTTGCGGCACGAGGGCCACGAGGTGGAGGCCGCATCCGATGCCGAGACCGCCCTCAGGCGCGCGCTCGAGGCCAATCCGCACTTCATCGTGACCGACTGGGTGATGCCCGGCATGACCGGTATTCAGCTCTGCAAGGCGCTGCGGCAATCGGAGCAGACGAAGTCCATCTACGTCATCATGCTCACCGCCTGCGAGGACGAAAGTCATCTCGTGGAGGCCTTCGACGCCGGCGCGGACGACTACGTCGTCAAGCCCTTCAACCCGCGGGCGTTTCTCGCCCGCGTGCGCGCCGCGCGCCGCATCGTCAACCTGCAGGAACAAGTGGCGCGGGACAAGGAGGAAATCAAGCACTACGCGGCGGAGCTGAGCGTCGCGAACCGCAAACTCGAGCGCGCCGCGCTCACCGATCCGCTCACGGGGCTCGCGAACCGCCGCTATGCCCTGGACCGGCTCGAGCAGGAATGGAACACCGCCGTCCGCTACGCGCGGCCGATCGCCTGCATGATCGTCGACATCGACCACTTCAAGGCGGTGAACGACACGCACGGCCACGATGTGGGCGATCGCGTGCTCCAGCAGACGGCGCAGCTCCTGCGGGAGAACGTCCGCAAGAGCGATGTCGTCTGCCGCTTCGGCGGCGAGGAATTCCTGGTGATCTGCAAGGACACGAACCTGCAGGGCGTCCGCACCGTCGCCGAGCATATCCGCACCAAGGTCGAGGGCACTCCCTTCGAGGTCGCCGGGGTGACGGGCTATGTCAAAGTGAGCATCGGCGTCGCCGTCCGCTCGACCGCCGCCGCATCCACCAAACTCCTGCTCAAGGCCGCCGACGGCGCGCTCTACGCCGCCAAGGCTCGCGGCCGCAACCGGACCTGCGTCGCCCAGTAGCAGCCGGACGCCGCCGCGGACCGTGCCGCGACAGACAGGCGCGGGCTGTCGCGTCCTCGCCTTAGAAGTTCGTTTCGACCATGGGCCGGAGCGTCAGGTGGTGCACGGCGACCTCGGCGGGCAGCGCCAGCACGGCGCACACGGCCTCGGCCACGCTTTCGGGCTTCAGGTAGTCGGGACGAGGCGCGGGCCTGAAGGCCGTGTCCGTGCCGCCGGGGTAGATGGAGGCCACGCGGATGTTGAAGGGCCGCGCCTCCTTCCTGAACACGTCGGTCAAGCCCATGAGGCCTTTCTTCGCCGCCGTGTAGACGCTCATGGTCTCGTTGTCGAAATGGCACACGGTGGAAAGGATGTTGACGATGCAGCCGCCCCCGCGCGCCCGCATGTCCGGGAACGCCGCGCGCATGAGCAGAAAGGGCGCCCTCAGGTTAACGGCCAGCATACGGTCGAACTCGCCGAGCTCGACCTCCCAGAGGGGCGCCTTGCGCTCGTTGTAGCCCGCGTTGTTGATGAGGACGGCGCGCGAGCGGCTCGGACCGCCCGCCCCGTAGAAAGCCTCGATCGCCGCCGCGTCGGCCAGATCGAAGGGCCGCGCGAAAGGCTCGGGCGCGCCCGCCGCGCGCACCGCTTCGGCGGCGGCGCGCAGCGCGGCCGCGTCCCGCCCGCACAGCGCCAGCCGCGCCCCGTCGCGCGCGAGGCGCAGCGCGATGGCGCGGCCGATGCCGCGCGTCGCGCCGGTCAGGAACACGATCGTGTCGCGCAACGACTGCATGTCGGCTCCTTGGTGCCGCCGCGCCGTTCGCCCGGCGCGGCTCGCTCCACTGTACTGGCGGCGCGGGCGCGCCGCAAGCGCCGCGCGCGGCCTTGCCGAAGAGCGGGGCGCCAATTAGAATCATGGCTCACGCGCAACTCGAAACCGAAGGAGGCCCCATGAGTTACGGTCTTGCATCGCTGTGTCTGATCTGCGCCCTCGCCGCGGGCTGCGCCCAGTCGCCCGGGCGCATCTTATTCAAGGACGACTTCGAGTTCCTCAAGGCCCACACCAAGGTCGTGGTGCTGACCAACCGGGACGGCAACGCCCGCGTGGCCGTCAATCCCGATCTGCAGGGCCGCGTCATGACGAGCACCGCCGCCGGGCCCGACGGCCAGAGCTTCGGCTGGATCAACCGCGAACTGATCGCCTCGGGCAAGAACGACCTCCACTTCAACGCTTTCGGGGGAGAGGACCGCTTCTGGCTCGGCCCCGAGGGCGGCCAGTTCTCCATCTTCTTCAAGCAGGGCGATCCCTTCGACATGGCGCATTGGTTCACGCCGCCGCCGATCAACGAAGGGCCCTACGAGATCGTCGCGCAGGACGCCGGCCGCATGGCTTTTCGGAAAACCATGCACCTGGTGAACTACTCCGGAACCGCTTTCGACCTCGAGCTCCACCGCGAGGTGCGCGTCCTGGAGACGGGTGCCGTCGCGGCGCTGGGCCTGCCGACGCCCGCGGGCGTCGCGACGGTGGCCTACTGCTCGGACAACCGGATCACCAACAAGGGCGCGGCGCCCTGGAGGAAGGAAACGGGCCTCTTGTCCATTTGGATCCTCGGGATGTTCAACCCGTCCCCGGCGACGACCATCGTGATCCCCTTCGCGCCGGGCCCAGAATCGGAGCTCGGCCCCCCCGTCAACGACGCCTATTTCGGCAAGGTGCCCGCCGATCGCCTGATCGTCAAGGACGGGGTGCTCTTCTTCAGCGCCGACGGCAAGCACCGCAGCAAGATCGGCCTCTCGCCGCGCCGCGCCAAGCCCTTCGCCGGCAGCTACGATGCCGCCAACGGAGTCCTGACCATCGTCCACCTGACGATCCCCGAGGGCAAGGCCGACTACGTGAACTCCATGTGGGAGATCCAAAAGGACCCCTACGCCGGGGATGTCATCAACAGCTATAACGACGGGCCCACTCCGACGGGCAAGCCTCTGGGGCCGTTCTACGAGATCGAGTCCTCCTCGCCCGGCGCGGCGCTCGCGCCGGGAGCGACCCTGGCCCACGTGCATACGACCATGCATTTCCAGGGCTCCGAGGAAGCCCTCGATCCCATCGCCCGCAAGGCGCTCGGGGTGGGAATCGAGACGATCAAGGGGGCGTTGGCGGCGCGATGACCGCCGGCGCGGCCCCGCGCGCCGCGGGGTCGTGCGCCGCTCAGCGCGCCCGCAACACCTAGGCTGCCTCGCCCTGCCCGTCCGGCGGCGGTGGGTGACAAGCGCCCCGGCCGACGCGGACGGTGGAACGGGCGCCCTGCGCCGCGTTATTCTGGGTAGCCATGACCAGCGAAACCGGCGATGCGAACGACACGGGCCTCCGGACCCGCGCCGAGAAGGGGGACGCGGCCGCCTTGGCCGAGTTCTTTTCGGTGCACCGCCCGCGCCTCTGGCGCATGGTCGATTTCTGGTTGGATCCTCGCCTGCGCACACGTCTCGATCCGGACGACATCCTGCAGGAGTCCTATCTGAACGCCGCCCAGCGGCTGCCGCACCTGGCCGCGAACCGCGCGATGTCCTTCCTCGTATGGATCCGGGCGGTCGTGCGCCAGACGTTCCTCGATGCCTACCGCCGGCACTTCGGGGCCCGGCAGCGCGACGCCCGCCGCGACATCCCGCTGGGCGGGGGCGGCGCCCCGTTGGCGACATCGACCACCCTCGCGCTCCAGCTCATGGGGAGCCTTACCTCGCCGAGCCAGGCCGCCATGCGCGCCGAACTCCACGGCAGGTTGCAGGAGGCGATCGAACGCATGGACGCCCTCGACCGCGAGGTGCTCGCTCTGCGGCACTTCGAAGAGCTGACGAACGCCGAGACCGCGGAGGTGCTCGGCATCCAGCCGAAGGCCGCGAGCATGCGTTACATCCGGGCGCTCGGACGGCTGAAAGAAATCCTCGCCGAGCTGCCGGGATTTGCATCCGGCGCCTCGTCCGGCGCGTGAGGCGCGTATGCGTACCCACGGGAGGTCTTATGATTGAGCGGCCGGACAATCCCGACCCGATCGCGGCGCTCGACCGCCTCGCTTCCGATTTCGTCGCGCGCACCCGCCGCGGCGAGCGCCCCGCGGTCGATGAATACGCGGCCCGCCACCCGGAACTGGAGGGCAAGATTCGCGAGATCTTCCCGATGATCCTGGCGCTCGAGGAGCTCAAGGCGAATCGGCCGGCGAGCGAGCCCGCGTCCCACGTCGCGGGGCTGCCGCAACGCCTCGGAGACTTCCGGCTCGTGCGCGAGATCGGCCGGGGCGGCATGGGCATCGTGTTCGAAGCCGAACAGGAGTCGCTCGGGCGGCGCGTGGCGGTCAAGGTCCTGCCCAGCCGGACGCTGCTGGAGCCTCGCCAGCTCGAGCGCTTCCAGCGCGAGGCCCGGGTGGCCGCGCGGCTCCATCACACCAATATCGTTCCGGTCTTCGGCGTGGGACAGGATGCGGGCTTTCACTATTACGTCATGCAGTTCATCCAGGGCGCGGCGCTCGATCGTGTGATCCGTGAATTCGCCCGCGGCGGCGGCGACGATCTCTTCGAAGCGGCGCGCGCCCGCGACGGGCGCGAGGGCGAGGCCGCACCGGGCGCCGCCCCGCCGGACGCCGTCCTTGACCGCCGGGGCGCGGCGTTCTGCGCGAGCGTCGCCCGCATCGGCCTCCAGGCGGCCGACGCTCTCAGCTACGCGCACTCCCAGGGCACGCTCCATCGCGACATCAAGCCGGCGAACCTCCTGATCGATGCGCACGGCATGGTATGGGTCGCCGATTTCGGCCTGGCCAAGGCCATCGATCCGGACGGCAGTCATTCGGGCGATGTGGCGGGAACGCTCAGGTACATGGCGCCCGAGCAGTTCGAGGGCCGCACGGAGGCGCGCAGCGATCTTTACAGCCTGGGTCTGACGCTTTACGAGATGCTCGCCCTCAGGCCCGCGTATCAGGCCTCGGACCGAAGCGCCCTCATTCACAAGATCCTGCACGAAACGCCGCCTCGGCCCCGCACGCTCAACCGCCAGGTGCCGCGCGATCTGGAGACGATCGTCCTGAAGACCATCGCGCGGGAGCCGGCGCACCGTTACGCGTCCGCCGCGGATCTGGCCGCCGACCTGCGCAGCTTTCTGGAGGATCGGCCGATCCTGGCCCGCCGGGTGAGCCCCGCCGAGCGCCTATGGCGCTGGGCGCGGCGCAACCGGGCGGTCGCCTCGCTCGCGGGCACATCGGCCCTGCTCCTTGCGCTGGTCGCGATCTCGGCTTCGGTGGGCTATGTGCGCGAGCAGGAGATGCACGCCCGCACCGAGGCCACCTCGGAGTTGGCGCTGTCGGCCCTCGACAAGATCTTCGCCCGCTTCGCGCCGAACCGCCTCGTGCCGTCCAACTCCCTAGCGGTGAGCGGCGCGGAGAGCGAGGCCATCGAGATCCCCGCCCAATCGGTGCTCTCGAAGGAATCCGCCGCGCTGCTCGAGGAACTGCTGGAGTTCTTCGAGGACCTCTCGGAGAAGAGCGCCGAGGACGCCAAGCTGCTCAAGAAAGTCGCCGAGGCGACGCGCCGCCTCGGCGACATCCGCCAACGCTTCGGCCACGCCGTCCAGGCGCAGGCGGCGTACCGGCGCTCGCTGGCGCTCTTCGAGCAGCTCGCGGCTCGCATGCCCGGCGCCTTCGCCTGCCAGATCGCGCAGATTCACAACGAACTCGGGAACGTGTACGCCGCGACGCGGCGCGGCGAGGAGGCGCAGGCCTCTTACCGCGAGGCGCTCAAGCTGCTCCTCGCGCTGCCGGAGGACGGCGCGCACCGGGCGCCGGTCCGCTTCGACTTGGCGCGCACGTACTATCTCCTCGGGCGGCTCAGGACCTTCGGCGGGGGGCCGCCGCCGGGCGGACCGCCACCGGGTGGACCGCCGCCCTCGGGTGGACCGCCGCCCTCGGGGGGACCGCCGCCGTCGGGGGGACCGCCGCCCTCGGGGGGACCGCCGCCATCGGGGGGACCGCCGCCATCGGGAGGACCGCCGCCGAAGGAAGCCCCCCAGCCGGAGTTCAAGGAAAAACGCGAGTATCTCGCGAAAGCGATCGCGGTGTTGGAGGAGCTCGTCGTGGAGCAGCCCTCCGCGCCCGAGCCGCGTCACCTGCTCGCCTGCTGCCACCGGGAGATCTCGTTCTTCCGAACCGCCGGCGAGGACAGCGAGCACCTTGCCGCGGCGATCGCGCTGCTCGAGAAGCTCACCGCGGACGCGCCCGGCGCGCCGGACTACCTCTACGATCTCAACGAGACCCGCGCCACCGTCACTGGGCGGGAGAACCTGGCCTTGCGACAGAAGGACGCGAACGCCGCCGCGAAGGTCGCCGCGCGCTTGGCGCAGGCCTGCGCGTCGGCCGAAGAACTTCTTGCGGCGCACCCCAACGTGCCGGATTACGCCGCGTCGTACGTCGGCATCTGCATGCGCCTGGCCCAGCTTCACAACGAGGCGAAACGCTACGCCGAACTGGAGCGGGTCCTGCGGAAGGCGCTGCCCGTGCAATCGGCGCTCGCGCGGGATTTTCCCGACGTCGCCCCGTACACCTTCGGCCGGATGCTGCTGCGCGTGTCTCTGGCGGGCGCGCTGCGCGACCAGGGGGCGCGGCCGCAGCTCGAGGAGGCGCGCGCACTGTACGAGGCCGTCGTCGGCGAACTCGCGGCGGCCGCCGAGGAAGCCGCCGGCCGCCGGGGCCACGAGCAGCGCTTCCTGCGGTTTTCGCTGGGCCACGCCTACGCGGACCTCGGCCGCGTGCTCGCCATGCTCGGGGAGGAAGACGGCGCCGCCGCGGCCCACGCAAAGGCCGAAGAGCTGTGCGAACCGCGGCGGCCGCCGCCGGCCGAAGCAGGCCAGCGCGGCCGCCGTTGACCGCCGCCGCGCTCGGCCTCACGCCTCGAGCTTCAGGTACAGCGCCCCGAGGGGCGGGAGCGTCAGGCGAAGCGAGTGCGGCTGGTTGTGCCAGGGGATGGGCTCGCTCCGGACGCCGCCCGCGTTGCCGAGGTTGCTGCCGCCATAGATCTCCGAATCCGAGTTCAGAATCTCCCGGTACCAGCCCTCCTCCGGCACGCCGATCCGGTAGTCGGCCCGGGGCACCGGCGTACAGTTGAAGGCGCAGAGGACGAACCCGCCGCCGCGCCCGCTGCGCAGGAAGGACACCACCGAGTTGTCCGTGTCCCCGAAGTCGATCCACCGGAAGCCCGCGCCGTCGAAATCGAGATCGTGGAAGGCCGGCTCCTCCCGGTGGAGCTGGTTGAGCCGGCGCACAAGCTCCGTGAGACCGCGGTGCGGCGCGTAGGCGCACAGGTGCCAATCGAGGCTCGCGCCCGAGTTCCACTCGCTCCACTGTCCGAATTCGCCGCCCTGGAAGAGAAGCTTCTTGCCCGGCTGTCCGTACATGTAGCTCAGGAGGAGCCGTAGGTTGGCGAATTTCTGCCAGACATCGCCGGGCATCTTCGCCAGCAGCGCGGCCTTGCCGTGCACGACCTCGTCGTGGCTCAGGGGCAGGATGAAGTTCTCGTGGAAGGCGTAGAGCATCGCGAAGGTCAGGAACTCGTGGTGGTACTTGCGGTACAGCGGGTCCTTGGAGAAGAACTCCAGCATGTCGTGCATCCACCCCATGTTCCATTTCATGGTGAAGCCCAGGCCGCCGAGGTACGTGGGCCGCGACACGCCCGGCCATGCCGTCGACTCCTCGGCGATGGTCACGGCCCCCGGGAAGCGGCCGTGCACGCTCTCGTTCAGGCGGGCGAGGAAGGTGATGGCGTCCAGGTTCTCCCGGCCGCCGTACTTGTTGGGAATCCATTCGCGCGGCGGCCGGCTGTAGTCCAGGTACAGCATCGACGCCACCGCGTCCACCCGCAGCCCGTCGACGTGGAAGCGGTCGAGCCAGAAGACCGCGTTGGAGAGCAGGAAGCTCCGCACCTCGTTGCGGCCGAAGTTGAAGACCTTCGTGCCCCAGTCCCGGTGCTCCCCCTGGCGCGGATCGCCATGTTCGTAAAGCGCCGTTCCGTCGAACCACGCCAGCCCGTGCCCGTCCTTGGGGAAATGCGCCGGCACCCAGTCGACGATGACGCCGATATCGTGCCGGTGCATGCAATCGACGAAGTACATGAAGTCCTCGGGGGGTCCGAAGCGGCTCGTCGGCGCGAAATAGCCGCTCACCTGGTAGCCCCAGGACTCGTCGAGGGGATGTTCGGCGATGGGCAGGAGCTCAATGTGGGTGAACCCGAGGTCCTTGACGTAGGCCGCGAGCCGGTGGGCCAGATCGCGATAGGACAGCATCTCGCCCGTCGCCGGCACGCGCGCCCAACTCCCGAGGTGGACCTCGTAGATGCTCATGGGGCGATGGAGGACGTTCCCCTGCCCGCGGCGCCACAGATAGTCGGCGTCGCCCCATTCGAACTGCGCGTCGCCCCAGACGATCGAGCCGGTCCGCGGCCGTTTCTCGCACAGGAACGCGCACGGGTCGGACTTCAGGAACACCTCGCCGCCCGGCCCGCGGATCTCGTACTTGTACACGTCGCCGGGCGCCACGCCGGGCAGGAAGATCTCCCACACCCCCGACGAGCCGCGGCAGCGCATCTGGTGCACGCGGCCGTCCCAGCGGTTGAACCCCCCCACCACGCTCACGCGCTGAGCGTTCGGCGCCCAGACGGCGAAGAGCGTGCCGCGCACCCCGCCGAGATCCATGACGTGGGCGCCGAATTTCTCATAAATCTGGTAGTTGGTGCCTTCGTTGAAGAGATGCAAATCGAAATCGCCGATGACCGGCAGGAACGAGTAGGGGTCGCGCTGCGTCCACCGAAACCCCTCCGCGCTGGTGAACTCGAGGGTGTAGCCGAACGCCTCCCGGCGCCCCGGGATCGCGCTTTCGAAAAGCCCCTCGGGCGCCTGTTTCTCCAGATCCCACGCGCCCTCGCCGTACAGGCCGACCACACGCACGCGTGTGACCCAAGGATGGAACACGCGCACGCTGACGCCGTCCGGGCAGGCATGCATGCCTAGGTAGGTGAAAGGATCGTGGTGCCGCCCTTCGAGGATGCGGCGGCGGACTTCGCGTGTATCCATCTTGGCTTCCAACCGGCGCGGCGACCGCTTCTCCCTCAAGGATCCAGGTGTTCGAGCGCCCCGGTCGCCGGATCGATGCGCCGGTAAAAGCAGTTGCGCGGCGCGCCGCGCGCGTTCCGGGTGTGGCAGATCCCGCCCCGCGCGGGCCTGACCTTGTACAAGAGCGAGTTCTGTTCGCAGTTGACGCGCGCCTCGACCAGCGCGAAGGTCTCCCCCGAAGTCGCGCCCTTCTCCCACAGCTCCCGGCGGGTGGTGCTCCACAGGACCAGGCGCCGCGTCTGCATCGATTTCCGGAACGCGGTCCGATTGGTATACGCGACCAGGATCACCTCGCCGGTGTCCGCGTTCTGGACCGCGACCGGGATCACGCCCTCGCAGGCGGCGGCCACCCTGGCGATCTTCCGGAAATCGAGCCGGAGCTCCGTTTCTTCCTCGCGCGCGTTCATGCTGGTCCTGCCCTGTGCGCCGGCGCGTTCCGAAGGATCCGCGCGCCGGGAGACGCCAACCTCCTTATTCTACCTTTACGGGCGGAGCGCCGCCACCCGCGCCTCCCAGCCTCCCCCGCGCGCTCTTCCATTGCGCACGCGCAGTTATTACGATGGCCCGGGAGTCGCGCGGACTCGGTCCGGTGCCGCGCGGTTGCGTTGCACGGAGGTGTCGTGGCGCACAGAACTCTACGCCGCAGGTTTGCTCTGGCGCGGCGCCGCATGGTTTATCGCGTGTCCTTCGCGATCTTCAAGCTGCTGCGCTTCGTTCCGGCGCCGCTCCTGCACAAGCTCGGGGAGGCGGCCGCCGGCTTGGCGTACCACGTCCTCCGGCGGGAGCGGCGATACATGCGCCGCAATCTTCTCGCCGCCTTTCCCGAGAAGACCCAAGCCGAACATGATGCCATTGCGTGGGGCGTGTTCCGCAACGTGGCGCGGCACGTCGTCCAAGTCCTGCTCGCGTGGCGGCGCGGCCGCGTGCGCGAGGCCCCGGACCTGCCTTCCCGCGCCGACTGGGACGAGCTACGCGCGAAGGTCCTGGAAAAAGGCGCGATCGTCATCACGGCGCACCTCGGCGCCTGGGAGATCCTCGGGTGCGGATTCGCGCAACACGCGCCGGGGAGGCTCGGCGTCCTCGCGCACCGCCTGCGCTTCGCGCCGGCCAACGAATGGGCCGAGCGCCTCCGGAACTTGTTCGGCGTCAGGGTCTTCTACAACGACGCGCCCCTCCTCGCGGCGGTCAGGTATCTCAAGGACAAGAACGTGCTCGGCATCCTGCCCGACCAGGATCTGAAACACGTCCCGGGCACCTTCGTGCCTTTCTTCGGCCGCCCCGCCTGGACTCCGGTCGGCCCCGCGGTGCTGGCCCTCGCCTCGGGCGTGCCGGCGTATTGCATCTACTGTCTGTGGATAGACGGCGCCTACCGTCTGCTGAGCGAGGGCCCGCTGCCCCTGCCCGCCACCGGCGACCGCGACGAGGATATTCGCATCTTCACCGAAACCTGGACCGGAGTTCTGGAACGCGTGATCAGAACGTACCCCGACCAGTGGGTATGGTTCCACCGCCGCTGGCGCACGACGCCTCGGACGCTCGCGCTCCTGCGGGCCCGGAACCGGACACCGTAAACCCGACAAGGAGGACTTGAGCATGCAGACGAACCATCGTTTCCCGCGCGCGGCGGCGTTCCTGCTGTGCGCCGCGGCGGCGGCGTGGAGCCCGGCCGGCGACTACCCGGCGCGCGAGGGCTGGACAAGCCTCTTCGACGGAGCCACCCTGAAGGGCTGGAAGGCCGCCGAGAACCCGCAGTCCTTCACGGTCAAGGACGGCGCGATCGTCGCCTCCGGCCCCCGGGCGCACCTCTTTTACGCGGGCGAGTTTGAGGCGCACGACTTCACCAATTTCGAACTCGCCGCCGAGATCATGACGAACCCGAATTCGAATTCGGGCATCTACTTCCACACGGCGCACCAGGAGAAGGGCTGGCCCGCCAAGGGCATCGAGATCCAGGTCAACAATTCGTTTCCCGACCCGATCAAGACGGGCGGCCTGTACGGCCTCACCCCTCCGGCCGCGCCGCCCGCCAAGGACGGCGCCTGGTTTACGCTCCGCGTCACGGTCGTCGGCAAGCGGGTCGTGACTTCGGTGGACGGCGCTCCCATCGCGGCCTACACCGAGCCGACGCCGGCTCCCGCCCCGGCGGGCGGCTTCGACCGGCGCCTGTCGCGCGGCACCTTCGCGCTCCAGGCCCACGACCCCGGGAGCACCGTGCGCTTCAGGCGCATCGCCGTCCGGCCCCTCGCGGCGCTCGACTTCCCCGTGACCGATTTCCACGTCCATCTCAAGGGCGGCCTCACCCTGGCGGAGGCCCTCGCCGACGCCGAAGCCCGCGGCCTCAAGTTCGGCATCGCCGAGAACTGCGGCGTCGGCTTCCCGATCGCCGGCGACGCCGGCCTCGACGCCTACCTGGCCAGGCTCGCCGGCGCTCCCGTGTGGAAGGGACTCCAGGCCGAAGGCCGCGAATGGGTCGGGCTGGTTTCGCCCGCGATGGTCGCCCGCTTCGACTACGTGCTCACGGACTGTATGACGCTCACCGATGACGAGGGCCGGCGCATGCGCCTGTGGATCGACGACGAGGTCCACATCGGCGACCCGGGGAAGTTCATGGATTTGCTGGTGGCGCGGACCGCCGGGATCCTGGAGCGGGAACCTATCGACATCTACGCCAACGCGACCTTCCTGCCCCGCGCCCTCGCCCACCGCTACGACGAGCTCTGGACCCCGGCGCGCATGGACCGGGTCATTGCCGCGGCGGTGGCCAACGGCGTCGCCATCGAGATCAACGCGCGCTTCCGCGTGCCGAGCATCGCCTTCATCGCCCGCGCCAAGAAGGCCGGCGCCAAGTTCTCCTTCGGCACCAACAACGACGGCAAGGACCTCGGCAACCTGGAGTACAGCCTCTACGCGGCGAAAGCGGTCGGCCTCGCGAAGGACGACATGTTCGCGCCGGCTTCCGAGGGGAAGAAACCGGTTCAGCGCAAAGGTCTGCCCGGGACGAAGTGACCCCGGCCGCCGCGGCGCCCGGCGCCGAGCCCGTTCTCAGCTCCCCGCGGCGCCCTGTTGCAGGAACTGCGCGATCCGGCCCGCCGCCTCCCGCGAGAGGTACACCGCCGGCTTCGCGCAGAGCTTGGCCTTCTCGCGCTCGGGCGCGTAGACGGTGACGCCCGGCGCGGCGTGTTCCTCGAGCACGCCGCCGGACGCGAACTGCACCACGTTCTTGTTGACGGGCACGCGGCAGCGCCGGTCGCCGCGCGCGACGACGAGCACCGCGTTGTCCCTGAAGGCCTCGTTCTTGTCCTTGGTCGCGGGGTCATCCGGAACGTCGATGTCCCAGACCAGGCTCCATTCCTCGCCGGCGAACACGTCGGCCGCATCGACGAACAACTCCTCCGTCACCGCGGGCAGCGACACGCCGAGCGCCTCGGCCGCCAGCCGCGCCACGTCGGTGTTGTCGTACTGCCCGCGAATCGAATCCGCCCCGAACACCCACAGCGGAACGTCATCGCCCGTGTGCCCCGTCGTCGTCCAGCCGACGTAGGTGTACTTCCTGGCGACGGCCGCCAGCAGCGCGCTCTCCAGCGACCGTCCCGACGCGTACAGCGCCAGCACTTCCTTGACCGCCGTCTCGGGCGGCGGCGACGCCTTGCCGTGCCGGTCGATTCCGAACATCGGCCACCAAGCGGCGATCGCCTCGGAGACATTCTCGGCTCGATAGACGCGCTTGGACGCATCCTTGGGGTCGCGGCTCGACGGTATCGCCCGGGCGAGACCCGCCGCGGTGATCTTCATCCGCGCCAGGGGACCGTCGGACGCGAGGCTCCAGTAGCCTCCTTCGGTCGCCCCGCTGCCCAGGCTCACTCCGCCCGTGCCGTGATCGGGAACGCCGATAAGGAGGGTTTCGCCCCGCCCGGGCCCCTCGGCGAAACGGAGCGCCGCCTTCACGGCTTCGTCGAAGGCGATGAATTCATTGACCGCATAGGCGGGGTCGTTGGCATGACAGCCCCAATCGACCTGGCTGCCCTCCACCATGAGGAAGAAGCCGTCCGGGTCCCGGGACAGAATCTCGATGGCTTTCGCCGTCATTTCCGCCAGCGTCGGCTGCCGCGGCGCCGTGGTCGGCCGGTTCAGCGCGGGCTCGAGACTGTCGCCCGCGAAAATGCCCCACGCGCGGCAGGGCGGCGCCAGCGCCCCCAACTCTTCGCGGTTCTCGACCCACGCGTAGCCGCGGTCCCGAAGCACCTGTCGAAGATCCTCGCCGTCGGGGCGCACGCCTCCGCGCCCCTGCGGCAGAAGATGGTTCCTGCCGCCGCCGAACACGACATCGAGGTCCTGGTACACAAGTTGTTCCATGATGTCGTTCATGAGCCCGCGGCTGTGCACGTGGGACGCGAACGCCGCGGGCGTCGCGTGTGCCACGGAACACGTCACCACCAGGCCCACGGCCTTGCCGCGGCGCTTGGCGCCCTCCAGCACCGTCGCCAGCGGCCGGTACTGAAGCTCGTTGGGCGGCGCCTCGAAAACATGCAGGCGGGGGGTGCTTCGCGGGCCCACGGACACAAACCCGTTGCTCGTCTTGTGGCCCGTCGCCAAGGCCGTTCCGGCGGCGGCCGAGTCCGTGACGACGGAATCGAACATGAACGTCCTGACGCTGCCGGCCAGCAGCCCGTCGAGGGTGTTGGCCTCGCCGCGGCACCAGCGCGCGATCGCCGGGAGCGGATTGGCGCACCCGTCGGGAATCATCACGATGACGTTCTTGAATTGGCGCAGCGGTGCGGGCTCGCCTGCGTCAGCGCCGGTGACAAACAGGCTGAAAACAATGAGAATCCCTTTCCGCATCACGTATCCTTTCCACCACGTGAGACGTGGAAACTGCGGCGATCAGGGCGCGGGCGGCGCCCTCGAAAACGGCGCGTGGGTCGCGCCGATCCACCCGAGCCTTCAGGCTGCGGCCGGGGAGCTACTCACGTTCACTGCCACTGTTGATTGTAGCCGATGGAGCCGGACGACGGAACCGCGCGGACGCCCACGACCGCCGGACGCGCGGGGAAGTTCACAGCCGTCGCGCCGCGGCCTCCTTGACTTTCGGGAGCGCGCCCTGCTCCGCGATCTGCGCCAGCGCCGCCCTCGCGCCCGGCGTGCGCGCCTGCCTGAGGCTGATCACCGCGCTCATCGCGGCTTCGGCATCCGCGCCCTGAAGAGCCGCGCCGAGGAGCTCGGGCGCGGCCTCCGCATCGAACCGCCTCTGCGCCTCGGGCGCGGCCTCCGCCGCGTGCCGCGCAAGCAGCTCCAGACCGGCCCGGCGCGCCTCGCCATCGACCTCGCGTTCCACGAAGCCGAACGCGGCTTCCATGGGGAAGTTCTCCTGGTTGGCGAGGGCCTGATACAGCCGCACGCGCACGAACCCGTCGGTCTCCCGCCCGAGCCTCTCCGCAAGCTCGCGGATCACATCGCCCGGCTCTTCCGCGGCGGCGATGGCCCACGCCGCGGCGGCGCGCACCTCCGGATCATCGTCGTCGAGATACTTCGCCGCGAAGGAGCCTACCGCGCCTTCGGCGTTCTCGAGGGCGTCGAGCGCGGCGACGCGCCACGCGTTGTCCTCACGGGGCGTATCCAGGATCGAAGCAAAAAAATCCCGCGTCTCGTCGATAGGCCGGCAGCCGAGCCCCTTCAGCACGTCCTCGGCCAAATCATCCGAGGCGGCGGCGAACCTGTCGTACGCCGCGCGCAGCGCGCCCAAGGCTTCGGGCCCCGCCACGGAGCCGAGGCTCAGCGCGGCCTCGCCGCGCACGCTCGCGGGGCGCGCATCCTCCCGCAGAATCCAGTCGAGCAACTCGACACTCTCGGGGCCGCCGGCGGCCCCGATGCCCCGCACCACCCCGCGCAACGCGGTCTCGTCGGCTTCCTCCCCGGCAATCCGGGCCAGCAGGCCGAGACCCCGGCCCTCCGGACAGGCGCCCAGGGCCTCGGCGATTCCCGCCCTCAACTGCGGCGGGGCCGCGGCATAGGCCTCCTCCAACACCGCCAGCGCCCGCGGGGCCCCGCTCTGCGCCAGCTTCCAGGCCGCGCCGCGCCGGTCCTTCAGGGAGGCGCCCTCGCTGAACAAGACAGCGGCGAGCCCGTCGATATCGACATCGGACGCCGCGCCGCCCGCGGAGGGCGGTTCTCCCTCTTCGCCCGCGACCGCGGCCTCGACGGACTCCGCGAGGCGCCGGCGGGCCGGGGGCTCGCGCTCCGGCGCGGGCGGGGCCTGAGGAGGCGGCGGAACTTCGGCGGGAGCCGAGACTCGCTCCTCTCTCGCGGGAGAGGGGCGGAAGCCCTCCAGCACGGCGATGGCGGCGAGCGCCGCAGCGACAAGCACGATTCCGGCGCATACGAAGCTTGCGCGTCCGACCGTGCACGGTCTTCCCATGTTCCCGCCTCCGAGGCGCCCGAGCTCCGTTCCGCCCGCCGCCTTCCCGCGGCGGCGGCAGGCTTTGATCGTAATCCGCGGCGGCGCCTTGTCAAGCGCTTCGTCCGGCCGGCTCCGACCCCATGGGAGACTTCTCTCTCGAGAGCAGATCCGCCCTGAATCCACCGTGAAACATCCACCGCCGCCCTCGGCGGCCGCTCTTGACCCTCCCGCGCCCACCCTATATAAGAGGAGGCTTTAATCCGCGCGCCGCGGGACCGGAGGCGTATCCGCGCACGGCGCGCACCGCAGGCAACGCAACCGAGAGGAGGGCCGCATGGCCGTCACGATCGTTTCCGATTTCACGCTCACGGGCAGGGAGATCCTTTCCTCCTACGCCTCGTTCACCCTCGAGGGGGAGATGACGGCGCTCGTCCGGCGCGGCCGGGAGCGCTTCAGGATCCGCGAACGCAACGGCATCGCCAAGGGCACGTCGGACGGCCAGTTCGAGGCGGTTTATATCCCCAACGATGCGGCCATCGCCTCCATCAGGAAGCGCATCGCGCGGCTCCTGCCCAAGAAGGTCGTCATCCGCACGCCTCGGGACATCCTCGACGCCGTCGCGGAGTTCGACTTGAAGCTCGTCAAGCGCGCCGGCCCCAACAAGCGCGCGTGGGGCGGCAACGCCTGCCTGGCGGCTTCGACGGTGTTCTTCCAGACGCTGCTCAAAGCCTCGGGGTTCGAGGCTTGGGAAGTCCTGAAGCCCCGCGGGGGCCTGAAGACCTTCTACTTTCCCAACATCGCCTTCAACATGGTGTGCGGCGGCGAGCACGTCCCGGGCACCAAGCAGGACATCCAGGAGATGTTCTTCTTCGCCATGAAGGAGGACTCCATCAAGGGCGTCTTCGAAACCGGCGCCAAGTTCTTCCGCCAGTTCGAGAAGAACCTCGTCCGGGACAAGCTCCCCACGGGCACCGCCAAGGAGCGCGGCTTCGTCTTTCCGGTCAAGGACAACTTCGAGGGCCTGAAGCGCATCCGGGAATGCGCGACGCAGCTCGGCCTCAAGCTCCAGGACTACGCCGTCGGGACGGACAACGCCTTCTCGGAGCTCCAGAAGACCGCGGAGTTCCGCCGGGACGGCAAGTACGACATGCGCTTCTCGGGCATGGGCGTCCTCACGCGCGAGCAGCTCATCAAGTTCGACGGCAAGGTGGTCGCTTTCGCGCCGAACTTCGCCACCATGGAGGATCCGGGCGCCGAGGGCGACCCAACGGCTCACAAGCTGATGAACGCCAAGTACGGCGACCGCGTCCAGATCGTCCTCGACGATGCCGCCGTGACCCAACTGCGCTTCATCATCCCGTTCCTCGCGGGCAAGGAGCGCAAGGACCGCGCCGGCAACTCGGTCCTTATCAAGCTCAACCAGGCGGGGACCTTCACCGAAACGTTTCTCGCCGCGGCGGTGGTTCTAGGCTGCGCGAACGCGGCGCAGGTCGCGACCTTCCTCAAGGCGCGCAAGGACTACCCGATCGTCCTGGAGCAGCTCAAGACCCTGGGCGTGTCCAGCCTCGCGGAAGCTTTGGCGAACATCAGGAAGGGCGGCTTCACGGCCTTCTTCTCCCACCGCTCCACCGAAGGCAGCTCCGAGTTCCTGCCCTACCTGCCGCTCATCTTCGGCGCCGTGTCTCCCAGGGTCTGGTTCAAGGCCGGCGCGCCCAACGGCGAACGCAACCTCCAAAACTACAATCCGCTCATCAGAGCGGAGGAAGCCATGCGCGCCCGCAAGGTGAAAACCGTCGTCACCGCCTGGCAGGGGCTCCCGGCAGGGGTCTCGGTCCCGGCCGTCGCGAAGAAGCGCTGACGGGCCGCCGCGAGGATCAACGGCAAGGCGCGAACGCGGCGCAATCCAGCTCGTCCTGGGTGGCATCAGGTCCGCAGCCGGGGAACGGCGGGGGCGGCGCGGCCCGCTGCGCAAAGAGATAGCCGAGCAACGCGATCGGATCGGCGATATTTAGAACGCCGTCATCGTTGACATCGGCGGCATCGCGGCACGCGAGGGCCGCGCCTCCGAAAAGAGCCCGCAGGGCGGCGATGGCATCGGCGACATCGAGCCCCCCATCGGCGTTGACGTCGCCGCGCACGAAGTCGGGGAGCAGAGGCCGCACCGTTAGGACGGCGCCGTTGCTCGCGGCGGAGCCGTGGGCGTTCGATACGACGCAGGTGAACACCGCGCCGTCGTCCGCGAGCGTCACCGGGGGCGTGGTGTGAAACGAAGCCGTCGCGCCCGGGATGTCGAAGCCGTTTTTCCGCCAGCGGTAGGCCAGCGGCGGGGATCCCTGCGCCGTGACCGCGAAGCCCGCCGCTTCGCCCTCCAGCACCCGCACCGACGCGGGCTGGCGCACGATCTCCGGCGGGACCGGCATCACGACGCCGTCCTCCGCCCCCGGCGAACCGAGGGCATGCGTGCTGATCCTCCACCCGGAGGCGTCGCCGAGGCTTTCGCGCGCCGCCGGATCCTTCGGCACGAGTGAATAGCCTTCCCCGTCGGCCTCGGGAGGCCACCAGGCCGAATCGGCGTACCCGAAGGAGATTATGACCGCGCCGCGCGGATCGACCAGTTCGATGGCGTCCCAGTCGTTGTCGAGCCGGCCGGCGTAGGTGCCCCAGGGCACGACGCCGGGGTAGCGCGCCGCGAAGGCGCCCGCGTCGGCGGCCAGCACGATGTATTGCCCGGGCTCGGCGATCATGCCCTCCGAGAACGTATAGAAGATGCCCCGCGTGAACCGGACGCCGCTCATGTCCACCGGCGCGGAGCCCGCGTTGCGGAGCTCGATGAACTCGTAGTCGTCGGCGTTCGGCGCGGCGCCGGGCGGCGGGTGATACATGACCTCGGTGACCTGCAGCGCATCGAACGGCGCCGGTATCGTGAAGCGCGCCTCGGTGAGCGCGCTCCAGACAGTGCCGTCGCGCGTCCGCGCCTTCACGGTGGCGTCCTCGAAGATGGCGACGGGCGCGGTATAGACCTGCGCCGGCGCCGCCGGCGCGCCGGTCCCGTACCGGCGCGGGTCGCTCCCGTCGGTGGTGTAGTAAATCGCGCCGCTCGTGCCCGCGGGTCTGGTCATCGCCAAGGCGAAACCCGGCGTGATCCGGCCGCCGTGCCGGCTGAAGACCGGCGCGCCCACGGCGGGATACAGACCCTCCCGCACGAAGTGGCCCAGCACGATCTGCGACCGGCGCGGAAACCAGGAGGCAAGGAGCTTGTTCAGTTCCGCCAGCCAGTCGGCGCGGGTATACGCCGGCGTCCGGCGGCAGTCGCCCCACCGCGCCGATTCGATCACGATCAAGGCATCGATCTCCGCGATGCGGCGCATGTAGCGCGCGGTCGGCCTGGTCCGCTCGGGCTCGGCGGGATTCCAGCGGGACGCGCTCGGATCCACATAGAGAACGCCGCCGTTCAGGAAATGCCGGTGGGCGCGGTCGGCGAAGAGCAGCTTGAACTCGGCATTCTTGCGCAGGGCGTTGAAGATCACCCAGGGGCAGCCGCTGTCCTGGGCCGACGCCGAAAACTCGTCCCAGGTCGCGTCCAGATCCACGGCGTGCTCGGCGTCCCAACTGAAGAACCGGAAGAGGGCCCCCGGACTCACGCGGTCCCGGCCCACGTACCAGTTCTGATGCGACCAGTCGTTGTTGCCGATGTACAGGTTCATGATCATGTAGTCCGCGAAGTCGACGGCATCGAGGCGCTCCAGCAGCCGCTCGTAATTCGCCGGCGCAGCCAGGTCGGCCAGGCGGTTGTCGAGGAGATCCGCGAAGGCGGCCGCCGCGCCGTTGACCACCGTCGCGCGGTTGTGCTTGAGCACATCGTAGTCCTCGGGTTCCCCCCCGAGATACGCGGCCTGGAAGTGTTCGTCGGGCCGCTCGTGCACATCGTACATGCCCCAGTGCAGGCCGTTGATGTACAGGTTGAGAAACACGTCGTGGGGCGCCAACGAACCCATCGCGTTCTGAAGATCGCTCGCGAAGGTGTCCCGGACGTACTGCGCGGTCTGCTGCTGGCCGGCGTCCGGGTGGTGCCACACGTGGTTGAGGTGCGCGTCGAGGACCAACGTGTTGAACTCCCTGAGCGGGGAGTCGGGAAAAAGCGGGAACCGCAGCTTGGCGGGGCCGTAGTCGCCCTTGAAGAGCAGCCGGAGGGACAGCTTGGGGGACTTCCAGGGCGTCGTGCTGGTGCCGCCCTGGATACGGATGCCGCAGTCGATCTGGAAGCCCTTGCTCCCGTCGGGGTACAGGAGCTCGGCCGAAGCCGCGCGCTCCCAGGCGATTCCTTCCCGGGCGCCGTTGGAGTAGATGCCCGTCGCCGGCGCAAACAAGTCGTCGACGTTCATGACGATCGAGAGCGACGGCGCCGTCGTGAGCGCGTCGAGGGCGAGCTGCGCGTACGCGGGGTTGTTGACCACCGCGGGATCGAGCTCGTAGTCGCCGGGAATCTTGCTTGCGTTGCCCCACGTCGCGGGAAACCCGGGCGGGGCGGCGGGCTGCCCGAGGACGTGCTCGGGGAAGATGTAGCTCGCCGTCAGCACCCTGGAGGGCAGGAGGCCGTCTTTGTAGGCCGCGGCGCGCAGCGTCACCGCCCCGCGCGCCGCCGTGCCCGCGATCAGGATCGGGCCCGTGTACGGCGTGGCGTTGGCCGGCGTGGGCTCGCGGCCGTCCGGCGCCGCGCGCCAGTAGATCTGGGCGCCGGGCGTGCCGGAAGTCAGGGTCAACCAGAAGGGTTCGGCGTAGACGCCGTGCGGCATGCTGGGCACAGGCGTCTCCGTGAAACCGTTGAACGCGGCGCCCGTATTGTTGGCGGCGCCCGGCGTCGGCGTCTGGAAGTACCGCGGCGCACCGGCGGAATCCAGGCCGTAGGAATAGTCGCCCCGCTGTTCGGGGAAGGCCGGCGCATACTCGTGCACGACGGCGGGCTCCGCGTCCAGACGATACAACCCCAGGTACTCGCCCTCGGCGCCGAGCTTGAAGTTGGCGTGCAGCTCGCCGCCCGCGCCGCGGCGATCCTTCCCCGAGGCGAAAATGACGAGGTAGTCGTCCGCGCCCAGCGTGACGGCCGGAAGCGGCCAGCGTCCGGGATCGGAGGCGGCGTCGGTGAGGGCGAAGCCCCCGAGGTTGATGGGCCGCGCGCCGCGGTTCCACAGTTCGATCCAATCGGAGTACTGGCCGTCCTCGTCCCGGAGGATCGTGCGGTTGGAGGCGAGAAACTCGTTGATGACCAGATCGCCGAGCGCGATCGTCGGATCCAGCGTGTAGGTCCAGGACCCGCCGCCGAAGGCGTTCGGCGTCTCCGCGGCGTCCGTGATGCCGTGCCCCGGCGCCCAGGCGACCTGCACCTCGCCGTCAGGCGGCTGCCCGAAAGTGAAGGCGTAGGGGCCGGCGCCCGTTCCCGCCACGGCGGCGGCCGGTTCGCCGTTGATGCGCAAGTCCGACGCGTCAACGCCCGCGACAAGCTCCGTGAAGGTCACCTCGATCCGAACGAGGCTCCGCACCACGGCGCCTTCGACGGGCACGATGCTCGCCACCGCGGGCGGCGTCGTGTCGCTGCCGATGGGATCGTAGAGCCGCAGGTCGAAAACCAGATCGCTGCTGGCAAGGGATTGGTTGAAGACCTGAACCGCGAGCACGTTCTCGCCGGCGCGCAGATAGTCGCGGGGCTCGCCCAAGCCCATGCTCGCCGGCGTGGGCTCGATGGCGACGGGCGCCACGGCATCGTAGGCGGGGACGGCGGGTGCATTGACCCTCAGAACCTCGCGGCCGTTGATCCAAAGGATGAAGCCATCGTCGTAGTGGACATCCGCCGCGAGGTCGTTCACCGCGTCCGGGGAGGCGACCGTGAAGGCGCGGCGCAGGAAGAGGGTCGTATAGTTGTGGCGCATGTCGGACAACTCGGTGCCGAAGTCGATGGGCTCGCCGTATCCGAAGGGCGCCCTTCCGCTGAGCCACGCCTCGTCATCGAACGCGTCCGCGCGCCACGCATCGCCGGGCGACGAGGCCTCCCCCAACCCCTTGGCGTACTTCCAGTCCGCCGCCTTCGGAATATAAACAACAGCGTCGGCCGCCGCCGGAACCGCGCCACAAACCCATATGGCGCAGACCGCCGCGGCAATGTTTCGGGGCGCCATGCCTGCCTCTCGAAGCTCGAGCCGAACGCGCCTCCGCGGCGCCGCCCTCTCACCGCCATCGATGCTACCGCGGATCGCCGCTGGCTACAACGCGCTCAGCTCCAGCGGAACCACCTCAGCGCCAGGGCGAAGGCGATCCCGCCCCAGGCGCCCATGATGCACAACTCGTGCCATTGGCTCGCCAGGGTGGCGCCTTCCAGGATCACGGCCCTGAGGGCATCGTTGAGCGCCGTCAGGGGCAGCGCCTGGATGAAGGGTTGGACCGCCGCCGGGAAGCGTTCGGCCGAGAAGAAGACGCCCGAAAGCACGTACATGGGCAGCATCACGAGGTTGACCAAGCCCGAGATCGTTTCGATCTTTCGAGCGCGGCTCGCCGTCAAGAGCCCGAGCCCGGAGAAGCACAGCGAGCCCAGGAGGCCGACGCACAGGATGGCGGCGACGGAGCCCTGAATCCGGACGTCGAAGAGCTCGCGGCCGCAGCAGAGCAGCACGGCGGTCTCCGCCAGCATGAAGATCAGGCGGCTGGCAACGATCGCCAGCAGGAAGTCGCTCCTGCGCATGGGCGTCGCCATGAGGCGCTTGAGCAACATGCGAATGCGCATCTCGACGATCACGTAGCCCACGCCCCACATGCCCCCGCCCATGAGGTTCATGCCCAAGAGCCCCGGTATCAGGAAGTCGATGTAGCGCCCGCCGGGCTCCGATACGGCTTCATCCCGCACGGCGACCGGATCCCGCCGCCCGGCCGCGCGCTGCAGGGCCGCATCCGCGGCCGCGCGGGCCAGCAGGCTTTCGGGGCGGGACGGATCGAAACGATAGGTGACGGGATCGCTCGGCTCCGCGAGCAGCACGACCTTGCCGAGACGCAGCGCGCGCGCCGCCTGTCCCGGCTCCATGATCTCGCAGGCCAGCTCGGGCGCCGCCGCCAGCGCGGCCGCCATCTCGGCGGCCCCGGCCCCCTCGATCACCGCCACGGGAAGCTTCGCGGGCGCGCCATCGCGGAAGGCGATTCCGAGCCCGATGGCCAGAAGCAAGGGGAACACGAACACCCAGAAGATGACTTCGGGCTCGCGCCTGAACTCGGCCAGCCGCCACAGGAGCAGATGCCCGAACGCCCGCCGCCTACCCATCGCGCAGGCGCCTTCCCGTCAGCGTCACGAACACGTCCTCGAGGCTCGCGTGGCGTATCGTGAGGCGCGCGAGGCGCCGGCCCGCCGCCTGCAGATGCGCGATCAGTTCGGGCAAGGCCGCGTGCGGCTCGCGCACCTGCAGCCTCCAGCCGCCGTTTTCCCGCCGCGCGCCGCTGACCGAGCGCACCCTCGCGAGCAGCGCCGGATCCAGCGGCTCATCTCCGCCGGCCTCGACATCGAACTCGACGATATGCTCCCCGCCCAGGGTCGCGATCAGCTCCGCCGGCGTCCCGAGGGCGATCACCCGGCCGCCGTCGACGATCGCGACGCGATCGCACAACCGCTCCGCTTCGTCCATGTAATGCGTCGTCAGGAGCACGGTGCCGCCGCCCTCCTTGAAGCCGCGGATAATGTCCCAAAGCTGCCGCCGCGACTGCGGATCGAGGCCCGTGGTGGGCTCATCCAGAAAGAGCAGTTCGGGGTCGCCGACCAGGGCGCACGCCACCGCCAAACGCTGGCGCTGACCGCCCGAGAGCTTGCTAACCCACGTGTCGGCCTTCTCGGTCAGCTCGATGCGCGCGAGCACCGCCTCGACGTCGGCGCCTCGCGCATAGAAGCTGCGGAAGAGCCGCAGCACCTCCCGCACGGTGAGTTTGTCCGGGAGCTTGGTCTCCTGGAGCGAGATGCCCAGCGCCTCCCTGAGCGCGCGGCCGTGGCGGCCCCAGCGCCTGCCGAGGATTTCGACGGTGCCCGCCGTGGCCTCGCGCAGGCCCTCGAGAATCTCGATCGTCGTCGTCTTCCCCGCTCCGTTCGGGCCGAGCAGGCCGAAACATTCGCCGGCGTACACTTCCAGATCGAGGCCGTCGACGGCGCACACATCGCCGTCGTAGCGCTTGTACAGTCCCTGGCAGCGGATCGCGATGGCCATATCGGGCTATCTTAGCATTCGGCGGCCTTCTCCGCCCGTGCGTCCTCCCGCGTTGCCGCGGGCGCGCGCCCGCCGTACCATCCACGCAGCGCGGAAACGGAGCCGATCCATGATACGGTGGTTTTTGCCGGCGATGCTCTGCTGCGCCGCCGCGGCGCGCGGCGACGCGCGCATCCCCATCGATGCCTTCGCCTACCCGACGCCCCGGGAAATCCGCGCCGCGTGGAAGGCGCCCAAGGGCGTCCCCGCGGCCGGCGTGGAACGTCGCGGCGGCCGCATGGCGGCCCTTTTCCCCCTCCCCTTCTCCAAGCTCGCCATCCGCGGCTGTTGGGATCGGCGCGCCGCCTTCGATCTGGGTCGGGCCGGCTGGATCGAGCTGGACTTCGAGGTGGAAAACCCGGCCGCGGTGGCGGCCATCACGCTCTACCTCCAAAGCCCGCCGGGTTGGCACGCGGCGCGGATTCCCGTCCCCAAGGGGCGCTTCACGGCCCGCATTCCGCGCTTGCATTTCAAACCCGACAACACCGCCCAACCGCCGGGACCTTGGGCGCGCATCACCGCCGTAAGGATCGCGCCGTGGAAGGGCGCTGAAGCCGACGCGGCGCTCAGGGTCTTCCGCCTGGAAGCGGTCGCGGCGGACATCCTCGTCGTGAGCCCGGCGAGCCGCGCCGCCGCGCCGCCGGCGGAAGCCGGGTTCATGGATCGGGCCGCCCGCGACACGCACCACGCCTTCGACGGGGCGGGTTTGCCGGCGGGGCTCGTGGCCGACACGCAACTGGACGACGCCCTGCTTGCGGCCGCGCGTCTGGTCGTGTTCCCCTACAACCCCGGTCTGCCGCCCGCCGCGGCGGAACCGCTCGGGCGCTTCGCGGCCCGGGGCGGGGCATGCCTGGCTTTCTACCAGGCGCCCGCGCCCCTGGCGGAGATCCTCGGCATCCGCGTGACCGGCTGGCGCAAGGAGAGCCCGGCGACGCTCCATGCCATCGCCTTCGCCCCGGGCGCGCTGGAAGGCCTGCCCGCGCGGCTCACTCAGAACTCGGGGAACTGCGCGCTGTTCGCCGCCGCGACCCCGCGGACGCGCATGGTCGGGTCCTGGCGCACCGGCGGCGGCGCCGCCCCGGGCATCGACGCCGTCTCGCACGGCCCGGGCGGCGTCTTCGTGGGCCACATCCTCAACTGCCGAATTGCGGAAGAACGCAACGGGTTTCTCCGCGCGGTGGCGGCCGCCTTCATTCCGGGAGCCTGGGAGGCGGCCGGCAGGGCCGCGCTCCAACAAGCCGAGAATATCGAGGAAGTCGGCGATTCCCAGGGGCTGGAGCGCTTTCTGGCGGCGCGCAAGGCCCCCGCCGCCGCCTTCGACAAGCTCCAGGAAGGCCGGCGGCTCCTTGCCCAAGCCCGCGCCGCGCGCGGCGCCTCCGAAACGCCCGTCCTCGCCGACCGAGCGCGCGCGGCTTTCGTCCACGCCATGGCGCAGGGCTTCGAGCCTTGGAAAGGCGGGCTGCGGGCCGTTTGGTGCCACAACGCCTACGGCGTCGAGGGCTTGGGTTGGGAGGAGCCCATGCGCGCCCTTGCCGGGACGGGCTTCAACGCGGTTTTCGCCAACATGCTGTGGGCCGGCGTCGCCGACTGCGAAAGCACGGTGCTGCCCATGCGCGAGCGCGTGGCCCGCGACGGCGACCAGCTCGCGCGCTGTCTGGCGGCGGCCGCGCCGCAGGGCGTCCAGGTCCACGTGTGGAAGGTGTGCTGGAACCTGGCGGGCGCGCCGCCCGCGTTCCTCGCCGCGCTGAAAAGCGCCGGCCGCTGCCAGGTCGATCGCTCGGGCGCGACGCGTGAATGGCTCTGCCCCTCCCGGGAGGAGAACTTCGCGCTGGAGCGCGACGCGCTGCTGGAGGTGGTGCGGAACTACGCCGTGGCGGGCATTCATCTCGATTACGTCCGCTACCCGGATGCGGCGAGCTGTTTTTGCGGCGCGTGCCGCGCGGGTTTCGAGAAACGCATCGGCGCGAAGACGGCCGCCTGGCCGGGCGATGTGCTCGAGGGCAAGCTGCGCGCGTCTTTCCGCCAATACCGCCGCGACACGATCACGCGCCTCGTGCGGTCCGTGGCGACGCAGGCCCGCGCCCTGCGGCCGGGGATCAAGATTTCGGCGGCGGTGTTCCCCGACGGCGGCGAAAGCCGCGAGGGGATCGCCCAGGACTGGCGCTACTGGGTGAGCGAGGGGCTCCTGGACTCCGTGTGTCCCATGAACTACACGCCCGACCGCGCGCGCCTCGAGCTCGACGTGCGCCGCCAGCTCGCATGGACCGGAACCAAGGCGCAAGTCGTGCCCGGGCTGGGGCCGTCGGTGTGCTCCGAGGAGCTCACACCCGAGCGTCTGCTCTGGATGCTCGACGATGTGCGGCGCCTGGGGGCGGCGGGCTTCGCGCTGTTCGAGCTGGACCACGCCCTCCTGGAAGAATATCTGCCGCTCCTGGCCGCCGGAAGAGCGGCGCCGGCGCGCTAGCCGCACCGCGGGCGGTTTAGCGCGGTCGCGCACTTTTTCCTTGAACGCCGGCTCCGGGCATTTATGATTTAAAAGCGGCGGGAGACAGAGGCAGGTTGAAACGCGCGGAGGATCGCCATGAAGCTCCCGGTCCCGAACGAAATCATCGAGAAGACGCTCGCCCTCTACGAGCAGGATGCCAAGGCTTCCCGCGCCTCAGGCGCGCGCGCGCCGGCGCCGCGGGTGATCACGATCTCGCGGCTCTGCGGCGCGGGCGGCACTTCCATCGCCCGCCTCGCGGGTGAACACCTGGGCTGGACGGTCTGGGACGGCGAGATCCTCGATGTGCTCGCCGACAAGTCGCAGGGCCGCTACCGGGCCCGCATGTTCGAGTCCCTCGATGAGCAGCGGCAGGGCGCCGTCGAGGCGACGCTGCTCTCCTGCCTCGGGGAGCCGAACCGGGAAACGTACCTTTACCTCCTCAACAAGGCGCTGTACATGATCGCCCAGAAGGACGCCGTTATCGTGGGGCGCGGCGCCGCGTACGCCCTCAGAAATTCTCTCGCCGTCAGGATCACGGCCTCCATGGAGACCCGCGTCAAGCACATGATGGCGCGATGGGGGCTCCCGCGCCGCGAAACCTGGAAGCGCGTCAAGACCGTCGACCGCATGCGCGAGAAATTCCACAAGGACTTCGCCCGCAACCTGCGCCGGGGCTGCCTCCGGAAGAGTGTGGCCTACGACCTGGAGATCGACACGGATCGGATCTCGTTCCAGGGGGCCGCCGCCATGATCTGCGCCGCCGCGGAGGACTTCTTCGGCCGGCGCGCGTGAGCGCTCCCCGCGCTCACCCCTCGGGCGCGGCAAGGTCGATAGCCGCCACCCTGCGGGCATGGCGGCCGCCGTCGAAGGGCGTCGTCAGAAACGTCTCGACGATCCCCAGGGCGGTCTGCGCATCGACCAGGCGTTGGCCGATCGAGACCGCGTTCGCATCGTTGTGGGCGCGTCCCAGGCGCGCCGACTCCAGGCTCCAGGCCACCGCGCACCTGATTCCCGGAACCCGGTTGGAGACGATGGCTTCGCCGTTGCCCGAGCCGCCCAGGACGATGGCGCGCTCGCATTCCCCCCGCGCGACCGCTTCGGCGGCGGGGCGGATGAACGCGGGGTAGTCCACCGGATCCTCGGAGAACGCGCCGAAGTCCCGGCATTCGTGGCCCTTCGCCGCGAGGAACTTCTTGATCTCTTCCTTGTAGCGATAACCGGCATGGTCGCAGGCAAGCGCGATTCTCATGGTTTCCTTCCGGATGCCAGCCCCCGAGGCGGAGGGCCATGATACCCCGGACCGCCGCGGCGGACAACGGCGCGCCCGGCGGCCGGGTTGCGCCGGAGAGGCAAAGCGCGGATAATAGGAGCCCCGCGCCGGCGCGCGCGGGGCTCCTGGAGATCGCGCCGGGTGTGCGCGGCGCGACCGAAAGAAAGGAGACGACATGCCGGGAATCCTGCCGTTTGCAGCCATGCTGGCGTTGTCCGCCGCCGCCCCGGCCGAAGAGGACCTCGACATCAGGATCGAGCGCGCCATCGACAAGGGCGTCGCGTACCTCAGGGGCCAGATGGAGCAGGACCCCTGGGACAAGCGCCAGCTCGACCGGTACGTCATGGGGCGCCCCGCCATCGAGGTGTACGCCCTCGTGAAGAGCGACGTGTCCGTCTACGATCCCGTCGTGCAGGCGGCCTTGCAGCATCTGGCGGGGCTCAAGCCGTCGCTGACCTACTGCGTCGCTATCTACCTCATGGCGCTCGATGCCGGACTCGGACAGATCGAATTCGATCTCGCCCTCGCCCGCGGCGATCCCGATCGCCAGATCCGGGCGACCGGTCCGTTGGCCGAGGCGTTTCTGCGGCGCATGAACGAACTTAACGCGTGGCTTCTGTCCGCGCGCCGCAAGGACGGCGCCGTGTGGGACTACCGCTTCTCGACCACGCGCTTCGACAACTCCAACACGCAATTCGCCATCCTCGCCCTGGGCGTCGCCGCCAAGCGCGGTCTCAAGGTGCCGGCCGCGGTTTGGGAGGCGATCGCGGCGCACTTTGTGTCCACACAGCAGCCCGACGGGCCCGCGGTGGAGCCCGGGGTGTCCTTCGTGCGCCCCAAGGACGAGCGGAGGGGCAGAACCGCCGTGGCCGGCAAGAACTTCCGGGAAGAGCGGCCGCCCGCCGTCAAGGCCCGCGGTTGGGGCTATCAAGACAGCAAGAACCCGACCCTCACGATGACGGCGGCCGGGCTCTCGTCCCTTATCATCGCTCGCGAGCATCTCTTCAAGAGCGACCGTTTCCCGGTGGCCTCCCGCCAGCGCATCAACCAGTCGATCTGGGATGCGACCGCCTGGCTCGCCGCATCGGGGCTCAAGTACGGCGGCTGGCTGTACTATGCGCTTTACAGCATCGAGAAGGTGGGCGATCTGGGCATGATGGAGAAGATCGGCGGCATCGACTGGTACCGCCAGGGCGTGGACGCCATTCTCAAGAACCAGCAGCCCGACGGAAGCTGGGCTCAGACCGACAGCCACGATCACAATCGGCGCTACCAGACCGCCTTTGCGCTCCTCTTTCTCAACCGCGCCACGGATCTAATGGCGCATTCCCGTCCGATGATCCTGTCGGGCCGCGGCAGCGGCGCCGGCCGAGACCGCGAGGGATACGTGTACGTCGAGCGCCTCAAGGGCGAGATCGCCCTCAACCGGCTCTTCCGGAAGCTCAAGTACTCGCCGCAGCCCGGCGCGGTCCGCCTCTGCGAGGACGTCGTGCGCGATGCGACCAACGTCGGCCGGCCCCACGAGCTGATACCGTACCTGATCGACCTGGTCTCTTCGCCCTACAAACCCATCGGCGACCTCGCGCGCCGGTCGCTCCAGGAGATCACGGGCGAGCAGCATGAGAACCCGGACGGCTATCGTGCCTGGAGCGAAACGTGGAGCTTCGTGGCGAAGGCGGGGCGCGAGAAGAACCGCGCCGCGCTGCCCAAGCTGCTCGACCTGTTCAGGACGACGGCGAGCCGCGCGCTCAAGATGCAGATCATCTGGACGTTCGAACGCCTCCAGGCCCGCGAGGCCTTCGGCGACATCCTCGACGCCATGGGATCCGACGACGCCGCGCTGAGGGCGCGCGCCTACGGCGCCATCAAGTTTCTGACGGGCGGGCGCCTGGTCTTCGATCCCGAGGGGCCCGCGGCCAGGCGCGCCGACCAGATCGCCGCATGGCGGCAGCTCGTCGCGGGCCAGGGCACCTAGCCGGCGGCGGGCGCGCGCCCCGCAACGCGCGGGCGGGTCAGGCGCCGCCGGCGCGCTCCCGCGGCCGGATGATGCCGCCCCCCACCACGACTTCGCCGTCGTAGAGGACGACCGCCTGGCCGGGGGTGATGGCGCGCTGCGGCGCATCGAACTTCACGACGACGGCGCCGCCGGGCGCCGGCGCCGCCGTGGCGGGCGCGCCCTCGTGGCGATAGCGGATGCGGGCCTGCACGCGCATGGGCGCCGCGAGGCCCTCGACGGCGATCCAGTTGAACTCGTCCGCCTCGAGTTCGTCGGCGTAGAGCTTCTCCTCCGGCCCGACGATGAGCGCATTGGCGGCCCGATCGATGCCGGTCACATACAGAGGCGCGCGGTGGGCGATTCCCAGCCCCCTGCGCTGCCCGATCGTGTAGTACTGGATGCCTCGATGCATTCCGATCGAACGGCCGTTCTCGTCCAGGATGGGTCCCGGCGCCGCGGCGCCGCCGAAGATCGCCCGGTACCCGCCCGCGATGAAATCCTGACTCTCCGCCCGTCCGGCGGCCGGCAGGCCGCGGGCGGCAACCAGCGCCCGCGCATCGGCTTTCGCCCGCTCCCCGAGAGGGAAGAGCGCGCGGCCCAGTTGCTCCTGCGTCAGCATCGCCAGGAAGTACGATTGCTCTTTCGCCCGATCCCTGCCGCGCAGGAGGAGATGGCGGCCGCCGGCGCGGGCGCGGTCGACGATGGCGTAGTGGCCCGTCGCGAAACACTCGGAAGCGATGCCCCGCGCGGCGAGCGCCGCCGGAAGATGCGCGAACTTGACCCGCCGGTTGCAGCGCAGGCACGGGTTCGGCGTGACGCCGCGCAGGTAGTCGCCCGCGCAGGGGGCCAGCACCTCCTCGCCGAATTCCCGCGCCAAGTCCACCGCGTGGAACGGAATGCCCAGGGCCGCGGCGACGCGCGCCGCGGCGCGCACGCTCTCCGCCTGTCCGGGACCGTAACAGCCGCGGCCCAACCCTTCGGCCCCGAGCGCCCGGCCGTCCCACGTCGTCATGGTGGCGCCGATGACCTCGTGCCCCGCGTCCTTGAGCAGCGCGGCGGCGGCGGCGGAATCCACCCCGCCGCTCAAGCCGACCACCACGGTCTTTCGCGCCACGCGTGTCGTCCTTTCCTCGCTGGGGAGCCCCGGCGATTGTCGGGCCGCCCCCAAGGCCTGTCAAGGCGCGCCGCCGTGGCCGTCGCCGCGGTTCTGTGTTAACTTCATCCCATCGCCTCCGCCCGGCCGCGGGGCGCGGCGCGAAGGAAGAAACACATGCCGCGAAAACACGCCGACAGCTTCGGCGCCATGGACACGTTCCAAGCCGCGGGAGCCCGCGGCCGCTGGTTCCGCCTCGACCGCCTGGAGGCGGCCGGTCTCGTGCGCCTCGCGCGCCTGCCGTACTCGGTGCGCGTGCTTCTTGAGAACGTGCTCAGGAACGAGGACGGCGCCGCCTTCACCGCCGAGCACGTGCGCGCCCTCGCCGCCTACGACGCGCGCGCGGTGCCCGCCGTCGAAATCCCGTTCATGCCGGCGCGCATCCTCATGCAGGATTTCACCGGCGTGCCCGCCATCGTCGATCTGGCGGCGCTGCGAGAAGCCGTGCGGCGCCTCGGCGGCCCGGTCGAGGCGGTCAACCCGCGCGTGCGGACCGATCTGGTGATCGACCATTCCCTGCAAGTCAACGCCTTCGGCTCGCCGGAGGCGGCGGACATCAACATCCGGGCGGAATACGCCGCCAATCGCGAGCGCTACGCGCTCCTTAAGTGGGCCCGGCAGAGCTTCCGCAACCTCGCGGTCGTGCCCCCCGGAACCGGCATCGTCCACCAGGTGAACCTGGAGCGTCTCGCCGCGGTGGTGGCGGTGGATGGCGATCCGCCGTGCGTCTTCCCCGACACGGTGCTCGGCACCGACTCGCACACGACGATGATCAACGGCCTGGGAGTGCTCGGCTGGGGCATCGGCGGCATCGAGGCCGAGGCGGTGATGTTGGGCGAACCGAGCGCGATGCTGATTCCCGAGGTGATCGGCGTGAAACTGGAGGGCGTTCTGCCCCCCGGAGCCACCGCCACGGACTTGGTGCTCACCCTGACGGAGGCGTTGCGCGCCAAGGGCGTCGTCGGCAAGTTGGTGGAGTATTTCGGCCCGGGCGCCGCGGCCCTGCCCATCGCCGACCGCGCGGTGCTCGCCAACATGGCGCCCGAGTACGGCGCGACCGCGGGTTTCTTTCCCGTCGATGCGGCCACGCTCCGATACCTGCGCTTGACGGGGCGCCCCCCCGCGCAGGTCGCCCTGGTCGAGGCCTACACTCGGGCGCAGGGGCTCTTTCGCGCGGGCGACGCCCCCGACCCGGACTACTCCGACGTGCTCCGCATCGAACTGGGCCGCATCGAGCCGTGCGTGGCCGGGCCGAAGCGGCCCCAAGACCGGGTCGCGCTCCGCGATATGCCCGCGGCGTTCGCGGCGGCCCTGCGGGCGCCGCGCGAGGCGCGCGGATTCGCCCTCGCCGGAGCGGATCTGGACCGCTCCGCGCTCTGCGCGTGCGGCGGCGGGGCGCACCGCTTGCGCCACGGCGCGGTGGTCATTGCCGCCATCACGAGCTGCACCAACACCTCCAACCCCGCCCTCATGCTCGCCGCGGGGATTCTGGCGCGAAAAGCCCTCGCCCGAGGCATTCGCACCCAACCATGGGTGAAGACGAGCTTCGCGCCGGGGTCGCGGGTGGTCGCCGACTACCTCCGCAAGGCGGGGCTCATGGAAGCCCTCGAAGCCCAAGGCTTCCACCTGGTGGGCTACGGCTGCACGACCTGCATCGGCAACAGCGGACCGCTGCCGCCGCCGGTGAGCGCGGCGCTCGCGGCCGGCGGCCTGGTGGGCGCGGCCGTGCTGAGCGGCAACCGCAATTTCGAGGGGCGAATTCACCCGGAGGTCAAGGCCAACTACCTCGCTTCCCCGCCCTTGGTCGTCGCCTACGCGCTGGCGGGCCGCGCCGACGCGGATCTGGCGGCGGCGCCCATGGGCGCGGACGAGAACGGGACGCCCGTGTTCCTCGCGGATCTGTGGCCGACGCCCTCTGAAATCGACGCCGCCATGGCCGCCGTGACCCCGGATCTTTTCAGCGCGCGCTACGCAACGGTGTTCGCCGGCGATGCGGCTTGGGCGGCGCTCGCCGCCCCGGACGGCGCCGTCTATGCCTGGGACCCGAACTCGACCTATATCGCGCGGCCGCCCTTCTTGGACGGTCTCGCGCCGCAGCCGCCGCCGATTCGCGACATCATCGGAGCGCGCGTGCTGGCGCTTCTGGGCGACTCGGTGACGACGGACCACATCTCGCCGGCCGGCTCGATTCCCGAGGACGGCCCCGCGGCGGCCTACCTCGCGGCGCGCGGCGTCGCGCCCGCGGATTTCAACTCCCTGGGCTCACGCCGCGGCAACCACGAAATCATGGCGCGCGCCACCTTCGCGAACATCCGCCTCGCTAATCTGCTCGTGCCGGGAGTCGAGGGCGGCGTGACCGTCCACATGCCCAGCGGCGCCCGCATGAGCTTCTACGCCGCCGCCGCGCGCTACGCGGCGGAAGGCACGCCGCTCATCGTCATCGCCGGCCGGGAATACGGCACCGGCAGCAGCCGCGATTGGGCGGCGAAAGGCCCGGCGCTCCTGGGCGTCCGCGCGGTCATCGCCGAAAGCTTCGAGCGCATTCACCGCAGCAACCTGCTCGGAATGGGCATCCTGCCCCTCACTTTCCTGCCGGGGGAAAGCCGCGCGGCGCTCGGATTGACGGGCGCCGAGACCTACGCCATCGAGGGGATCGCGGCGGGGCTCGCGCGGGGAGGGCGCGTGATCGTCCGCGCCGCGGGTGCGACGGGCGCCGAAAGACGCTTCGAGGCCCGCGTGCGCCTGGAGACGCCGCGCGAGGTGGAGTATTACCGCCACGGGGGCATTCTGCCCGCCGTGGCGCGGTGGATCTGCGCGCCGGGCGCCGCGCGGCGCGACCCCGGCGCGGAGGAGAGGAGCACCGCGTGAAAACCGTCACCGTGCGCATGGTGAAGATGGCGCCTGACGTGCCGACGCCGTCCTACCGCTCCGACCACGCGTCGGGCATGGATCTTCACGCCTACCTCACCGCCCCGCTCACCATCGCGCCCGGCGCCATCGCGCTCGTGCCGACGGGGATCAGGATCGCGGTGCCCCCGGGATACGAGGCCCAGGTGCGCCCGCGGTCGGGGTTGGTCCTGTCCCACGGCCTGACGGTGGCCAACACACCCGGCACCATCGACGCGGACTATCGCGGGGAGATCAAGATTCTGCTGGCAAACGCGGGCGGCGCGCCGTTCCGCGTGGAACCCGGGATGCGCATCGCGCAGCTCGTCGTGGCGCCGGTGGCCCGCGCCGCCATCGAACTCGCGGCGGAGCTGCCGCCTACATCCCGCGGCGAAGGCGGTTTCGGGCACACGGGAGTCTAGGGGAGCGGGCGGCGCGCCCTTACTTGGGCGGCTTCTTCTTCAGGTTCTCCTCGGCCGCATCGAAGACGCTCTCCCAGGACTTGTCGGGCTCGGAGAGCAGATCGGTCTCGGACGCGGAAGCGGGGCGCTTCGCCGCTCCGCCCGGCGCGCTCCGGGCCGGCATGCAATCGCTCTCGTCCAGCTCACCCGTATCCGTCAACAGCTCGGAATCCCCGAATCCCTCCGAGCTGTCGAACGGCGCCGTCGGACTCCAGGCATCGGACAGATCCTGACCGGCGGACTCGCTCATCGCCACCGTCACCTCCAGCTCGTCGGATTCGGACGGCGGCGCCGCGTCGACGGTGTCCCGCTTCAATCCCCGCCGCAGCGAAAGGTACAGCCGCCGCTCATCGTCCGACACCGCCTTGTAGCGCAGGAGCGCCCCTTGAACATCGGATTGGGTCGAGACGTAGAAAACGACGGTGTTACCGCCTCTTTCGATGGTCGCGATCACATCGTCGCTGGGCAGATCGCTCGTCAGCACCAGGGTCAGGTCGCCGATGCGGTCGAACGGTATGACCATGTTGCGGTAAAGAAACTCGGCGGGGAATCCCGCAACGAGGTTCTTGTCGATATCGTAGTCGTTGCTGCGCAGGACCGGCAGACCGTACTGGGTGCTGAGCGCCCGGACGATCTCCGTCTCGTTGGTGTGCCCCCGCTCCAGCAGGATGTCGCCGATGAGACCGCCGGAATCTTCCTGCACCTTCAGCGCATCGTTCAACTGCTCGGGTGTGATGCTCCCGTTGGCGATCAGAAGCTCCCCGAATTTCTGCCGCTTGCTCCGGCGGAAGAAGATGCTCTCTCTGCGCACTACCTTCGCTTCCCTTCAGAAGAAAGGTACGCCGCCGGCGGCGCCTTGTCAAACCCGCCCCAGCCGCCCGCCGGGGCGCCCGCTTCCGGTAAATTTGACGTTCCGGAAATCGCATGCTATAGTTCCACGGCCGAGCATACCGCGCCCGGCCCACCGATTTGGACCCACCGACACTCGCGCCGCGGGGAACGGCCTGAGGAACGCGTCCATGAAAATTGAGCTTCTCCCGAAACTCGCCCAGCAGCAGACCCTGAGCCCGAAGCTGATGGTCTCGATGCGCATGCTGCCCTTGACCACCACGGAGCTCGAGCTCCAGATCGAGCGCGAGCTGGAGGACAATCCCGCCCTCGAGCTCGCCCTCGAGACCGCCGACACGACCGCGCCGGCGCTGCCGGACGATGCGCTCGCCGGCCGGCTGCGCCTCTTCCAGCCCTTTCAGGACAGGACCGGAGGCCGGCGGCCCGACGCCGAAGACGGCGATGATCTCTTCGCCGGCGTGGCGGCGCCCACCGGCGGCCTGGCGGCGCACCTCGAGGAGCAACTCCGGATGCTGGAGCTCGCGCCGGGCGTCCGGGCGGCGGCCGAGGAGTTGCTCGGCAATCTCGACTGGCGCGGCTACCTGGTGGCGCCCGTGGAGGAGCTGCGCGCGCACTGTCCCTTCTACCTTCGCGAGCATTTCGATGCGGCCTTCGAGGTCGTGCGCTCCCTCGATCCGGCCGGCGTGGGCGCGCAGGACCTTCTGGACTGCCTGCTGTTGCAGTGCCGGCGCTGGAAGGAGCGCCGGCCCCTCAGCGAGCGCATCCTGAGCGAGCACTTCGACGCGCTCCTCCGCAACCGCCTGCCGCAGATCGCGGACGCCGCCGGCGCGACGCTGGCCGAGGTGAAGGAGGCGGTGGCGCACATCCGCCGTTGCGCGGCGCACCCCGGCGCGCCGTTCGCGAGGGGGGCCGCGCGCGCGATCATGCCCGACGTCGTGGTCGAGGAGGGCGAGCACGGCTACCGTGTGCGCGTCGTCCACGAGGGCGTGCCGCGCCTCCAACTCAGCGAGCAGTGCCGCGAACTCCTCGCCCGCGAGGACCTGGCACCCGAGGTCTCCCAGTATCTCCGCAAGAAGCTCGAATCGGCGCAGTGGCTCATTCAGGCCATCGACGGCCGCCGCCGGACGCTCCAGCACATCGCCGAGACGGTGCTCGAGTTCCAGCAGGGCTTCATGGCCGAGGGCCCGGGTAGCCTCCGGCCGCTCAACATGCGGACGGTGGCGGAGGCCGTGGGCGTGCACATCTCGACGGTGAGCCGCGCCATCAAGGGAAAGCACATCGACACGCCGTGGGGTTTGTTCCCCCTGCGTTCCTTCTTCGAGGGCGGCGTGGAGTGCGACGAGAGCGAGCCCGCCTCGAAGCGGTCGCTCAAGGAGCGCATCGCCGCCATGATCGCCCGGGAGGACAAGCGCAAGCCCCTCTCGGACGGCGCCATCGCCGCGAAGCTCCGCGCCCAAGGGTTCAACATCTCGCGCCGCACCGTGAGCAAGTACCGCGCGGGAGCGCGCATACCGCCGGCTCCCATGCGCCGGGAATTCGCGGCGTGATGGACCGTCCGGCCCGGCCTGCGCGGGAGCGGGCCGAGCCGGACGGACAGGCGCGGGAGTTCACGCCGGGCACTCCAACTCGTCCGGGGTCGGGTCGCACCCCGGCTCCGGAAAGGGCGGCGGCGGCGGAGCGCTCCCGCCGAAGAGATACCCGAGCAGGCGGACCGTGTCGGCGATGTTGACGGCGCCGTCATCGTTGACATCGGCGCGGTCCAGACACGCCGGAACTTCGCCGCCCGCGAACAGCTTGCTCAGGATCAGGATGGCATCGTTGATCGCCAGCTTGCCATCGGCGTCCGCATCGCCGCGCACGAACATCACGCCGCCGGTATAGGTGAAGGCCGCGGTGGCCTCGGTCCTCCCATCGGCGACCAGCACGACCACTTCGCCGGGAGCGTGCGGCGGCGTGACCGCCACGAGCTTCGCATCCGCCGCGGCGACGATCGGCGCGGGGATCCCATCGAACCACACCGACGCCGCCGCCAGTCCCGCGCCGCTCAACGTGACCCGCGTGCCGCCCGCCGCCGGTCCCTCCCGCGGCGCGATCGCCGTCACCACGAGTTCCCTGCCCTGATACTCCCACGCCTCCGCCAGGAACGCCAGGCCCGTCAACCCGGCCGCCGTCACGCCGACGGTGCCGGAGCCGGGAGGAGTCACCGCGCGCAGTACCTCCGGGCTCTCGTAGTGCACCTTGGCCGCGGCGTCGCCGAAGAACACCATGGTCCCCGGCGTGAAGCCGCTGCCCGTGATGACGACGATGTCCCCGCCCGCCGCGTCGCCCGAACACGCCGACAGTTCGTCCAGCGCGGGCGCGTCGCCGCTCGCGCCCTCCAGCACCGCGAGCGCCAGGGGCTGGGAGAGCGCCGTCCCGCTCCGCAGGACGACCAGCAGCTCGCCGGGATCCAGGGCATCGCCGTCGCCGTTGCGGTCGGCGGCGCGGTACAGCATGTTCGTGCCGTTGTCGATGATCCATACGCCGCCATCGGGCTCGACCCACAGATCCCGGGGCTCGACCAAAAGGGGCGAGGAAGGCGAAGCGCCGCAGAATACCGCCGCCTCGGCGGGCGACACGACCCCGTCGCCATCGGCGTCGCGCAGCAGGAGCACGCGCCCCCGCGCGCGGTCGGCCGCGAGAACGCCGTCCCTCCACGGCGCGAGGCACGACCAGCGCGGCAGAGGTTCCCCGTCGGGCGGCGCGTACAGAACCGTGATCTCCTCCGCCGTGCGGGCCTTGCCGTCGCCATCGAGATCTTCCATGCGGTACACCCTGCCGTCCGTGCCGTCGCCCACCAGAAAAACGCCTTCCGCCGGCATGCACAGCGCCTCGGGGTCCTTCGGCGCCATGGGCGCCGTCGCCGCCGCGGACTCGTAGAAGACGCGGACCTCACCCGCCCCGCAGGCGGTGCCGTCGCCGTCATTGTCCACCAGCAGCACGATCCGGGCGCCGGTGGTTGAATCGTCGGCGAGCGCGAAGACCCCGTCCCGCCGGCAGAGCCGATTGGGCGTCCTCAGCATGTGCCCCGGGCAGGCCGGCGAGTAGAACGCCGCCGCCTCGCCCTCCCCGAAGAACGCCCCGTCGCCGTCAAGATCCTCCAGCCGAAACACCGTGTCGAGCGTGCCGCCGTCCAGCATGAAGAGCACGCCGTCGCGCACGCAGAGCGCCGTGGGCGTCGAGAGTTTCGGGCCTCCCGCGCGCTCGTCGTACACGACCGCGATCTCATCGATCGTGATGATCTCGGAGCCATCCGGATCGCTCAGCCGATACAGGGCATCCCGGGTCGCATCGCACACCATGATCTCCAGCGCGGCGGCGAAACCGCCCAACAGCATGATTCCTCCCGTCACAAGAGCGCGTCGCATGGTCCTCCTCCTTGGTAGGTACGAATGGAGATTCCTGCGGACGCCGCACGGCGCCCGCCGGCGCTTCCGAAACGCGCCGGAGGAGCGTTCAACAAATCCCGTGCCGGCGCTCGGAACCGCTTTCCCGGCCCTGGAAGCCGGCCTCGTCCGGATCCGGACGTCCGCTGCGGACGGTCGTCATCTTCATTGCAGGCTCCGCGCCGAAGGCGTTACCATACCTGGACGGCGGCGCCGCGGGCCGGTGCCGCCGGGGAGATCTCCATGCGCGCGTCACTGCGTCTTCACAAGTACATCGCCAACTGCGGGTACTGCTCGCGCCGGCACGCCGAGCTGCTCATAGCCGCGGGCCTTGTGCGCGTCAACGACCGGATCGTCGCGGAGCCGGGGCGCACCATCGACCCGGGCCGCGACCGCGTGACGATCAACGGCGAGGCGGTCGTGCCGCCCCCGCCGCGCACGCTCATGCTGCACAAGCCGGCGGGGTTCATCTCGGGCACGCACGACACCCACGAGCGTCTCACCGTCATGGATCTCCTGCCGCGAAGCTTGGCGGCCGACGGCGTCGTGCCTGTGGGCAGGCTCGATCTGGACACGGAGGGGCTGCTCCTGATGACCAACGACGGCGAACTCCACCACCGGATCACCCACCCCCGTTACGAGTGCCCCAAGGAGTACCTCGCCCGCGTGCGGGGACATGTGACGCCGCCGAAGCTGGAGCGCCTGGCGCAGGGCGTCCTGCTGGACGACGGCCCGGCGCGGCCGGCGGCGATTCTGAGCTCCGAGCGGCGCGGCGCCGAGACCGAGATTCGCATCGAGCTCACCGAGGGCCGCAAGCGCGAGGTCAAGCGCATGTTCGCGGCCATCGGCCACGAGGTCGCGCGCCTGGTGCGGCTGAGAATCGGGCCGCTGCGCCTGGGCGATCTGGCGCCCGGCGCGTGGCGGGCGCTTTCCGGAGAGGAATCGGCGGCGCTGCGGCGCGCCTGCGGCCTGCGCTGAGCGCGCCGCGGCGCGGCGCTACTTCAGAAGCGTCTCCAACTCCTCCAGCGTCGCCTCGTCGGCGTACTTCGCGACGTCGCTCCTGAGTTGGGCGATCTCCTCCGCATCGCCCCGATCCTTGGCGGCCATGAGCTTGGCCTTGTCCTTCTGGAACATCTCCTTGATTGCGGAGAGGAGCTGCGTGCGGCGGCTCTCGAATTGCTCCAGTTGCTCGGGGGCGGCGTACTTACCGTACTCTTTCTTCCACTTGTCCAGCGAGACGATCCCCCGCGGTCCCATGTTGCCGTCCCTCATCGAAAGGAGGGCGTCGCTCAGCACCACCTCGAGCTCCCGCCCAATCGTCTCACGATATTGCGGGGACACGGACGGCGCCGCGGGCGCCACGGGCGCGCCCGGCGTCGCAGGCGCGCCCGGTGTCACGGGTGCGCCCGGCGTCACGGGTGCGCCCGGTGTCACGGGTGCGCCGGGTGTCGCGGGCGCGCCGGACGCCGCAAGCGGTCCACGCGCGCCGGGCGCCGTGGGCGCCGCGGCTTCCTCGCCCCCCATCGTCGCCAGGATGTACACGAAAAGGAAAATGCACACGATAAACACGATCAGCCCGAGGACGCCCAGCGCCATCTGGTTCGTGGACAGCTTCTTCGCCGCGGGACGGCGCTCATATGACGCCGCCGGATGCACCTCCGCGGAGCGCGCCCGGCGCGGCGCGGAGCGCGCCCGGGGAGCGCCACGCACGGCCGCCGCGGGCGCCGCGCTCTTGGCACGCCGCGCGGCCACGGCTCGTGTGACCTTCGCGCACGTAGCTTCGTCCATGAGCCCGCGCTGGAGGAACAGTTCACGCACATCGCCGTCCCCCGCGTCGCGCAGCACGGCGCCGGCTTCGGCGGCCCCGACAAGCTTGTTGTGCACCGCGATCTTGCAGAAAAGGACGTTCTCTTCCTTGGTCATAACCGTTCCCCGCGCACCCGACCCTTTCCGGCCCGGCGCGCGCCTACGTACAATCCTGCGCGCACCCGATGCCGGTGGGCGTCGGATCCGTGCCAGGCGTCTCGAACGGAGGAGGCGGCGGCGGCCCCTCGGCGAACAGGAATCTCAATATGTAAACGGTGTCGGCGATATCCACGCTGTCCGAATCGTTCGCGTTCAGCGCCTCGAGGCACTTGACGGACTTGCCCAAGAACAGGTACCCGAGTATGACGACGGCGTCGGCAATGTCGCTCATGCCGTCGCAGTTCGCATCCCCGCGCCGGAACTTCGGCTCCATTCCGTCGCCGCACCTGTAGGCCTGAGGGAGGTTGGCGCTCCCGCCGGTGGTGAACACCATAAGCCCGATCCACGCGGTGCCGGCGCTGCAGGGCGGGACGCGGCACGAAAAGACTTCGTCGCTCATGACTTCGAGGCCTTCGGCGGTCATGCCGCCGATGAGCACCGTCATGTCGCTCGTATCGGTGAAACCGGTCCCCATCACGAGGACGTCCTCATCGCCGGCGCCTCTCGACGGCATGACCGTTTGGATCGCCGGCGCGCCCGTGTACGCGAATCCGGCCGTCAGGGTGCCGCTGCCGACGTTATTGGTCGCCACGACATCCACCGGGCCTGCGGCGTGCGCGGGCGCTTTGCCGATGATCGTCGTCGCGTTCACGAACGTCCGGTTAAGGAGCGGCAGCCCGTCGAAACGCACGGTCGTCGCGGGGTCGAACTGCTCGCCGATGACCGTCACATCGGTTCCGCCCGTGACAACGCCCCACCGCGGCATGACTTCGGCCACGACGGGCTCGAGGCCGAAATACGTGAAGCCGCCCGGGAGCGCCGCCGTCCCGCACGCGTTGCTCGCGACCACTTCGACCGCGCCGGCCGCGTGCGCGCGCGTGGTCCCCGTGATGGTCGTCGCATTCACCACGACCTTGTTGAGCAGGGCCAGGCCGCCGACGGAAATCGTCGTGGCCGCGTTGAAGTACCGGCCGGTGATCGTCACCGCCGTGCCGCCGTCCATCGAGCCGCGGTTCGGGACGATGCCCGCGATCTCCGGGGCGACCGCGACGCTCACCGCGCCGTCGATCAGGGTCGGCAACACACTCTTGGAGATGGTGCCGGACGGCACCGTCGTGAAGACGCAGTCGATGGCGGGGCTCCCGAGATCGCCGCGCAGATCCAGCGTGTAGGTGTCGCCGCACGCCGCCGTCTCAGCGACATCGAAGTACAGGGCGCAGGCGAATTGCCCCGTGCCGGCGGGAAGCGTCCGCTCGTTGTAGGGCTCGTAGACATCGATCACGAGGGCCGCGCCGCAGTAGTTCGCGCCGGCGAGCACCTGGAAGTACTCGGGCGCCGCGGCGCCCGTGAACACGGTGCCGTCGAGGTTCGCTTCCTTGAAGACCAGGCCGGCCGTCGGGTACGAAAGCGCGAAGGACATGGCGTAAATCGGCGCGGAGTGGTCGATCAACACCCTGACGCGCAGGCTCGTCTGACCCGGCGCCGCCGTCACGCTTTCGATGCGGATTGTCTCGGCGCCGCCGGCTGCAACCGCCCAGGCTGCAGCGGCAACCGTAAGCACCAGCTTCCGATACATATAAACCTCATTTCTCAGATTTCTCGGCGCGCGTCGCGCGTGCGGCCCACTCCATGTCGCGCCGGAGCGCCGCTCACTCAATGATACGGGGCCGCGGCCCTCTGTTCAACCCGGCGCGCGTTCCCCTTCGAATCGGCCGGGATCACTTCGGCGGCAATGCGGGCGCCGCGCGGGCGTCCGCCAGGGTCAGCGCCGCGGTCTCGCGCACGAGCACCCCCTGCCGCTCGCGCACGACGGTCAGTTCGATCGTCCGTCCCGGCGCCCACCCGCGGACCGCCCGCACGAAATCCTCCCTGAAGCGGCACGGACCACCATCGAGGCCCACGATCAGATCGCCGTCGGCAATGCCGGCCTTGTCGCAGGCGCCGCCCTTGAGCACGCGACAGACGAGCAGCCCCTCGGCGGCGACGCCGGAAAACCGTTTCACGGCGGCGGACGGCAGCTCCCACAGCTCGTCGCACGCCGCGCCGATATCCCCGCGCGGCGGCGTGCCGGCGGGCTGCTCCGCCAAAGGGCGCAGCAGGCGCGCGGGCACGGCGAACGCGACGCCGCAGAACGCGCCGTTCAGCAAGATGCCGCCGGATTGCAGCCCGACCACGCGTCCCTCGCCGTCGAGCCAGGGGCCGCCCGACATGCCCGGCACCGTGCTTGCGTCCACGTAGAAGACCTCGACGTAGGTCTTTAAATCCGGGTTGTACTCGAAGGCCGTGTCGGCGCGGGCCACGGCGCCCGCGAGCACGAGGCGGCGGCGGTAAAGCGCCGTTCCCGCAAACCTGAGGGCGGCGCCCACGCCCGGCGCCTCCGCCGCGAACTTCAAGCACGCCACGCCGCCCGCATCGAGACCTTCCACCGCCAGGACGGCCGCGTCGGCGCCCGCGTCCATTCCGACAAGCGCGGCGCGCAGCCTCCGGCCGTCGTTGAGCAGCACCTCGAAGGTCTTGCCCGCCGCGACCCCGTGCGCGCACGTCAGACATCGCCCGCCGGAATCGACGAAGAATCCCGAACATGCCACATGCCCGTCGACGAGCACTTCGCACACCGCCGCATGGAACCATGGAGCTTCTCCCGCGCTCAGGGCCGCGGCGAGCGCCGCCAGCAGAATCGCCTTTTTCAACCCGGACAGAAGCGTGCGCGCGCTTGGCATGGCATTGTTCCCCATCGGCGGCCCCGCGGCGCTCCCCCCGCCGGGGAGCGCGCCTCGATCCCACAAAACGAAACACGGCGATCGATTATGGTGCCCGCCGAAGCGGCGGTCAAGAAAGCGCGCCGCATGAAGGCTCCGCAATGGCTTCTCCGGCGCGCCGCGGTTGGGAACTTGAAGCGATGGGAGCGCACCCTTACAATCGATTTGATGAAGGAACCGGGACTTCGGCGTGCAGCGGCCGCCGGAATTCCGCGCCGCGCGGACCGACGCGACACGCCGGCGCAATGCGGCGCAGTGTTCTTCCCGGCGGACGAGGATGATTATCTCCCGCTGCATCGGCAACCGAAGGAGGATCGCAATGCATCGTGCGCTTGCGGCGTTTCTGCTCCTCTGCTCCCCAGCCAGCGCGCTCGTCATTACCGAGATAATGTACAACCAGCCTCCGACGCCCGGGGATCCCCAGGGAGCCGCCGAGGACCTGGAGTTCGTCGAGCTGTACAACGAGCTGGCCGTGCCCGTCGATCTGTCGGGATACCGTTTCACCAAGGGCATCCGCTATCAGTTCCCCACGGGCTACAGGGCCGATGGAAAGCCGCTCGCGTCCCTGGGCCGGGGCGAGTACCTGGTGCTGGCGTCGGATGCCGCGGCCTTCCAGGCCAAGTACGGATTCGCGCCTTTCGGCCAATACTACGGCAGGCTGAACAACGGGGGAGACAAGATCGTTCTGGAAAACGACGCCGGCGACCCCTACGACCCCGCCGAGCCCCTCAACACCCGCGGCCGGCGCGAAGGCGCCTACGTGATCGCCTTCGAGTACGATGACGAGGGTAAATGGCCCGTGGCCTGCGACGGGACCGGCCACACGCTGTGCCTGATCGACCCTTTCGGCGATCAGGGCGATCCCGACAATTGGACCGCGAGCCCGCGCCTCTGGGGTACGCCCGGGCAGCCCAACGGCCTGGAGGACGCCTGGATCGAGACCGAAATCTTTGCGGGCGGAAGCCCGGGCTGGAAATACCTGAAGGGCACCGCCGAGCCGCCGAGCGCCTGGAATACGCGCACCTTCGACGCGGGCGCGTGGGCCGATGGCAGGACGCCGATCGGCTACGGCGAGCCGAACCTCGGCACCGTGCTGGACGACATGCAGAACCGTTACTACAGCTTCTATGCCCGCCGCGTTTTCACGCTGGCCGGCACGGCGGGCATCGAAAGCCTGATCCTGCACGTCACCACGGACGATGGCTTCGTCGCCTATCTGAACGGCGTCGAGGTCGGCCGTTACAACGTGGCGGGCACGCCCCCCGCGCACAACACGGCCGCCGACGGCCCGGTGGAGCCGCCGAGCCAACAGGTCTGCGACATCACGGCCTTCAAGAACCTGCTGGTCGCCGGCGCCAACGTCATCGCGATCCAGACCCACAATGTCAACCTCCCCAGCACCGACGCCTTTATGGATGCGCGTCTGGTGAGGCGCGCCTTCGCGCCGGGCGGCGTGCCGGCGACGCCGCTCAAGATCAACGAGGTGCGCTTCCTGGCCGACGGCAATCGCTTCATCGAGCTGTATAACCCGAGCGCGAGCCCCGTCGACCTGGCGGGCTGTTATCTGTCGACCGATGCGAACGACCTGGCGGCGCACGCCCTTTCGGGCACGGTGCCGGCCCGCGGCTTTCTGGCCGTGGACGAGAACGAGAACCTGTCCCTCGCCCTTCGGTACGATGATCCTCCTCCTCCGCCGCCGGCGATCGACCGCGGAAGGCTCCGGGTGTTCCTGACCTATATCCCCGACCCCGCGGATCCGAGCCGCACCGCCGTCGTGCTCGCCGAGCGCTTCGAGGGCGACCTGCCTTACGGGTGGAGCATCGGGCGGGTGCCTGACGGCGACACCGGCGCCTGGTACCGCATGTCGGTTCCGAGCCGCGGCGCGGCCAACGCCCTGGCGCCCGGCGATGTCACCACCGCGGTGGTCATCAACGAAATCATGTACCACCCCTACCCGGAGGACGATCCGTACTCGGAGGCCGATGACTTGCTCTACGCCTCGAATCTGGAGTACATCGAGCTTCACAACCGGGGCGCGGCGCCGGTGGACCTGAGCGGCTGGCGGTTTTCGAAAGGCGTCTCCTACACCTTCAACGAGGGCACGATCCTGGAGCCCGGCGGCTACCTCGTCGTCGCCAAGAACCCCGACCGCATCACGGCGGTGTACGGCATCGCCGACGTCCTCGGCCCCTACGAGGGCGTCCTCGCCAACGGCGGGGAGCGCGTGCGCCTGAAGGACGCCAACAACAACACCGCCAACGAAGTCAGGTACTACGATTCCGGCCGTTGGGACAAGTGGGCCGACGGGCTCGGCTCGAGCCTGGAGCTCATCGATCCCCGCCAGGACAACCGCTTTCCCGGCGCTTGGATGGGAAGCGACGACTCGGGCAAGTCCCAGTGGGTCACGGTGACGTACTCGGGCACGCACAATCAGTTCTGGGGCGGCGAGAGCGAACTCCACATGCATCTCTGTGGCAAGGGCGAGGTGCTCATCGACGAGCTCCAGATGTGCACCGACTCCCGCTTCAGCACGGCCAACCTCGCCAAGGGCGGCGGGTTCAACACGCCGGCGGATTACACCTCGAACTGGATCAAATCGGGCGACACCGGCGGCAACCACATCGACACCCACTGGACCTCCGAGGACGCCTTCGCCGGCGCGGGATGCCTCAAGGTCGTGGCCAGCGGCCGGGGCGACAGCGGATTCAACCGCCTCGAGAGCGACACGACGGATTCGCTCTCGTCCCGGACGTACTACCTGCGCTACCGGGCCAAGTGGCTCCGCGGCTACAACGTCTTCATGACCCGGACGCACGGCCACGGCTGCGCCCGCGCATCGGTCATTCAGATGCCCGACAGGCTCGGCACGCCGGGCGCCCGGAACAGCGTCTACGCCGCCAACATGGGGCCCGTGTACGGCAGGCTGCGCCAAAACCCCGTCGTGCCCAACGGCGGCGAGCCCGTCACCGTCACGGTGGAGATCCGCGATTCCGACGGCGTCGCCTCCGCGGCGATCAAGTACCGCTTGGACACCGCCCCGACCTACAGCCAGGCGCCCATGAACGACCTCGGCACGGGAAGCGACAGTATCGCGGGCGACGGCATCTGGACCGGCGTCATCCCCGGCCAGGCGGCGGGCTCCATCGTCGAGTTCTACGTCGAGGCGGCGGACGCCGGCGGGCGCGTGACCCAGTGGCCTCCGCTCCCCCCCGCGGGGGCTCCGGCCACAGTGCTGAAGGATCTGGCGGTGTACCGGGTCGGCGACCGCCGGACTCCGGGCGTGCGGCCCATGTACCGCATCACCCTCACGCGGGATGCGCAGGCGGCGCTCCAGGCGCGCCGTTCGCTGAGCAACCACCTCGTGCCCTGCTCCTTCGTGCTCAACGAGAAGGAAATGATCTACAACTGCGGGCAGCGCTTCCGCGGCAGCCCCTTTATCCGCGGCGGCGGCATCGGCGGCTTCACGTGGTCGGGCATCCGCATTCGCTTCCCGTCGGACCAGCGCTTGTTCGGCCTTCTTCGCGAGCTGAACCTGGACGGCGGCGGCGGCAGCACGGGCCTGAACGACATCTCCGCCTACTACCTGGAACGGAAGCTCGTCGGCGCCACGCCGGGTGTCTACGGCGCCCACAGTTGGAGCTCCTTCGTCGACGTGCGCTACCTGGCGGGCACGACCGCCAACAACTACGTCTGCGAGCATAACCAGAAGGTCGATGCGGACTACCTCAGCTACTGGTACGCCGGCCGCGACCTGGGCACGCTCCACAAAGTGGACGACTGGTTCGAGTTCAACGATTCGGGCGGCTTCAACAACCGCCAGGCGGACTTCAGGTACACCAGCGCCGACAAGGAGGACCATTATCGCCAGAACTACAAGCTCAGATCCCGCGAGAAGGACGATGACTTCAGCGAGCTCATCGAAATCTCCCAGGCCATCACGACCCTGTCCGGCGCCAACCTGGACGCGCGCATGGCGGAGCTCATGGACGTCCGGCAGTGGAACAACATCTTGAGCGTGCGCTTATTCATCGACGACTGGGACACCCTGGGCGCCAGCCGCGGCAAGAACGCGTACATCTATCTCCCGAGCGGCGAACCGGAGGGGCGGCGCTGGCAGCTCCTCCCCTGGGATTCGGATCTGATCTTCGGCAACACGAACGCGCCCATCTATCCCACCGGCGCGTTTCCGCAGATGGTGAAGCTGTGGTCCCGGCCCTGGGTGAAGCGCCAGATCAACGCGGACTACCGCTACCTGATCGGCGAGGTTCTTTCGAACAACCGGTACCAGACCTGGCTGGACTGGGTCGCGGACTCCTCCGGCCTGTCGCGCCAGAGCCACGGAAGCTGGTGCCAGGCGCGGGCGGCCGTCGTGCTCTCGCAGCTTCCCCCGGACCAGAGTTGGCCCTTCGACATCACCGCGCCGCGCGGCAACCCCTACGTGAGCAACGCGCCTTCGGTCATGGTGCAGGGCCAGGCGCCCGCCAACGCCGACCGGTTCTTTGCCGGCGGCGAGGAGATCACGGCGCAACTCAGGTGGACCAATTCCCCGGCGACGCAGTGGGAGTACGGGCCGATCGCCCTGCAACTGGGGCTGAACGAGATCCCCTTCGCGGCCCTGACCCGCACGGGCGAACCCCTGGCATCCAAGCTACTCCGCGTCCTGTACACGACCGAAGAGCCGCCGCGCATCACGGCGGTGTACCCCGAGCAGGGCATCACCATCGGCGGCGAGACCATCACGATCCTCGGCACCAACTTCCAGAGCGGCATCACCGCCGCCTTCGGCGCGACTCCGGCGGCGGGCGTGCTGCGCGTCAGCGCCACCGAGCTGCGCGTCACGACGCCGGCGCACGCCGCCGGCGCGACATACGTCTCCGTGACCAACCCCGACGGCCTGCCCGGCTTCTTCGAGCCCTTCGCCTTCGTTCCGATTCCCCCGCCGGCGATCGCCTACGTCGCGCCCGCCCTCGGCTACACCGGCGGCGGCACGCGCGTCAAAATCCGCGGCAACTACTTCCAGCCGGGGATCAAGGTCTTCTTCGGCGGCACGCCGGCGTCCGCGGTCCACCACTACGGGCTGGGCGAGGTCGACGCGGTGACGCCGGCGCATGCCGCCGGCGCCGTCGCCATCACGCTGCGCAACATCGACGACCAGCAGACCACGCGGGCGGGCGCCTTCACCTACGTCGTCGACCAGGCGCCCGAGATCGCTTCCATCACGCCCGACGAGGGTCCGCGGAGCGGCAACACCGCCGTCACGATCACCGGCGCGAACTTCAAGCCCGGCGCGGATGTCTGGTTCGGTCCGAATCCCGGGATGGCGGTCACGTTCGTGTCCGCCGGCGAGCTCAGGTGCCGGACTCCGGCGGAGACGGAGGGCGACACCTTCGTCGCCGTGCGGGTCGAGAACCCCGACGGACAGCTCGCGTGGATCCCGAGCGGCTTTCGGTACGCCAGCGGCGTCGTGTCCTGCGAGCAGGGCGATGCCAACGGCGATGGGCTGATAAACGTCGCCGATGTCGTCGCGATTCTCGAGGGTCTCTTCCGGGGCGGCGGCAACCTGCGGTGCGAGCGCGCCGCGGACTTGAATCGCGATGCGCACGTTGACATCGCCGACGCCGTCGCGCTGCTGGGCCGCCTGTTCCCCTAGGTCGGGCGCCGCGCCGCTATGGCGCCCGGCGGGCGCGGCGGGGTATACTTGCCTGGCCCTTCGCGCCGGGGGATCCGGCCGCGAACCGCCGGTTATCCGCAGCCGCGTGACCCATGCCACACGACGTACCGTTCGAGCCCCAGAAAACCTCCGAAGGATACCAGGAGGCGACGCGCGAACTCCAGCGCCAGGAGCGCCGCGACCTGGAGCGCCAGGCGACGCGGTTCCTCCGGCGCCTCCAGCTCCCGGGGCGCATCCTGGACGAATTCCAGCGCCTCAAGAACTACCTGCTCTACGAGCGCCGCAAGGGCGTGTCCTGCAGCGTCCTCGCCATGACGAGCGCCTGGCCGGGCGAGGGCGTGTCCTTCGTCGCGTTCCACACGGCGGTGTCCCTCGCGAAGGCCCTGGAGAACTCGGTGCTGCTGGTGGATGCCAACTTCCGAAACCCGTCCCTGCACCGCTTCTTCAACCATGACAACCGCACGGGTCTGTCCGATGTCCTCGCCGGCAGCGTGGACATCCACGGCGCCGTGCGGCCGAGCCACATGCCCTACCTCGCGTTCCTGCCCTCCGGCCCCCCCCTCGCCGACCCCGCGCCCAGTTTCCGCTCCGACAAGTTCGAAGGGTTCCTGAGGATCGCGCGGGCCCGGTTCGACTACGTCATTCTGGACACGCCGCCCGTCTCGCGCTACGTCGACTGCCTGGTCATCGGCCCGCGCGTCGATCACGTCATCCTCGTCGTCCGCGCCCACCGGACGAAGAAGCAGATCGTCGTCCACGCCAAGGAACAGATCGCCAAGCACGGCGGTAGGATCATGGGCGTGGTGCTCAACCGGCGCCGTTTCTTCATCCCGGAGTTCATTTACAAGCGGTTGTAGGGGCCGCAAGCCCGCGATACGATGGCGCCCGGCCGGGCCGCGCGCGGGCGCGGGCGCCGGCCGCGCATGCATTGCCGGTGCCTTCCATGGCCGCTTCGAAAGCTCACGACCCCAATTTCTACGCCGCCGTCGCGCTCCTGCTGGCGCTCGTGGCGCTCTCGTACCTGGGCCGCGCCGCGGCTCTCACCTCCTCGGCGGCGGCGGTCGTGCGAATCGTCCAGGGCGCCCTCATAGTCAGCGTCTGCGCGCTCCTGGCCCTGAGCCTGCGCGCCCATCTCCGCGCGGCGCCGCCCGCGTCCGGCGCCAAGCCGCCGGGCAAGAAGCTGCGCTCGCCCTTCGGCAAATCCTGAGCGCCGGCCTTCAGGTGCCGCAAGTCAGGGCGTCGGGCGTCGGGTCCGGACCTTCCGACGGGAACGGCGCGCGGGGGGCTTCGCCTCCGCCGTAGAGGTGCGCGAGGGCGAACACCGCGTCGGCGATGTCCAGATCGCCGCTGTCGTTGACGTCGCAGGCGTCCAGGCACGGCGCGGGGCGCCCCTTGAAAAGGTGCAGGAGGATGAAGACCGCATCGGATAAGTCGAATCGGCCATCGCCGTTGGCATCGCCGCGGACGAACACGGCCTCCGCCGTCCCGATCCCCAGGGCGCCCATGTCGGAACCGTCCTTGGCCGCCCCGAGGCACGGGCTCCCGGGCAGCAGGCGCCAATCGCCCGCGGCGTAGTCGACGAACCGCGGATCTTCGCGGATATTGCCGGCCCCGGGCCAGACGCCCCCCCCACCCGCATCGGAGAAGGCGAGCGCGAGGGACGAGAGCGCGTCCGTCACCACATCGTCACGGTTGCCCCAGGCAATGCAGCTTTCGAAGGCGCCATCGCCCCCCGCGCCCGCCCCGGTCTTGGAAACGACGAGAAGCCCCTCCCGGCACATCGTGACCGTGTTGTGCACGCCGGCGACGACAGCACCGTCCTTGACCGCGATGCCGGCGCCGCTCCGGGCGATGACGTTGCCGCTGACGACCGTCGGCCCCAGGCGCCCCTGCGTCTCGCAGGACACGGCCTTGTCGCCGAGGCCGATGATCACATTGTCGATGACGGCGCACGTCGCGCCGCCCAGATCGACGCCGTCGTCCATCCCGTCCGTGATCAGGCAGCGCTCGATGCGGCAAGGACCGGGGCCCTCCCCGTCGAAATCGATGGCATCATTGTCGCCGATCATGCCGCTGAAGCGGCTGTCCGCGACGAGCACCTCGGAATCCACGGCGTGCACGCCCTCGTAGATCTCCTCGAACTCGCAGTTGCGGATCTCGACCCTGGCGCCCACGGCATCCACGGCGTTGTCGCGGATGTCCTCGAACCGGCACGATTCGAGGAGCAGCCGCGCGTTGTGCGGCGACACGCATCCGGTGAAGCCGGCGCTCCGTGCGCCGCGGCGGAACGTGCACCACCTGAAGCGGTGCACCGGGTCCGCGGCGCCGGTGCCGGTGTCCCGCAGACCGATGCCCGCCCACGGCGCATCGCAGCGCGCGCCCAAAAGGAGGATCGGCTCGGCCGCGGTGCCGGATGCATCGATGCGCCCGAGCACCAGAATCGACGCGCCGCCCGCCGCGACCACCGTCACGCCGGGCTCCAGCACCAGGGCGCGGCCGGCGGGCACGACCAGCCCCGCGCCGGCTAGGTAGTACGGGCCGCCGTCCCGCGTAAGCGTCAGGTCGGCGGCCAGGGTCCCCTGCAGCGTCTGCATCGCGGTCAAGCGGCGCGCCGTGAAGGTGCGCGCCTCCACGATTCCGCCGTCCTCGCCGAAGGCGCGCACGGTGACGGCGTTGAGACCCGGCGCAAGGGCCGCGCTGCCGGCCCACGCGCCCGTCAGGTAATCGTAGCCCGCCGGCGCGCCGGCGATTTCCACGCGGCGCGTGCGGGCGACGGGCGCGACGCCGCGGAACACGCCGGTGGCGCCCGCCGCGAAGCTCTGCGCGCCGCAGCCGCCGCCTGCGCCGCTCTCCCCGCCGAACAGCTCCGGCGCAAGCGACGCATCGGAGCTGTCGATGGTCCGGTTGAGCCCCACGACGGCCAGCACGTTCTCTCCGGCCCGGATAAAGCCGAGAGCGCCGGAGACATCGATGCTCTCGGGCGTGCCCGCCTCGCGCGAGGCGGTCGCCGTCCAGGACGCCAGCGGCGTGCCCGCCGGCGCGTTGCGCGCCGCGATGCGCTGCCCGTTGAGGTAGGCCGCGAACCCATCGTCGTAATCGATCCTGAGGGTCAGCGCCCGCGCCGCCGCGGGATCGGGCAGCACGAAGGCCTTGCGCGCGAAAACCGTCGTGTAGCCCTTGCGCATGTCGTCGAGCACGGTGGCGTCATCGCCGTCGCCGTACCCGAAGCCGCTGGGCCCCTCGAGCCACGCCGAGTCGTCGAAACCGACTTGCGTCCAGCGCAGATCGCCGCCGCTGGGCTCGCGCGTGCCCTTGAAGTAGCGCCACGCCTCGCCCTTCACCACCAGAGCCTGCGCCCACGCTTCGTCCAGGCCTCCGCGCAGTCGGCGCGGCACGTGCTCGTGGAGCCAGCCCATGCGCGCCGTCCAGTACGAATCCACCGCGTCCCGTTCCTCGAAGGTGTACTGCGGATCGATCAAGGCGAGACGCGCGCGGCACTCCCGCCGCGAAAAGGCCCCGTCCAGCAGCTTCTCGAGCCAGGCGTGGTAGCCGGGCGCGAAGGCCGGATGCTTGAGGAACCGCCGGATCGAGGCCGTCGTGGGGCGGAAGAGCTGCTCGGCGGCGGAGTAGAAGCAGGTGTCGAAATCCCACGGGATCAGCACCGCCTTGCCATCGCTTCGCCTGAAGTAAATGAAGTAGTCATCGCCCTTGTCCTTGGCGATGTTACCCTCGTTGTTGCTCAGGCAGGCCTGCGCGGCGAAGAAGAGCAGCCACTCCTCGACATCGATGAGCGGCGCGACGGCGGCGGCGAACTCCGCATCCGGCGTGCGCGCCGGATCGAGCGCCTCGCAGAGCGCGATGACCTTTTCGTAGGTGTCGTGGTCCCAATCGCCGTTGATGCGCTCGTAGAAGGGCCGATACGCCTCCGGAGACGTCCCCAAGTAGGTGAAGTCGGCGCTGCGCCGGAGGTCATCCACCTCCAGGCCGCGGTACAGCTCGCCGTCATCCTCTCCGAAGTTGCGCGCGCAGAAGTCGCCGTCCACCGCTTCGACGCGGAGGTAGCGGTCGTCCCACGCGCCGCGGATCCAGAGGTTCACCATCCATTCCTGCGAGTAGGGCAGCCCCGCGCGCTTGAAAATGTCCATGGCGAGGTGCTGCCGCTGCGTGTACCGGCGGTTGAGGTTGAGGCGCTTGATCCCGCGCATCCGTTCGGCGTCGTTGAAGTTGACGCGGTAATTCTTGGGCGTCGCGGTGCGCGAGCCCGCGCCCCGGTACCTGATGCCGACGTTGTAGCGGATCTCGCCGCCGTCGCCGATGAAGGTCGCATCCAGCGGAACGTCGCTGGCCACATCCCGCGTCGTCAGCGTGGTCCAGACGGCATCGGTCACGAGCACGCGGTAGCCGACGGCGCCGTTGGCCGGCGGCGCGCCATCGTCCACCACAAAAAGGAAGTCCCTGCCCGCCCCGGGCGCATCGGTGGCCAAGCCGGGCGTGTCCCCGTCATCGGCGACGATGTGGAAGGCGACCAGCGCGCCGTCGGCGAAGGGACCGATCAAGGCGGCGTATCCGCCGTCGCCGGCCCGTTCGTCGCCGCCCGTGCCGTCATCCCGCATGGGCGCCGCCGCGGCGGCGCCGGCGTTCACCCGATACCTCAGCTCCACCGACGCCACGGCATCGCTGTCGGCGACCCGGCACGTCACGAGCACCCGCTGGTTCGATCTCGGCACCGGCGGGTCGTGGCGCGCCTGGGAGACGAGCGGCGCGATGGCGCGGTCGGGCGGCGCGACGCCCGGCGTGCCGCCCGCGACCGCCTCCCAGGCCGCGGCGCAGTTGCTTCCCGTCCTCCGGCTCGTGCGCAGGCACAAGGCCGCGCCGCCGCCGTCGGCTTCCGGCGGCCAGAAGCCATCGTCGGCGTACGCGACGGCGTCGACGATGTTGTACCAGGCGTCCCGCAGGACGAGCTTCTCGCGCGAGTTGCGGAGCGCGCCTTCGAAGCTGCCGGCGACGGCTTCGGGCGGCACCGCGGGGCGGGCGGCCCTGAACGCCGCGGCGTCGCGGGGGATGACGAGTTCGGCGCCGGGCGCCAGGATCGTCCCCTCGGGAAACCTGAAGTGAACGCCCTCGGTGAAGCGCCATCCCCCCAGATCGACGGCGAACGCCGCGCGGTTGGCGATGGCCACGTATTGCAGCCCCAGCGGTTCGGTGGGAGGCGTTCCCGTGTGGGCCGGGTGATACATGATCTCGCTTATGTACACGTCGTCTCGGACGGGCGGCGCGTTCGGCGCGTTCCACGTCGCCTGGGCGAAGGAGGCCACGTTGTCATCCCCGTCCGGGAAGCGGCCGAAGCTCTGGGCCTCGGCCGCAAAGCGGGGCCGGCACGTGTCGAGGATCGTTCTTCCGTCGGGGTGAAGCAGCGCGTAGAAGTCCTCGCCGGGCGGCGGCTCGAAGGCGAGCGGCACGGCGAGAAACGAGTCCACGACCGCGGGGGCGAACGTGTGGCAGACGACCAGGCCGGCGCCGCGGGCGAGCATGCAGCCGCCGAGCGCGAAGGGCTCCGGGCCGGTGCGGACGATTTCGATCCAGGACGCCGCTCCGGCCCGCGCGACCTCGTTGATGCGCACGGGACGCACGGCGGGCGCGCCGGCCGAATTCGCCGCGCCGGGCGTGCCGCCCGCATAAGCGCTCGCCTGCCACGACCAGGGGAAATCGTTGTCCAGGCGGGCGCTGCGGAGCTCGAGCGTCGCGCCCTCGCCGTCGGGCTCGGCGGGCCAGGGGTCTTCATGGCCGTAGTGGACGAAATCGACGCGCACGCCGTCGGGCCTGCGCAGGATGAGGACGGCGCCGTCGTTATCCAGACTCCCGTCCCAAGGACCGTAGGCGTCCGCCACGCCCACCGCCGACGCCAGGCGGGCCGGGTCGGCCGCGACGACGGCGAAGGCGCCGGGGGCGAGCATCGCTCCCGCGGGAAACTCGAACCGCACGCCGCCCTCGATGCTCCAGCCGGACAGATCGACGCGCTCCGTGCCGCCGTTGAGAAGCTCGATGAATTCCAGGCGCGGCTCGCCCCCGAGGGGGTGGTAATTGATCTCGTTCAGGACGACGCCCAGTTCGCCGCCCGCAAGTCCGGCGCCGAAGGCCACAAGCAGCAACGCCACCCCGGTCACGCGACCTCCTCTCGATCCTCGGACGCGAGGCGGCTGAAGACCGCCGCCCGGAACCGCGCGGGATCGTCCTACGGGAGTCGATAATACGGCCTGCGGCCGGAGGCATCAATTTACGCCCACGGCGGGGCGTGGCGAAAAAAAACCGCCCGAGGGCGGTTTCGCGTTTGGAGCGGGCGATGAGGCTCGAACTCACGACAACCACGTTGGCAACGTGGGACTCTACCACTGAGTTACGCCCGCGTGTCCGTGTCCTATGTTACTATCGGCTCCGGAGTTGTCAATCCTTCGCCCGGGCGCTTCCGCCGGCCGGGCAGCGGTCCCCGGCAGGGCCTCAGGCGATCTTCTTCTCCAGGCAAATTATGTTGCCGGTGCCCCGGTATTCGATCTTGTCGGTGCAGCGGCGCATGAGCAGGATCCCCAGGCCGCCCTTTTTGCCCTCCTTGACGATTTTGCGCTTAGCATCGTGAAGCGCGTGGGACATGAGCGACCAGCCGAGGTAGAACTCGTAGTCGAAGCCCTCGCCCTCGTCGGCGATCTGGATGCGCACGCGATCCTTCTCCAACAGGTAGATGACCTCGATCTGCTTGTCCGGGCTGTGCTTGTTGCCGTGGCGGACGGCGTTGTCCAACGCCTCCTTGAAGGCCTTGAAGAGGAGGTCGAGCGCCTCCACCGACAGCCCGGACTGGGACAGCAGCTTGAAGGTGAGGTCGTGGGCCTTCTCGACGCGGCTCTGGTTGAACCTGAAGGCGAACCTGACCTCCTGCAGGGCGTGGCCGCGGTCCTCGGGGACGCGCCTGAGTTCGGTCTCGGCCAGCGAGAACAGCTCCAGCAGCTCGAAGGGATCCGTCAGGTAGTCGTTCTCCCAGATCCTGAAGGCGCTCTGGCGATGGACGTTCGACCCCTTGGGATAGAGCTTGATCACCGAGGTGAGGCTCTTGCCCTTATCCAGCTTGATGCGCGCCAGGAAGATCCCCTTGGGATCCATGCGATCATCGACGATCACCACGGTGGGCGCGACCTGCTGGTACTGCTTGAGGGCCGTCTCGGCGGAGTGGAAGAGGTGAAAGGAAGCCCTGGCCTTGGCGAGCCTGAGCCGGACGACCTCGCTGAAGTGGCCTTCCTTGGGGACGAGGAGGAGCACCGATGCCTTGCCGGCGGGAAGGGGCTTATGGGGCCAAACGGGAATCTTCCGGGCGGTCTCCTTGATCTCCGAGGCCCGCGCGAGGCCGCCCGCCGGCAGGGAGCCGTCCTCGACCCCCCGCAGAATGTCCTTGGCCTTGTCGACATCGACCGCGAGCGGCACGACGGTCGTGAGCCCGAGCAGATCCAGGGACACGGCGACGGTGCGCGGCACGTGAGCCAGGACGAGCGCGCCGCCGGTCTCCGCCAGCTTCCCCTGCCACTTGATGAGAGCGCTGATGCCCGTCGAGTTGATGTAGGCCACCGAGGCCATGTCGATGACCAGGTACTTGTCGCCGCCCTGCGCGGCCTTTTCAAGGGCGGCCGTGAACGCTTCGTAGTTGGGCGCATCCACGAATCCGCTGACATGCAAGACCGTGCACTTGGCCGTGTGGCTCACGGGAACGTGTTCGGGTACAATCTCTAACTTCGGCATCGGGATGCCTCTTTCGCGCCGCGGTTCCACCAGCGCCTGAGGTCTATTGTACCCCCGCCCAAAGTCGGGTCAACAAAACCGGCGCGGGCCTCTGGCCGCCCCGCGGCGCCTGTGCTAGAATCACGCCACGCCCCCGCGGCGAGGCCCTAGAAAGGAATTGCCATGCCTCCGCAACCGCTCCTCCCCTTCGATTTCGTCCAGAGCCTGGAAATCAAGTTCCCCATCGAGGAGATCCGCAAGCGCAACCAGCAGCGCTACGAGATGGAGCACCTCTCGGCGATCGTGCATTTCGATCCCGACGCGCGGATCGTCGCGGGCTACAAGGATGTCTCCGATCAGGAGTTCTGGGTGCGCGGCCACCTGCCGGGCCGCCCGCTCCTGCCCGGCGTGATCATGCTGGAGGCCCTGGCGCAGCTTTGCTCGTTCTACCAGCTCACGATTCAACCCGACGCGCCGTTCTTCGGCTTCGGCGGACTGGACGAGGTCAGGTTCCGGGGCATGGTCGTTCCGGGCGACCGCCTGTACCTCGTCGCCCGGGCCTTGGACATCAAGGCGCACCGGGGGTATTACCAAACTCAAGGCCTGGCCGGCGGCAAGCTGGTCGTGGAAGCCAAGGTCCTCGGCATAGCCTTCTGAGGGAATCCATGGCGCGTCTCGCCCTGGTGTCAGCAGTCATCCTCACCCTGGCCGCGCCGGCCGCCGCGGCCGGTCCGGCGCCGCTCTCGCTGGCGGGCCGGTGGCGCTTCCAACTGGACCGCGAGGACGCCGGCATCAAGGACCGTTGGTTCGAGCGCGCGCTTCCCGAAAGCATCACGCTCCCCGGGGCCCTCCAAAACCAAGGCTTCGGCGACGAGATTTCCGTCCGCACCGAATGGACCGCGAACGTCTACGACCGGACGTGGTACGAATCGCCCGCCTTCGAGGCCTACCGCCGGCCGGGCAACGTCAAGGTGCCCTTCTGGCTCCAGCCCGACCGCCACTATGTCGGCGCGGCTTGGTACCAGCGCGACATCGCCATCCCCGAGGAGTGGCGCGGAAAGCGCGTCGTCTTGACCCTCGAGCGCCCTCACTGGGAGACGCGCGCGTGGATCGGCGGCCGGGCGCTCGGCGTCCGCGACAGCCTCTCGACCCCCCATGTCTACGACCTGGGCCCGGGCCTCGCGCCGGGAACGCACACGCTCACCCTGCGCGCCGACAACCGCATGATCGTGGACGTCGGCATCTGGGCGCACAGCGTCTCCGACCACACCCAGGGCAACTGGAACGGCATCGTCGGGCGCATCGAGCTCGCGGCGACAAGCCCCGCGTGGATCGACGACGTGCAGGCCTTTCCGGATCTCCCGCGGCAAACCGTGCGCCTCGCCGTGCGGATCGGCGGGAGCGCCGCTGGCAAAGTCACGGTCCGGGCGGGCTCGGCCGCCGCGGAGGTCGACCTGGGGGCCGATGGCGCCGCCGTCGAGCTGGAGACGCCGTTGGGCGCCGGCGCGCGGCGGTGGGACGAGTTCGCCCCGGAGCTCCAGCGCCTCTCGGTCGCCCTCCGCGGGCCCGGCATCGCCGACGAGCGCGTCGTGACCTTCGGCTTGCGGGAAATCGCCGCCCGCGGAACCCGGCTCGTCCTGAACGACCGCGATCTCTTCCTGCGCGGCACGCTTGAGTGTTGCATCTTCCCGCTGACCGGATACCCGCCCACGGAGATCGAAGCCTGGAAGCGCGTGATCCGCATCTGCAAGGACCACGGCCTCAACCACATCCGCTTCCATTCCTGGTGCCCCCCCGAGGCCGCCTTCGCCGCGGCCGACGAACTCGGCTTCTACTACCAGGTGGAAGCCGCCGTCTGGACGGCGGTGGGCGACGGCGGTCCCATCGACGCCTGGATCTACGCCGAGACCGAGCGCATCCTCCGCGCCTACGGCAATCACCCGTCCTTCCTCCTCATGGCGCACGGCAACGAGCCGGGCGGGGCGCGCCGGGACGAGTGGCTCGGCCGCTGGGTCGAGCACTGGAAGGCGCGCGACGGCCGCCGGCTCTACACGAGCGGCTCGGGCTGGCCGGCGATCTCGGAGAACCAGTACCACGTGACTCCCGCTCCCCGCGGACCCGGCGGTTGGATCGGCAAGGACTACCGCGCGAGCATTCGGAACCTCTCCGCTCCCGTCATCGTCCACGAGATGGGCCAGTGGTGCGTCTACCCGAACTTCGACGCCATCGCCAAGCACACCGGCCCCCTCAAGGCCCGGAACTTCGAGATCTTCCGGGACTCCCTCGCCGCCCGCGGGATGCTCCCTGAGTGGCGCGCTTTCCAGCGCGCGTCGGGAAGGTTCCAGGCGCTGTGCTACAAGGAGGAGGTCGAGGCGGCCTTCAGGACGCCGGGGGTGAGCGGCGTTCAGCTGCTCGATCTGCACGATTTCCCCGGACAGGGCACCGCCCTCGTGGGCGTGCTTGACGCCTTTTGGGACGAGAAGGGCTATATCGCCCCCGCCGAGTTCCGCCGGTTTTTCGGCGCCACGGTGCCCCTCGCGCGCATGGAAAAGCGCGTGTGGACGACGGAAGAGACCTTCGCCGCCGAAGTGCAGGTCGCTCACTTCGGCCCGGCGCCCCTCGCGGGCGCCCGACCGTACTGGCGGCTCGTCGGCGCGGCGGGCCGGGCGGCGGGCGGCCGACTTCCGGAACGCGACGTGCCGATCGCCCGGGAAACGCCGCTGGGCCGCATCGCCTTCCCGTGCGCCGACCTCAAGGCGCCGGCGGCGTACCGCCTCGTCGTCGGGCTGGAGGGCACGGAGTTCGAGAACGATTGGACGATCTGGGTCTACCCCGCCGCGGTCCCGCCGCCCGCGCCGGCCGGCGTGCTCGTGGCGACGGCGCTCGACTCCGCCGTCCTGGCGCACCTTGCCGCCGGCGGCAAGGCATTTCTTCATTCCGTGCGGCTGCAGGCGGCGCATCCGAGGGGTTCCTTCACGCCGGTTTTCTGGAATCGCCAATGGTTCCCCGGGCAGGCCTGCCAAACCCTGGGGCTGCTCTGCGACCCCGCCCATCCGGCCCTGGCCGCGTTCCCCACCGAGGCGCACTGCGACTGGCAGTGGGAGGATATCGTCGCCCACGCGCGCTGCCTGGTCATGGACACGCTGCCGCGGGAACTCCGCCCCATCGTCCAGCCCATCGACGATTGGAACTCGAACCGCAAGCTCGGCCTGGTGTTCGAATGCGCGGTGGGCCGCGGCGCGCTGCTGGTCTGCACGGCCGATCTCGCGCGCGACGCGGCGAGGCGCCCGGCGGCGCGGCAGCTCGCCCACAGCCTGGCGGCCTACGCCGCGAGCCCCGCCTTCGCGCCGGCAACGGCGGCGGACGCGGAGGATCTGCGGGAACTCCTCGCCCCGGCGCGGGCTTCGAAGCTCGTCGCCCTCGGCGCGACGGTGCTGCGAGCCAGCAGCGAGGACGCCGCGAACGGCAACGTCGCCGCCAACGCCCTCGACGGAGACCCGGAGACCTTCTGGCACACCGCCTGGACGCCCGCCCCCGACCCGATGCCGCACGAGCTGGTCATCGACCTGGGCAAGGAGATCGAGCTCGAGGGCCTGATCTACACCCCGCGGCAGGACATGACCAACGGCCGCATCGCGGCTTGCGAAATTCACGTGAGCGCCGATGCCGCGTCCTGGGGCGCGCCGGCCGCCGCGGCCGCCTGGAGGGACTCCGACCGGACCGAAACGGTGAAGTTCGACCGCCCCCGCGCGGGGCGCTACCTGCGGATTCTCATCGGCGCGGAGGTGCGCGGCAACCCCTTCGCGGCCATCGCCGAGCTGGACATCATCCCGGCGCGACGCTGACCTCCGCGCCCGGGATCAGAACTTGTCGAAGTAGATCCGCTCCTCGGGCAGGCCCTTGTCCTTGAGCACCCCGATCACCGCGTCGATCATGATCGGCGGGCCGCAGAGGTAGCATTCCTTGTCGGCCGCGTCGTTGATGATCCGGTCGACGACCAGGTGGATGAACTCCGTCTCGCCCTCCCACTCATCGCCGGGCTCCAGGCCCGAGAGCGAGGGGAAATAGCGGAAGTTGCGGTGGCGCGCGGCCCGCGCCACGTTCTCCTTGTGCCAGTACAGGTCCCGGAGCGCCCGCTGGCCCACGAAGCAGTCCACCCGGCGCTGCGTGCCCTTGTCGAAGAGGTGCTCGACGATGGAGCGCACGGGCGCGACGCCCGAGCCGCCGCCCACGCAGATGATGGGGCGGTCCGAATCCTCGCGCAGGTAGAACTCGCCGTAGGGTCCCGTGATCGTCACGCGGTCGCCTTCCGCAAGGAGCGTGTGCACCCACGTCGTGCAGATTCCGTTGGGCACGAGGCGGATGATCAGCTCGACAACGCCGGAGTCCTTCGGCATGGAGGCGATGGAATAGGCCCGGAAAACGGGCTCGAAAATCGGCGGGGTGAGCCTGAGCAGGTAATCCCGAGGCACGTTGAGCTGGCAGTACTGGCCCGGCTTGAAGGCGATCCGCGGGGGATCGAGCAGCTTCAGCCTGAGGAGCTTGGTGTCATGGCTAAGCACCTCCAGCTTCTCCACCAGGCACGCGAATTCCTGCACGGCCAGCAACTCCGCCGGAATGCGCAGATCCAGATCGTTCTTGACCTTGACCTGGCAGCTCAGGCGCACGTTGCGCCGGACCTCGGCGCGCGTCAGATGCATGCGCTCGGTGGCGAGCGCCGAGCCCGCGCCCGCGCGCACCTCGACCTTGCAGTAGCCGCACGTCCCTTGGCCGCCGCAGGCGCTGGGGATGAAGATTTTCCGCTCGGCCAGGGCCATGAGCAGATTGGCGCCGCCCCGGCACTCGAAGCTCACCGCCGGATCATGGTTGATCTCGACTTTGCAGACGCCGTAGTCGGCAATGTACTTCTCGGCGATGATCAGGACTAGCGCGAGGAAGCCCGACAGCCCCCCCAGCACGGCCGCGCTCAGCAGCAGAAGCCCGACATCCATGGCGCCCTCTACCTGATGGCCACCATGCCGGCGAAACCCATGAACGCCATGGCCATGGTTCCCGCCACCACGATGGTGATGCCCGGCCCCTCCAGCGCCGGCGGCACCTTGCTGAACCTGATTTTCTGGCGCAGGCCGGCGAGGGCCACCACCGCCACGAACCACCCCAATCCGCTGCCGGCCCCCCAAGCGACGGACTGCAGGAACCCGTAGCGCCAATTCACCATGAACAGGCACAGGCCCAAAATGGCGCAGTTGACGGTGATGAGGGGCAGGAAGATGCCCAGGTTGTCGTAGAGCGTCTGGCTCTTGCGCTCGATCACCATCTCCACGAACTGCACCAACCCCGCGATGAGCACGATGAAGACGATGAACTGGAGGTACTCCAGGCCCAGGGGCACGAGCACCAGGTGGTAGACGGGCCAGCCGGCGGCCGCCGTGAGCACCGACACGAACGTCACCGCAGCGCCGAGGCCCAGGGCCGTCTGCGTCGTGTTGGAGACGGCGATGAAGGAGCACATCCCCAGAAAGTAAACCAGGAGGATGTTGTTGGTGAAAACCGCGGCGAAGAGGATGACGAAGGGCGAGATTTCCGGCATGTCACTTCCCTCCCGGCCGCGCCTTCCCGGCCTGGGCGCGAAGCTGCAGGGCGCGGCACACCCAGATGACCACGGCGAGCCCGAAGAAACCCGCGGGCGCCATGACCATGATGTTCCACCGGGGCAGGCTCTCGGGAACCACCGCGACGCCGCACAGGCTGCCGAACCCGAGCAACTCCCGGGGCAGCGAAACGAGGATCAGCACCAGGCTGTAGCCGCAGCCCGCGCCGATGCCGTCCACGAAGGCCAGCCAAGGCCGGTTCTTGGTGGCGAAGGCCTCCACGCGGCCCAGCACGATGCAGTTCGTGATGATGAGGCCGACGTAGGCGCCGATCTGCTCGCTCACCGCGAACATGTAGGCCGCGAGAAAGAGGTGCACGACGATGACGAAGCTCGCGATGATGAGCATCTGCACCAGGAGCCGCGTGCGCGGCGGCGTCGCGTCGCGGACCAGGGCGTACAGGCAGCTCGAGCACGCCGTCACCAGCGTCACGGCGACGCACATGACCAGCGTGTTCGTCACCAGGTTCGTCACGGCCAGCGCCGAGCACACGCCCAGAATCTGCCTGAAGAGCGGGTTGTCGTCCCAGAACTGCGTCTTGAACGTGCGGTACTCCGGGCTGGCCTTGATCCGCAGCCCGAGCGGCATGGCCGGCGGCGCGATGTTGCGTGCGTGCTCGCTCACGGCGCGTCACCTCTTCCCGATTCCGCGCCTCTCGGCCGCATCCAGGAAAGCCCCGATGTCTCGGACCAGAAACGCCTTGACGCTGTTGGTGGTCTCGGTGGCGCCCGTGATGGCGTCGACCTCGTTGAGCGCCTTGGGCTCCTTCCCCCGGGCGGTGAACTCGACGCCGACGGCCCCCCCGGCGTCCCTGACGCGCTTACCCTTGAAGGCGTTGCGGAACCACTCCGCGTTGATCTCGTGCCCGAGCCCCGGGGTTTCCTCGTCCTTGTAAAAACTGATGCCGCGCACGGTCGCCAGGTCGGGCTCGAGGGCCAACACGCCCTCGATAGGGCCCCAGAACCCGACGCCCCCCACCCTGAAGGCGTAGCCGATCACCTTGCCGCGCGGCTCCGAGCCCCCGCCGGGAGCGTCGGTTTCCTCGTATCCTTCCCAGACGACGAGGGGCCGCCCGCCCGAGGCGCCGGCGTACTCGCGCTCCGCCACCACCGCGTCGAAGCGCGCGAGGATTTCTTCGCTGGACGCGTCGTCCCGAAGAACGTATCCCAGGGCGCGCATGATTTCGCGGCACATGGCGGCCTGCCGGTTGGCCTTGATCTTCGGGGCGGTGAGCTGGTTGACGAAGGAGAGGACGAGGCCGAAGGCGACCGCCACCCCCACCGTGTAGCACCAAACGTACACCGGGCCGCGCTTCTTCATGCCGGGGCCCTCCGCGCGCGGTACCGGCGCCGTATCGCAAAGTGATCCAGGATCGGCGCCGCGGTGTTCATGAGCAGGATGGCGAACATCACCCCCTGGGGATAGCCGGAGTACATCCAGATCAGCACCGAGATCGCGCCGATGCCCAAGCCGTACAACCAGCGGGTCAGGGGGTGCCGGGGGCCCGACACCGGATCGGTGGCCATGAAGACCGCGCCGAAGAGCAGCCCGCCGCCCAGCACTCCCATGGCGCCGCAGGGCCAGGCCGAGGGGGCCGCGTGGTGCCCGATCGCGGCGGTGACGAAGGCGCCGATGACCGTCGAGATCATGATCGAGAAGCTCGCGACGCGCGTCAAGGCGAGGATCAGTCCGGCGGCCACGATCCAGATGCGCAGGGTCTCTCCCACGCTGCCGGAAGCGAGCCCGAAGAGCAGATCCCCGAAGGGAACCGGACATTCCTGGAGGGTGGTCAAATGGGCCGGCGTGGCCGAAGTCACCGCATCGACGCCCGCGTCCCAGGCCGCGAACCCGCCCGCGGCGCCCGGGATCGGATTCGTCCACACGCCGCCCACCATGTGCCGGGGAAAGGAAATGTACACGAAACACCGCCCGACGAGGGCCGGGTTGAAAACGTTGTACCCCGTGCCGCCGAACACCTCCTTCCCGAACACGATGCCGAACACGATGCCCACGGCGCAGACCCAGAACGGCGTCGTGGGCGGGAGCGTCAGGGGAAAGAGCAGGCACGTCACGAAGGCGCCCTCGTTGAGGGTTTCCTTCCTGGCGCCCGCGAAGATCGCCTCGACGCCCACGCCGAAGATGTACGACACGGCGATGAGCGCGGCGACGCGCCACCCGAAGGCGTAAACGCCCCACGCGGCGCAGGGCAGAAGGCACAGGATCACGACGCTCATGAAGCGCTTCACGTCCATGTGCCCGCGCACGTGCGGGGCGCCGGCCGTCACGTCGCCCTTGCCGAAAAGAAAGGTGTCGATGGCGTCCACCGCCGGGTGCACCGGCGACAGGCGGGGATTCTCCCGCGTGACGCGCAGCAGGTAATCCAGGATGCGGCGCAGCCTCCCGATCATTGCGCCAGCTCCTCCCGCACGGCCCTCTTGCCGCGCGCCAGCTCCTCGTGGAGCGGCAGCTTGGAGGGACACACGTAGCTGCACAGACCGCACTCGATGCAGTCCATGAGCGCCAGCGCTTCGGCCTCCTCGCCTTGGTCGATGCGCAGAAGCTTCATCAGGAGATCGGGCATGAGGCCGACCGGGCAGACATCCTCGCACCACCCGCAGTTGATGCAGGGCCGGAGTTCGCCGTGGAGGTTCGTGTCGCCGGCCAGGGGCCGCTTGAGAAACGCCGCCAGAAACGTCCTGCCGTAGGAGTCCTTGCGCGCCCCGGGCCGCATGAACTCCAGGAAGCGGCGCTCGCGGTCCTCAGGAAGCACGCTCACGCATTCCAGATCCCGCGTGACGGGGTGCTCCGGCGGGACGGCGACGCCCGTCAGGAAGTTGCCCGCGACATACCGCACCTCGCGCCCGGGGGCGAGGCGGTCCGCGCACAACTCCCCCAGCGGCGTGCCGACGCGGGCGTCGACGATGGCCGGGCGCGCGAGCCCGGCGCCGCCCAGGCACAGGCGCACATTGATGAGGGCCGCGCCCTTGACGGCCGCGTCGTACGCCGCGAGCGCCGCGCGCCCGCTCACGCACACAACATCGGCGGCGCCGCCGGCGACCGCGCGCGCCAGCAGCTTCGGATGTTCCCCGGGGTAAACCTCGTCGATGGCGGCGACGCGCGGCGCGCCGCCGCCGGCCAGCGCCGCGGCGAACGCGCGGTCCCGCCGCCCCACGGCGAAGCACAGCTCCTGCGCGCCGAGAGCCTTGGCGAGGATGCGCCCGCCCGTAACCAGGTCGTTCTCCCGACCGGCATAGACGGCGCCCGCCCTGGGGAGGAGCGGCGCCGTGTGCACGCACACCGCGACGAGCACGCGCGCGAGCCCCGGCGCGATCATCCCGCCGGGAACCAACGCCGCGACCCCCGCGTGGGTGAGCGCCTCGGCCAGCGCTTCCGGCGCGGCCGCGGTCCACTCGCAGCGCGTATCGGGCGCCGGGGGGGCGGCCTTGCCGGCGTCCCGCTCGATGACGATGGCCCAGGGCTGCTTGGCGCGCGCCTTCACAGCGAGCTCGCGCACAACGCCGTCGATCGGGGCGTGCACCGGGCTTCCCACCTGCGCCGGCGGGGTGCCGATCACCTGTCCCGCGGCAACCGCGTCCCCCGGCGACACGACCGGCAAGGCGGCGTAGCCCTCGCCCTGGGCAAGGGGAACCACCACGCGGCCGCCGACGCGATGCGCCGCGACCGTCCCCTCCGGAGTGCCCTCGAAGAGGCGGAACCTATAGCCGCCTTTCAACGCCGCCACTTATCCGTTACCTGCCATGCGCTCCTGACCCCGCGGAAGGGCGTCGAACGTGACGTGGAAACCAACGATACCACCCGCCGGGCTGAACGACAAGGCGGGGCTTCAGCGCGGGCCGCCGGCCGCGCGGCGGGCGAATTCGATCCCGGCGTCGAGGGTCGTGAACACGCCGTCAAGCTGGGCTTCGTAGCACACCCTCAGAAGGGCGCCGAGGGCGGGTCCCGGCGTCAAACCCAGGGCGAGGAGGTGGCGGCCCATGACGATGGGCCGCGGCGCCGCGTCCTTCACCGCGAGCGCCTCCGCGCGGGCCAGGAGCCACGCGCCCGCCGCGGACTCCGGCCGCGGCAGGCCCGGCCGCCCCTGCATGTCGGCCTCCGCGACGCGCACCAGCCGGTCGATCCGTCCCACGGCGCGGGCGAGGCGGCGGATCGCGCCATCGCCGGCTCCCGCCTCGTGATACTGCTGCGGCCGCAGGTGGTGCGTCACGAGAGCGACGACCGCGTCGATCAAGTCTTCCCGGTTGGTCATGCGGCCGAGAAACGCGCGGGTGGGCGCCGCGCCCGCCGCCTCGTGGCCCGGCGAGCGGATGCGCCCCCCCTCCCGGACCGTCGTGGCGGGCTTTCCGAAATCGTGGCACAGGACGGCGAGGCCGACGATCAGGTCCTCGCGCGCGTCGGCCGTCCGGCCCCGGGCGAAGGCATCCATGCAGTGGAGCGTGTGCACCCACACCTCGCCCTCCGGGTGCCAGTCGGGCTCCTGTTCGCAGCCGATGAGAGCTTCGAGCTCGGGGTAGTGGCGGACCCACCCGCAGTCCCGCAGGAAAGCGAGCCCGCGCGAGATCGCGACGCCCAAGAGGATCAGCTTCCTCCACTCATCGAAAACCCGCTCGCGGGCGAGTCCTTCGGGTTCGATGGAGCGGCAGAGCGCGACGGTTTCCGGCGCGACGGCGCATTCCAAGCGCGCCGCGAACTGCATGCCCCGCAGGACCCTGAGCGGGTCCTCGGAGAAATGGTCCGAGGTGTGGCGCAGCATCCGCGTCGCGAGATCCCGCACGCCGCCGAAGGGATCGATGAGCTCCCCCGTCAGGGGATCGAAGGCCATGGCGTTGATCGTGAAGTCGCGCCGCGCGGCCGCCTCCGCCGGGGAGAGGTTCGGATCGGACCGGATCTCGAAGCCCCGGTGCCCGAGACCGGCCTTCGACTCGCGGCGCGGGAGCGACACATCCACCGGCACGCCGTGGAGCTTGATGACGCCGAACGCGGCGCCCACAAGATCGGTGCGGAACCGCGCCTCCAGGATTTGCAGCAGCCGTTCCGGGGCGACGCCGTAGACCTCGATGTCGACTTCCTCGGCCGGGCGGCCGAGGAGCGCATCCCGAACGCAGCCGCCGACGAGCAGCGCCCGCCCGCCGGGCTCCCCGCCCACGAGCTCGCAAACGGCGCGCACGGCCTCGCGGACCTTGGAATCCGGGATTTCGACATCCATGCGGAAGGAATTGTAACACCGCCGCGCCGCGGGCTGAAAGCGGCGGCGCCGCTCCGGCGAGCCGTCCGCGGCGGTGGACTAGGAACCGCGCGCGGCATCCCTCTGCGCGCGCCCGAGGGCGACCGGCGCCGCGGCGGCGAGCCGATCGGAAGGCTACCCGACGGCTAAGTCCACAGGAATTTCCCCGGCACCGGCACGGGGTAGAGACCGTCCGGACCCGGCTTCACGGGCGGATCGATGGTGAAGTCGCAGGGGCCGGTGCGCGGTTCGTAGGCGAAGTCCGAGCCGCGCGCCTCCTCCCAACCGATCTTCCGGCCCGTGTAGCACGCCATCTGCCCCATGATCGCCACCATGGTGCTGCGCGCCATGTGCAAGCCGTCGTTGATGGGCCGGCCGCCGCGGATGGCGCCGAGGAACGCGATCTGTTCCTGCTGGTGGCCGCTGGGATTGGAGCCCTCGAACCGCCACGGCTGCTCGCCCTCGATCCGCCCCTCGTAGGCCCGGCCCTTGGTCCCGAAGATCTTCATCTCGTACTCGTTGTGACAGCCGTGTTGCGTGCGCACGACGCCGTACATCCGCGCCCCGCCCTTGTACTCGTAGACCACGGCCTGGTGATCGAAGACGTTGCCGTACTCGTGGCCGATGGACGCCGACCGCCCGCCCATGCCGTGGCACGTGATGGGCGGCTCCTCCCCCATGGCCCACTGCGCCGTGTCGATGGGGTGCACGAGGGACTGCGGCACGTCGTCGCCGGACAAATAGTTGAAGTGGTACCAGGTCTTGTACTGCCACTCCATCTCGCTCCAGGCGGGATCCCGGGCGCAGATGCGGTAGGGCGGCCGCAGGAAGCTGACTTCCATGGCGACGATCTCTCCGATGGCGCCGTCCAGGACGCGCATGACGGTCTCCCGGATCCGCGCCTCGTGGCGCCGGTGAAGCCCGGAGACGACGCAGAGCTTCTTCTCGGCGGCCTGCTCGCACGCCGCCGTGACGATCCGCACGCCCGGCGCATCGATGGCGTGCGGCTTCTCGACGAAGACGTGCTTTCCCGCCTCGATGCCCCGCCGCGTGTACTCGGGGTGGAACCGCGTCGCGCAGGCGATCAGCACGGCATCGACGTCGCTGGCGAAGAGGCGCTCGGCGCCGCCGAAGCCCGTGAACACGTGGTCCTTGTCCACCGCGACCTGATCGCCCTTCTTGGCCTTGATCGCCTCCAGGGAATGCCGCGCGTGGTCGGCGAAGATATCCGCGACGGCGACCAGCCGCGCGCCGCGGTCGGCCCGGAGGGCATCGAGCGCGGCCCCCGTGCCGCGGTCGCCGCAGCCGATGAGCCCCAGCCTGATCGTGTCGTCGCCGGCGGCGTGAACGTTCGCCACGCCCAGGGCGGGCAGCGCCGCCGCGGTGGTTCGTAAGAACGCGCGCCGGGAAACCGCCCCGGGCGCCGCTCCTTTTCTTTCGTTCTTCATAGGTACTCCGCGGGAAACCGGTACGGGGTGCGGTACTGGGGCATGCTCAGGCGCGCGGCCTCCTCGTCGCCCACGATGGCGGCCTTCGCGGGATCGAACTTGAGCGCGCGCCCCAGCCGCAGCGCCAGATTGCCCAGAACGATGGGCACGTCGACCTTCGTGTGGTAGGCGACGCAGCAGCTCGGCTCCTTGCGGGAACGGATGCACTCGATCCACTCGCGCTCGTGGCCGGGCGACGGCGGAATGCGCGAGGCGGGAGGCTGCGCGCCCTCCATGGCCTTGCCCTCGGGCACGATCTTGTGGGTGCCGTAATCGCAGTAGAGCGTCCCGTTCAAGCCGTGGAAGTAGATGCCGAGGCGCCGCTGCGGCACCGGTTCGCCGTGCAGGTCGAAGCCGTAGCTGTTCACAAGCGACATCATCCACGTCACCGTCAAGCCCGGATACTGCCACAGGATCTCCTGGACATCGGGCGCATCGCCGTCGTCGTCGATGGTGAACCTCCCGCCCGTGCTGGCGACGTACGTCGGGTAGCCCAGGTCCAGGGCCCACACGGGCAGGTCCAGGATGTGCGGCGCCATGCCCGGCGTCCAGCCGCCGCCGTAGTCCATGAAGGAGGAGTGCTCGTAGGAGCCCGTGGCGAGGATCCGGTTGTACAGCCGCGCCGGCGCGGGGCCCAGCCACGCATTCCAGTCGAGCCCCTCGGGCGGCGTCGTGTTGGGATCCTTGCCCAGGCCCTCGCGCCCCTGGTTCATCACGTTGAACGTCCTGACGACGCTGATTTTCCCCAGGTTGCCCGAGCGCACCAGCTCCACCACGCGGCGATAGTTCTCGCCGGCGTGGATCTGGGTGCCGATCTGCGAGACGCGCTTGTGCCGCGCCACCGCGTTCTTGACGGCGAGGCTCTCGGCCAGATACAGCGTCATCGGCTTCTGAAGAAAGAGGTCCTTCCGCGCCTCGCAGGCGTGAATGGCCTGCAGGGCGTGCCAGTGGGGCGGCGTCGCGATGATGACGCCGTCCAGATCCTCCATGTCCAGCAGCGCGCGATAGTCCGTGAAGGCTTGCGCCGTCGCCGCGTACTCGGCTCGCGTCGCGTCGAGCCGCTCCTTGTTGACATCGCAGACGGCGGCGGCGACGACATCGGCGTGCCGCGTGCAGTTCTTGAGGTTCTCGCGGCCCATGCCGCCGCACCCGATCAAACCCACCGCCACCCTGTCGCTGGGCGGCGGAGCGCCGTCCGCTCCCAGCGCCGCCGCGGGCAGAAAGCTCGGCGCGGCCACCGCGCCCGCCGCCGCTCCCCGCAGAAACGAACGCCTCGACACATCTTTGCGATTCAGCATTGCGTCCACCTCGTCGGTTGCCGGTTCACGCGCCACGCCGCCATCGTAAACGCGCCGCGGCCCCGCGCCAAGAGGGCGGCCGTCCATGGTACAATGCCGGAGTCCGGCACAGGAGGAGGAACCGCCCATGCGCTCCGCGCCGCGCCCGGCCCCATCGGCGCTGCTGCTCCTCGCTTGCGCGGCGTTTCCCCACCGCGCGGCCGCCTTCGAGGTCGAGCTCGAGGCGCGGCAGGTCGAACGCTACGCGAAGATAGAGATCACGTGGGCGCCGCCGGCCTCCTACGCCGGCCCCGGCGGCGCCGCCCGGGCGGACGCCTGGGCGGAAATCGCCGCGCCCGACGGCGCGGTCCTGAAAGCGCCGGCCTTCTGGTTCCAACCCTGCGAGGAACAACGCATCGAAGCCGGCGGGAGAAGCGTCGACTGGATCTATCCCTCGGGGCCCTGCGTCTGGAAGGTCAGGTTCACGCCGACCGCGGTCGGGGAGCACTCCGGCGTCTTCGTCGTCGATGACCGCGGCGGCCCGCGGCGCTCCGCGCCGTTCCGCTTCGAGTGCACGCCCTCGGCGCGCCCGGGCTTCCTGCGCGCCGCGCGCGGCGACGGCCGCTACCTCGAGCGCACCAGCGGCGAGCCCTTCTTCGCCATCGGCCAGAACGTCGCCTTCCTGGGGGGATCCCAGTACGTGAACGGCACCGCGAAGCTGGAGAAGATCTTCGCCGCCATCGCGGGCGCGGGCGGCAACTTCGTGCGCCTCTGGGCGGGCTGCGAGGACTGGGCCATGGCGATCGAGGCCCGCAAGAGCCCGTGGGGCCGCTCGTGGTCGTGGAAGCCGCCCTTCGCCCCCATGCCGTCCGGCGGCGAGGCGCCGGGCGCGAAGTGCATTGCGCTTGGGTCGAAGCCGGGCGACTCCGCGACGGCCGCGCCGCCGCGGCCGCTGGCGGTGAAGCCGGGAACGGCCTACACCCTCTCGGGGCGCCTGTTTGCGACGGGTCCGGCAGCCGTCGCCATCGATGTGGGCGGCGGCGCGCCGGTCGCGCCGATCGCGTGGGACGGGCGGGGCGTCTGGGAGCCTTTCGCGCGGCGGGTGGAAATCGGCGGCGGCCGGCGGTGGCTCGACCGCATCGCGTTGCGCCTGCAAGCGGCCGGCGGCCCCGTGTTTCTCCGCGGTCTCTCCCTCAGGGAAGCGGCCGGCGGCCCCGAACTCCTGCCCCAGGCCGAGGCCGACGCGCCCGTCGAGGGCTCCTACGACCAGGTCGATGCGCGCTTTCTCGACCGCGTGGTCGCCGCGGCCGAGGCGCACGGCATCGCGCTCCAGGTCGCCTTCGTGACGCGCGACCTCTACCTGGCGCGCCTGTCGAAGGAAGACAGCCCCGAGTACGCCGCCGCCATCGCCGCCATCAAGAACCTGGCCCGCTACTTCGTCGCCCGGTGGGGATACTCCACGGCCATCGCCGCCTGGGAATACTGGAACGAGATGGATCCCGGAAAGCCGCTCGACCGCTTCTACCGCGAGCTCCGGGCGCATTTCGACGCGATCGATCCTTATGGCCACCTCGTCGCGACGAGCGCGTGGGCGCCGTGCCCGCGGGACTGGGCCCACCCCGCCCTGGACACCGCCGACCTGCATTTCTACCTGCGGCCCGCCCTCGGCGACGCCTTCAAGGACGCCGCGGCGACGGTGGCGGAGAGAGCCGCTTTCCTGCGGAGCCATGCGCCCGGCAAACCCGCCTTCCTAAGCGAGTTCGGCCTGGCGGGCGACAAGTGGGAGTTGAGCGATTACATGCGCAGAGACCAGGACTACCTCCACGGCCGCGATGCGCTCTGGGCCGCCGCCATGGCGGGGCTCGCGGGCGGGAGCATGAGCTGGTGGTGGGAGGATTTCGACCGCATGAACCTGTACCGCCATTACGCGCCGCTTGCGGCCTTCGTGGCGGATATTCCCTTCCCCTCGTCGGGCTTCACGCCCGTCGCATGGCGCGAGCGCGACCCCGCCCTCCACGCCATGGCGCTCCGCGGCCCGCGCCTGACGTGCGTCTGGCTCAGCGATCCGGCGGCGTCCTGGTGGAACGTCGTGGTCGAAGGACGCGCCCCCGCGCGGATCGCGAACGCCGCCTTCGCGGTCCCCGACCTGCCCGAAGGAAGGTACCGCATCGAGTGGTGGGACACCGGCGCGGGAAAGCCCATCCGCGCCGAGACGCGCATGCTCGCCAAGGGCGAACGCGTGCAAGTTCCGCCCTTCCGGCGCGACATCGCCTGCAAGCTCGCGCGCGAGCCCGAGGCGCGCTGACGCCGGCGGCGCCGGCGCGACCCCGGCGGCCGAATCGCTTTCGCCGAAGGTTTCCGGCGGCTGATCCGCCGGCGGGTTCACTCTTTCGGGAGGAACTCCGGAACGCCGTCGTCGGAGACTTCCAACCAGCCGATCGTCACGCGGCGGTCCGGATTCCCCTCGTCCGGGATCATGCGCTCGCCGGGGTGGCCGATTCTGTCGGGCGCCCAGAGGCCGACCAGCACCACGAAGGAGCGGCCGCGGGCGCCTTCGGGCACGGCGAATTCGCACCCCAGTTGCACCTGCCCCGCCCTGTGAACGCTCTCGAGCGGACCGGTCGGGTCCGGCAGACCCTGAAAGCCGATCTCTCCCGCGCGGTCGAAATGGCAGAAGGGCCTGACCGTCCGCGGCAGGGAGACGCGGATCGTCCATGAGAGCGGCAAGAGCCAACGCTCGCCCCGCTTCTCCAGCGGCCCGGGCCGCACGGCGAAATCGCCCAAAACGCGCATGCCGCCCAGGCGGTAGCGGCGCCGGCCGTCGTCGCCGGGCAGCGGCAATGCCAGGCGCGGCGTCCCCGTCGGGCTTCCGACCGACACGAACACCTCGTACTCGCCCGCCGCCAGATTGAAGGGCAGGGCGAAGGAGGCTTCCTCGGAAAGCGCCTCGGCCTGGTCGGGAGGGCCGACAGGCAAGCGGCGGGCGTCGAAACCGTGATCGACGAACACCGCCGCGATGCCGCCTTGTTTATCCTTCAGGGTGACGGCGGGGAACCCGCCCGGGTAGCAGGGAGCGACGCCCGCGTTGCGCCACCGGGCGGCGAGCTTCCACTCCGACTCGACGCGCACCCGCGCCGGCCAGGACATCTCGAGGAGCTGCAAGCGGTAGCCCAGGCGGCGGTTGATCTTCGCCACGAGGTCCCGGTTCTCCTCCAGGAACTCTCGGGGCCACCAGTGGATCGAGGCGTAACTGGCATGGTATTTCTCCACGGCCTCGAGGTACCGGCCGCCGTCCTTCCAATTGCCTCTGTCGCGGGAGCTTCCGTAGTGCTCGCTTTCCAGTATCACGGGAAGCGTGGGCCAGAAGGCCTGCGCCAGGTCGGCATGAAAAAAAGCGTTTTCCCCGCCCTGAACGAGGATGCTGTCGTCCCTCAACGTCAATCCTCGGCGCAGGGCATGGGCGATGGGCGCCTCCCCCTGGAAGGAGAAGTCGTCGTTCGCCGCCAGGAGCGTCCGCTTGAAGCGTTTGCAGTGAAGGTCGATATGCTTGCAGATCGTGGCGGCGGGGTATTGCAGGCCGGAGCTGTGGAAGGTATGGCCCTCTCCCCAGACGCCGAAGGAGCCGACGTCGATGAAGGCGACGGTGGGATCGCCGTCGTAGCGGAGGGCGGCGGCGGCCAGGAAATTGTCGAGCTTTTCCAGGAAGACGGGGTCGTCGTAGTCCGGCTCCCAGAAGGGTCCGTCCGGGACAACGCCCTTGCCGGGGAGGAAGTCGTTGCCCTTGGCGCCGGCCATCCGCACCCACTCGGGCGTGGCCCAGCGCATCCAAGACTCGGCGCAGGAAAACCTGAAGGCCACTTGTTTTCCCTTGGCGATCCAGCGCTGAGCCGGCGCGTCCACCACCGCCCAGTTGAACTTGCCTTCTTCCGGCTCGATGTAGCTCCAGGGGATGCGCAGGTAGACCACCGTCAGCCCCGGGTAATCGTCCAGCGTGTCGGCCGGCGCCAGGCGCGATCCGTAGTGGGCCGGCACGTTGTCGTAGAAATGAAACACCCAGCCCATGGCGGGGTTTTCCAGCGCGGCGCCGGTATCCGCCGGATTGACCATCACCCGCTCCCGGGCGGCAAGAACGCTCGCGACCAGGCAGAGAGCCGCCGGCAACGATGTCGAGACACGGTTCATAGGCAACCTCGCGCGTTGCGCCGCAAACCGGCGGCGCGGAAACACCGGGCTTCGCGGCGCCGTCAGAACGCAGGCCACACCTGTTGGGATCCGCCCGCGTGATCCTCGACCACCACCCACCGCAGCCGCTTGGGCGGCAAATGCGCCCAAAGCCGCGACGCCTCCAGCCTGCGTTTGGCGTTCTCGATCAGGACCTTGTACTCCTCGGCGCACCGGTGCGCGGTCCCGGCCGGCTCGACGACTTCGCATAGGATTTCCTTGGGCCCGGGGCGCAGGGCGATCGACCCGCCGAGGACCACTACGCCGTCGCGGCCGGAAAGCAGCTCCGCCGCCAGGGCAATCCGCGCTTCCGGCGATTCTTCGTCAATCCGCAGGGCGTCTTTGGACGGTTTCATACGCCTCTCCCCGAGGAGAGCATGACCTCCTCGAAGTCTATCGGAATGCCCTTGGAGTTGAAAGACCACGCCCCCGGGCGGAGCGCGCGGCGGGAGTCACCGGGAAGCTGGACAAGCTCTCGGAAGCCGCCGATGGAACACGCCTCCGAGGGGGCTTCGTTTCCCAGTGCGGTCCGCCGCCTCGCCGCCTTACGGCCGCGCTTGCGAACTCGCGCCCGCGGGCCGGGGGCGGGCGAAATCGCCCTCCATGGAAGGAGGGAGGAGGAATACGTCGCCTGACTTATTGCAGAAATACAGGTTCGACACGGAGAAGCGGTCGGTGTCGCCGTCGGCCCAGAGGGCGTAGAAATCGTCGTGAGCGTTGACGGGGCGTCGGGCGTAGGTGTGGTTTCGAGGGCTGTCCGCCGTCAACCGGCGCACTTTCGTCCACGAGACGCCTCGATCTCGGCTGATCCACAGGGCCATCTCGCCGCCGGCGCCCCAGGGCTGGGGCCCGGGTTCGCTGGGGCCGATGATGCGCCACAGGCCGTCCGGTTCGATGTAAAGGGCGCCCACATCGTAGTTGTGTGTCGATGTCGTGACGGGATTGAGGCTCCAGGCCTTGGCCGGCGGATCCCACCGCGCCGTGAACCAGATCCGCGGCGGTTCCTGGGGGCCGGGGCGGTGGTCGCCGCTCAGCACGTAGAGGAGGACGGGGTTGCCGCCGGCGTCGACGTTGACGTCCTGGATATAAACGCGCCTGCCCTCGGACTCGTAGTCGTGAACCAGGGCCGGGTTGGTCTTGTCCTCCAGGGGCAGCGCCACGGCCTGGCCGGCCGCGTTGGTCCAGGTTCGCCCCATGTCGCCGGTGCGGAGCAAATAGAGGTTGGTGCGCTTGTCGAGGTTGCCGCCGGGATGGTAATTGAACCCGGTGACGATCTGGCCGCCGCGCTCGGCGCTCGTCTGATAGTGGCCGCCGAATCCGGCGAGCTTCTGAATCCCGCTCCAGGTCCGGCCGTCGGGGCTGGTGCGCCAGTACTCCTCGCGGCCCTTGGTATACATGGTGAAGAGCAGCAGGAACCCGCGGCCCTCGACGAACCAGGGCTGGGGATACGCCATGCGGTCCCAGGTGTCCACCAGCTCGAAGGCGTTGATGTCGTAGGGTTTCACGCTGCGGTAGATGAAGCCGGGCCGGGCGTTGGCGCGCCCGGCGACGAAGACCCACAAGCGGCCGTCGCCGTCGATGCAGAGGCTCGGGTTGTCGTGGGGATCGTTGACGCGCTTTTTCTCGTGAACCACCGTCGGCCGGGGCACGACGCCCTCGGCGTGGTCGTAATAGGAGATCATGGCGAGCAGGTTGCGTTCGCCCGGAGCGAAGCCGCCGTAAACGAAGAAAGTCTTGTTCGCCTTGGGCGCGTGGACGGCGATGGGCACATGGCTGGTCGTGTAGGTGCCCAGGCCGCCTGAATACTTGTCGCCGTAGGCGCTTTTCTGCCCCAGCTCGAACCAAGCGCCGCGGTAGCCATCCTCCTTGCGCGGGCCCGCCCCGGCCGCAAAGGCCGGAGCGGCGAACGCGAGAACCGCAAGCGCCGGGACCAGTCGTCGTGTCATGCCGCCGCTCCTCCGTGGAACCGCCATGAGCCGAAAAAGGCCCGCCGCCGCCCAGGGAGTCCGGGCCGGAATCAGGCCGCGGGGCCTCCCGGGCCCTTGGCGCCCGCATCCCGCCCCGGCTCGACCGTCAGCACGATCAGCTCCTCCCGGTTCCACTTCCCTTGGACCAGCGCGAGGCCCGTGCGGTCCGCCGCCGCGCTCAGGCCCTCGTAGGTGCGGCCGCACCACTCCCCGTGCGTGATCGCGCCCACGCAGTTGGGGCCCAGAACCGGCGCGCCTAAAACGCGCGCCGCCCGCTGGACCGTCATGAGAAGCTCGAAGCCGTGCTCCGGCCACGCCTCCCTCGGCGCGGCCCAACCGTACGGCACGTAAACCAAGTCGGGCCCGCGGCGGGCGAGCGCCTCCAGAAGGGGCCGCTCGAAGCTGTCGGCGCAGACCAGCATCCCCAGGCGCCCGAAGGGCGTCCGCGCCGCGTCGATCGCCGCCGGATCGCCCGCCGCGTAGGGTGGATCCATGAGGCCGGCCAGGAGGTTGATCTTCCGGTGCTTGAGGACGATGGCGCCGCGGGGGTCGATGAGCACCGCCGCGTCATAGAGCGCGCCCTCCGCCCGCTCCGAAAGTCCGATCCCCACCCAGAGGTCGAATTCCCGCGCGAGCGCCGCCACCCTATCCGTGAAGGGCCCCGGCACCGGGCCCGCCAGCCTGTGCGCCTCGGGATTCACCCACCCCAAGTCCACGCTCTCAGGGAAGAAAACGGCCCGCGCCTGGTGCTTGGCCGCGGCCGCGGCGGCGGCGCGGACGCGCGCGAAGTTGCCCTCGAGGTCGGAGTCGACGCAGCGCACCTGCGCCAAGGCGACCTTCACGGGAGGAAGGGACGCGGCCGCGGCAGCCATCGCCTACTTCCCGAGCAGCGCGCCGAGAGCCTCGATCGCCCGGGCCACGGCCCGCCGCCGCGCGAGGATCGGCGCCGGCGACCGCGTGTACGTCCGCGCATCGGCGCAGATCTCGTCGGGCACGGCCAGAAGCGGCGCGAAGGCGCCGGTGTCGATGCCTTTGGCGCGCGCCGCCTCGATGCGCCGCGCCAGCAGCGCGAGGTACTCGTAGTCCTCGAGGCCGTCCCTCAGCATCTCCCAGCGGATCGAGTCGACGGGCCCGCTCAGCGTCGGCCCCTCGATCTCCCGCGGCGGATAGATGAAGCGGCCGTCGCCGTTGCCCCAATACCCGATGTGCCCCGGCGGGAAGCTGTACCCGCTCACGTAGCTCATGGGATCCTTCCACGGATCCTGGCGCTCCTTCGGGTAGGCGCAGGGGCTCGTCCAGTAGCTGCTCTCCCAGACGAGAATCCCCGTGACGCCGTACTTCCAGCTCAGCCACAGCCATACCCGCAGATCCGTCGCGGGGTGGTCGATGAAAAGCCCCAGGTACGGCGCCCGCGGCCCGCAGCACACGTACCACCACACGCGCTCGCCCGCGGCGATGCGCTCCTTGATCGCCTCCGGCGCGCCCAGATCCAGAATCGGGCACCAGATGTCCACGCTCCCCGCCAGCGCCGGCCCCGGTTCCTCGGTCAACATGCGCGCCAGGCCCGGCGCGGCGGCGCGGATCTCGGCCATGCCTTCCTTCACGAACTCGTAGTCCTTCTCCTCGGGCTCATCGAACCAATAGATATAGGCCTTGGAGAGCCAACCCTTGGCGCGCAGGTGGTCCTCGACCCGCGAGGCGTACTTCTTCATGAGAGCGCGGTACCCCGGCGTCCCCTGCCGGTAAGGCCCGAAGGTCCCGTAGCGCCGGCTGTGAAACGTCCCGCTGCCGAGCCCGCGCAGGTGCAGCCTGAAGGAATCGAAGCGGTATTCGTCCAGATACTTCGCGGCCTGCGCGTCCCACGCCGTGAAGTCGACGGCGACCTCCACCGCCGCCGGGTCGGTTTCCTCCGACGCGGCTCCGATGATCTTGACTTCGATGGGATCGTAAGGCGCGAAGTCGTAGGGCGAGATCCGGTGGTCGCGGAAGTTCCGCATGTAGAGGTCGAAGAGCCGCCGCCGCTCCTCCCCCCCCGTCACGCGGTGGTATTCGGCCGTGAGGCGCGGGTTGAATCCGAACGCCGTCGTCACGCTGTGATCGGCGGGCACCGCGAAGTCGAAGATTTGCAGATCCACGGGAATCTCGACACGCACGCCCCCCTCGGCCTCGATCCGCGCCGTCAGGCGCACGGCGCCCGCCGCGGCCTCGGCGCCGGTCCGCACCGACAGCCAAAAAGGTTGGTTGCGTCCGGCGGCAAGATCCAGCGGCCGGACATGCTCGGGCAGCGGATCGGGCCACAGACCGGGGCAGCCCGAGTAATCGCTCGGGCGGACGATGGCGACGTACGCCACCTCGCGCACCCGCGTCGTCACGCCCGCGCCCGCGGGCGCGGCGAAGCTCACGCGAACGCTTTTCAGGTCGGCGGCGGGACGCAGAACGAGTTGGAACGCCTCCTCCTCGTTCGCGGCCGCCTCGAGGCGGATCGGCGCCTCCCGCGCGGGCGCGGGCCGCTCCCGCCCCACCTTCTCGGCCGCCGCGCACCACCAAAGCCCCAGGGCGGGCGCGGCCGGAGCCGGAACGCGCCAGCCGAAATCGGCGCCGAAGAGGGGCGCCACTGAAAAGGACGTGCGCGCGCGATACACGACGCGCCGCCCCGCATCCCTGGCGATGATTTGGAGCTCGTGATCGCCCGCCTCGGCCAGCTCGTAGGAAAGCGCGACGGCGTTCCCCTTCCGCGCGCCCTCCCGGCTCACGCGCCGCTCGCCGCCCACGCGCCCGTATTCCAACGCGAAGGAGACGCCGGCGGGGGCGCGGCACTGGAGCGTCACTTCATTGGCGCCGCCCGGCACCAGGTCGCCGAGGCTGGTCACCGCCGCCTCCACCGCTTCGGCCCGCTCCTCCAGAACGAGAAAATCCGTCCGGCCGCGGCCGCCGGCGCCGGGATCGGCGCCCAGCTCGGCTTCCAGGCCGTAGGAATACACCTGCAACGCGCCCGCGCCGCGGTCGCCGCGCGCGAGCCTGACCTCGACGGCGCGCGCCGGAAAAAGTCCGACCGGCAGCTCGAACACCGCCGAGCCGAGTTTGTCGAGCACGCCCGCCCGCTCCCACGCGCCGCCATCGCCGCGCGCCTCCACCAGGAGCGTCCCGCCCGTGTGGTAGCCGATCTGCACCGACACGCGGGCGCCGGCGAAGGGCGTCCCTCCCAGTTCGTGGCGGTAGCGCACCCAGGCGTCGTGATCGAAGCACCAGCGGTTCGTGTTGTACCCGCACGCGAAGTCGGCCAGCGGCCGGCTCACGGCCCCGAACATCGAATCGAAGGGCGCATTGAAGCGATACGAGCGGCCGGAGACTTCCTCGCCCTCGCCCAGGACGAATCCTCCCGCCTTGCGGTGAAAAAGCGTGACGGGCTGCAGCGCCGCGTCATCGAAAGCGACGGCGGCGCTCTTCATCCACGTGCCCAGCCGGCACCGGAGACCGCCCCGGTGCGAGGGCGCGACGGGAAACAGGAACTCCCGCCGCGTCCATTCCAAGCCCACGTTGAAATCGTGATTCATCCCCAGGGGGCCCGCCACGATGCAACCGCCGCCCCCCGCCGCCAACTCCTTCGCCCAGAAGGAAAAGAGATAGACGCCGCCGGGCGCGACGCCCTCGGTCTCGCAGGCCCACGCGCTCGTGTCGCCATCGCCGCGCGCGACCATCAGGGAGCCCGCGGCGGCGCGGCCGTCGCCGGAGACATACGCCGCGGCGCCGCCCGAAGCGCGCCAAGGCTCCGCCGTCCCATCGAAGGCGGGGTTGGGAAGCAGATTCCCCCCCGCCGCGCCGAGAAGGACCAAACCGCTCAGGCCGGCCAGCAACATGTCGGATCCTCCTTTCCTTGCCCGCCGCGAAGGGCGCCCCGCCGGCCCCGACAACGTCGAACCCGCCGCGACCGAGCGCGCGCCGGCCGCGGCCGGAAGCCTAGTCGCTCTCGTCGTCCGCGGCCGCTTCTCGAGGCCCGGCGGCGGCGATGCTCTCCACGGCTTCCTCGTCCCGGGCAACCCCGAGGCGCTCCATGCGGAGGACGCGGGTTCCGGGGGCCGCATCCTGGAACATCGCCACGGTCTCGTGGTGGCAGGTGAAAAGCAGCGCTTGGCGATCGCGGGCGAATTCGCCCAACACCGCCGCCACGGCGCGGGCGCGCTCAATGTCGAAGTTGACCAGGACATCGTCCATGATGACCGGCAGGGTCACGTGCCGCCGCCCGAACTCGGCGATGAGACCCAGACGCAGGCACAGGTAGAGCTGCTCGGCCGTGCCGCGGCTCAACTGCTCGGGGCCTTTCATCGCCCCCCGCCGGTCGACGACCTTGAGCCCGGCCCCGTCATCCGTCTGGATGATCCGCTCGTAGGCGCCGTCGGTCACGACCGCGAACAACGCGGACGCCTCGGCCAGCACGGCCGGCTGGCGGCCGCGCGCGAACTCTCCCAGCGTCCGCGCGATGAGTTCGGCGGCGGCGGCCGCCACGCGCCAGCTCCGCACCGCACGATCCAGTTCCATGGCGTACGCGGCGCTCTGGGTCTGGAGCGCGGCGACATCCGCCGAGGCTTCCAACTCGCGCCGCGCCCGCTCCGCGTCTCGCACGCGGCCGAGGGCCGCATCGCGCTCCGCCTCCGCCGCCGCGATCCTCTGCTCGGCCTCTTCGAGGACCTCGCGCCAGCGGTCGACCTCGCCCGCGGCGAGCGCCGCGCGCGCCGCCTCGGCGCGCGGCCCGGCGCCCAGACGTTCCGCGATCTGGCCCTCGCGATCCGCAATGCGGCGCTTGAGTTCGCGCCGCGCCTCGAACGCCGAAAGCCGCGCGCGGAACTCCGCCTCGTCCGCCGCGCCGCCCTCGGCGAAGAGCGCGTCGCGCGCCTCCTCGGCTCGGGCGCAGCTCCCGCGCTCGATCTCGATCTTCTCGTCCAACTCGGCGATCGCCGCGGCCAGGGCCGCGATCCGGGCGCCGAGTTCCTCGTCCTCGCGGCAACGGCGCGCCAGGGCGCCGATCTCCTCCGGAAGCCTTTCGGGGGGGATCTCGCCGTCGGACCGGACGCCCGCCTCGGCGCACACCGCGCGCGCGTTCGCCTCCCACGCCGCGATCTCGCGGGCCAATCCGTCGCGGCGCCGGCGCGCCTCGTCGCGGCCGGCGATCAGATCGCAGGCCGCGGAGGCATCGCGGAAGAAATCGAGGGCGCCCCGAGGCATCAGCGCCTCGGGGAGATCCCGTTCGCGCTTCCAGCGGGCCCATTCGGCCGCCGCCGCCTGCCGCGCCGCGGCGGCGGCCTCGAGAGCCGTCGCGTGCCGCTTGACTTCCTCTCCCAGCTCCCGCTCGCGCGCCGCGATCTCGCGCACCCGCGCCTGCGCCGCATCGTATCGCTCGCGCGCGGTGCGATCGCGTCCGCACGCGGCATCCTGCTCCTCGACGGCGGCGAAGGTCGTCTCGCCGGCGATCCCCAGCGCGGCGGCGTGCGCGGCGATGGCCTCGCGCAGCGACCGCAAGCGCGCGGCGCTCTCGATCTTGTTTCTTGCCAGTTCCTCGCACTCGGCGCCCGCACGCAGCTCCCGATCGACGCGGGCGCCCTCGTCGGCTAGAACGGAACGGCGGTAGCGCCACAGAAGGAAGCTCGTCACCGCGAACATCAGCGCGAAGATGCCCAGGAAACCCGCCTCGACCGGCTTGCCGATGGAAAGGAGCCACCCGCCCGCCGCCGCGATGAGCAGCGCCATGAAGGCAATGCTCGCCACCATGGCCGCGGACGGCGCCGGCGAGGCCTTGCTCCGCGCGGCGTCGAGGGCCCGCAGGCTGTCCTTGAGGGCATTCTCCCGGGCCTGCACGCGGGCTTCCTCGGCGCCGGCTTCCGCAAGATGCGCCCGCAGCTCGCGAATCGCCCGCTCGCGCGCATCCAGCAGGGCGGGCTCGGGCGGCGGCGTCTTTTCAATGGACGCGGCGAGGCGTTCGCGCTCGGCCGCGGCCTTGAGCAGCTCGTTCGTCTTGGCGTCCAACTCGCGGCGGGCGGCGTTCGCGCGCTCGTCGCTCTCCGTGATCGCCGCCTCGTGGGCGCGCACCGCCTCCTGCGCCGGGATCGATCCGTCGACGCTCCGCGCGCGGGCCTCGTCCCAGTCCTCGCCGAGCACCCGGAGCCTCTTGGCGAGGGCGTCCTCGACGGCGCTCAGAGCCGCCTCGGCCTCGGGGAGCTGCGCGCGGCGGTCGAGATACACGTCCATGGCGCGCACGCAGGCGGCGACGCGCTCGGCGCCCGGCGCCGGCGCGCGCCGGTCCTCCATCTCGCGCACGCGCGCCTGCTTGCCATCGCGCTCGGCGATGAGCTTCTCGCGGCGCTCGACCGCGCTGCGGACCTCCGCGCGCGCCGCGGCCAGCCGGGCCCCCGCGTCGTCGGGAAAATCCTCGACAGGCTCCAGGCGCTCCAGTTCGGCCTCGGCCTCGGCGCGCTCCCGCCACAGCGGCCACAGATCGAGCAGCGCCTGCGCTTCGCGCCGCCTCCCCTCGGCCTCATCGCGATCCCCGGCAAGCTCGGCCACCCGGGCCGCGGCCGCATCCTCCCGCGCAACGAGCGCCGGGTAATCCGACGCCGCCGACCGCGCGGCGGCCGCCTTCGACTGCGTTTCGATCAGCGCCTCCAGAAGGTCGGTGATCTGCGCCCGGGCGCGCGGCCTGAGCAGGGCCGCCTGGCGTTCCTTGAGCGCCTCGATCACCTGGCGCGCCGACGCGCCCGCCCCCGCGATGCCCGCCGAGAAGATGCGGTCCCGGATGCCTTCGGCCTTGAGCGTCTCGAAGGAGTGCAGGTCGTGGAGGTCGAAGGCGAAGATCGTGCGGTACAGCGTCGCATCGACGTGGCCGACGAGGCGCCGCAGGTCGTCTTCCGTTCCCCTCTCGCCGCCCGGCAGCGTGATGCGCAGCGCCTTGCGGTCGCCGGCCCCGCGCTCGACGACGACCTCGCCGTCGGCGCCTGCGAGGAAGAGGCGGCCGCCGTGGCGCCCGCCGTTCAGGGGCGGATACAGCGGCCCCTGGCCGCGGCGCTGGGGGAAGCCGAACAGGACGCCGCTCACGAAACTGAGCAGGGTGCTCTTCCCGGCCTCGTTCGGGCCGAGAAAGATCGTGAGGCCGTCGCGCAGGCCGCGCACCTCGTAGTCGCGGAAGACGCCGTAGCCGTCGATGTACCAGCCGGTCAGTCTCACGAGTCCGTCTTCTCCTCGAGCAGATCGAGGGCGAGCATCACGGCGCGCTCCAGTTCCTCGGCCTCGACGCCGCCGTCCGGTTCGGGGATTCTGCCCTGGAGCCGGGCAGCGGGCAGATTCGCGCAGACTTCGCGGAAAAACGCCGCGCGCTCCTCCTCGCCGGCGCCGATGCGCTCGGCCACCTTCACCAGCTCCGAAAGGAAATCGCCGCGCTTGCGGACCTGCTCGATGTCGAGATTCGGCCGCGTCGCGTCCTGGATCGACTCCCACCACACGAAGGGCTCCATGTCCTTGCACTCGCCGCGGAGATCCTCGCACAGGGCCTCCGCCGCGCCGGCGCGGATCAGGTCGCGGTGAACCCCGCCGCGGCCCCGCAGCACGGCCCGCACGAGCAGCCCCCGGCCCTCGTGCTCCTTGCGAAGCTGCTCGAGGCGCCGCACAAGCATGCGCCGCAGCTCCGGGAGATCCGCGAGCGTGCTCACATCCACCGGCGCGACGACGAACCTGACGCGGTCAACCGGCGCGAACTCGACGCGCGCCACCTGGCCGCCGTCGACCTCCACGACAACGGCGCCCTTCGCGCCGCATTCGCTGGGCTTGGCGCTCCGGCCTTGGAGGTTGCCCGGGTAGACGATCCAGGGGCCGCCCTCGCACAGGAACTCGCGCTTATGGATGTGCCCGAGAGCCCAGTAGTTCATGCCGGCCGCTTGGAGGTCGCGCACAGTGGTCGGGCAGCAGCTTTCGTGTTCGGTATTCACCCCCGCGGAGCAGTGGAGCAGCCCCACGTGGAACCCCGGGGCCGAGGCGCGCGTGAAGCGCGCGGCCAGGTTCTCGCCGGCCGTGCGCTGCGAGAAGCTGATGCCGTGGACGGTGGCCAGGCGGACGCCCTCGCGCTCGACCGCCGCGGACTCCACCGCCTCGTGGCCGAACACCTTGACGCCCTCGGGCCAGGACTTGACGGCCGACCACCCCTCCGGCGGATCGTGATTGCCGTTGACGATGAAAGTCTGGATCCCCCGCGCGCTCAGGCGCTCCAGGCCCCGCAGCATGCGGAGCTGCGCGCGCACGCCGCGCTCGGCCCCGTCGTAGTTGTCGCCGGCGAGGAGCACGAAGGCCGCGTCGTTGCGAATCGCGCAGTCGACCAGGGCGTCGAACGCTTCCAGCGACGCGTCGCGAAGCTGCGCCGCGACGGCGGGCGACACCCGCGCGATGCCCTCGAAGGGCGTATCCAGATGCATATCGGCGGCATGAATGAACGTGAAACCCACTCCGCCTCCTCTCCGATCGCGCGGGCGTGGATCGCGCGGCGCCCTCGCGCGCCCGGCGCCGGTCGCGCGGGCGGACGCGCGCGCCGCGCCGCATCCAAACGCCGCTTATCCGCGCCGGCGTCCCCGAAGGCGCCCGAAGCGCAGTATACACCGGCGCACGAACGTTGCAAGAAGGAGCCGCCGAGTTGCCTGCCGTGCCTTTCGACTCTATAATCGCCCCCGCGCGCGAAAGGAACGGCATGACCATGCGAAAACTCCTCGGTCTCGGCATCGCCCTGGCGGTGCTCGCGGCGATAATGATGGTTCCCGTAGGAGGCGGCACGATGACCCCGGGAAGCTCGGCTCCCAGAGTTCAGGCCATGGACCTTTCCGCGTTTCCGGCGACGCCCCCCAAGGCCGGGCTGCGGCTCCTCTTCATTCACCACTCCTGCGGCGGGCACCTGTTCGCCGACTCCGGCGAGCGGTCCGGCGAGAATTGTATCTACACCACGCACCCCAACGGCGGCGGTCTGCGCGGCCTGCTCGTCGCTCAGGGCTACGAGGTCCATGAAGCCTCTTACGGGAGCGCAATCGGCGAGAAGACCGACATCTTCGACTGGCCGCCGAAGTTCGCCGGCATGATGGAGGAGATTCTCGCCTGCGATGGACAGGACAAAGCCTACGCCGGCGGACAGCGCAACGATATCGTCGCCTTCAAGTCCTGCTACCCGAACAGCGACTTCACGGGCCTCGGAGCGCCGCCCGGAAATCCCGCCGGCCCCGAGCTCACGGTCTGGAACGCGAAAGCGGCCTACGCCGCTCTGCTGCCCGAGTTCGCCAAGCACCCCGGCGTGCTCTTCGTCTGCCTGACCGCGCCGCCCATCGTCGCGGGCAAGCTCCCCCCCGAACCGCTTTGGAAGAGCCTCGCGCGGGCCGTTCTCAAGCGCGAGCGGGAAAAGCCCGCGACCAGCGGCCCCTTGGCGCGCGAGTTCAACAATTGGCTCGTTGCCGCCGACGGCTGGCTGAAGGACTATTCCGGCAAGAACGTGGTCGTCTTCGATTATTACGACATCCTCACCGCCGAGGGACGGTCCGACTACGCGGAGTTCCCGACGGGCGGCGGCGGCAACAGCCACCCTAGCGCCGAGGGCAACGCCAAGGCCGCGCGGGCGTTCGTGCCGTTCCTGAACCAAGCCGCGCGCCGCGCCGGGTTCTGACCGCGCACCCTTTGCGGCGGGGCTCCCGCGTGCAATTCCATCTTTCGCCCGCGCGCCGGGAAACACCGCCACCTCGCCGCGCACCCGGGGTTTTACGAAAAGGCGCGGCCGCGCCCGCACGACGCGGCCGGCGCGTTGGCAAACAGGCTGCCGGCCGGGCGCATCCGTCCGATCGGCTCCCCGTCGCGTTGCGGCGCGCGATCGGGGGCGCGAGCGCCGTCACGAACGCTCGAGGCAGGCCGCGACAGGAGACTTCGACATGCGCAAGATGCTGTTGCTCGGCGCGGCGATCGCGCTGCTGGTTGTGTATGCGCCCGCGGCGCTCGGCGCCGAAGGCGCCAAGGGACGCTTCGAGGGGCTGCGCGGAGGTTTCGGCATGGAAGCCTCGCCGGAGGCTCAGGAGGAGTTCAAGGCCCTCGATGCCGACGGCGACGGCCAGTTGTCCCTCAGGGAGTACGCGCGGAGCACCTTCGTGCGCCGCGAGTTCATGGCCTGCGACAAGGATCGCGACGGCAAGCTGACCAAGGAGGAATACACTTCCTTTTCCTTCGGCGCCATGGCCGGCCCGCAAGGCCGTTTCAACCCCGAGAGCCTGCTGGAGCAGCTCGATGCCGACAAGAACGGCGAAATCACCGAGGCCGAGGCGGGCAACAACTGGCGTGTGCTGAGACGCTTCGATGAGAACCAGGACGGCAAGGTCACCAAGGCCGAGATCGCCAAGGTGCGCGAGCAGCGCGAGAAGGAGGCGGCCGCCCGCCGCGCCGAGGAGTTCGGCCGCCTCGACAAGAACGGCGACGGCGCGCTTTCCTTCGCCGAACTGCTGGGCCGCCTGCCCGCCATGCGGAGGGAAGGGCCCGCGGCCGTCGAGCCGCCGAAGGCGCCGGCCGTCCCGCGCGCCGAGGGCAGGAGCCGCGGCGCGGTCGGCGAGCAGTTGTTCCGCAGCATGGACAAGAACGGAGACGGCAAGATCTCCAAGGACGAGTGGACCGGCCCGGAGGAGCGGTTCACCAACATGGACACCAACAAGGACGGCTTCATCGACGCCGCCGAGATCCAGGCCCGCATGCGCGGCATGCGCGACGGCGCCCGAGAACTCCGGAAATCGCGGTAGCCGCCCGCTGCCGCGCCGGGGGCGCCCGCGCGCGGATCGAGGCGGCGGCGCGGTCGGGCGGTGCGGCGCACCGCCCGACCGCGCTTCTTTCTATTCCCCGCCGAGAGGCTCCAGCCTCAGCTTGTGCTTATAGGTCCTGCCCGGCGGCAGCGTGTACTCCCGATGCGTCGGCGCCCCCCAACTGTCATCGCCGCCGACGCCCATCTGGCGATAGTCGAGGTTGACCGTGACCTCCGCCGTGCGGCGGATCTCCCAGGGGTGGAAGGCCGCCTGCAGCGCCTCCATGGTGTAGGGCCAGGCGCTGAATTCCAGCACGGGGAAGCCGGAGGCCTTGAGGCCGAACCCGGCGGCATCGGTGAGCGCGACCCACCTCACATCGGTCCTGTGCCCGTTCTCCTGGGGCTCGACGTATTCGAAGATGAGGTCGCGGACCAAGCTCTCGTAGCGCCCCACCGCGGCGCCGGTCTTGCGATCCCAGTAGTTTTCGTGGGGCCCGCGGCCGAACCACGCGACGCGCTCGAACCCGGCCGGCAGGCGCATCTGGAGGCCGATGCGAGGAACCACGGGCAGGTCGCCCCGCACATCGACGGTCATCTCGATGTCGAGAATCCCGTCCCCGTAAACCGTGTACACCACGCGGCCCGTGCTCTCGCCCGCCGGGAAGCGCATCTCCGCGGCGATGGCGGCGCGATCGGCCGGCCCCGGGAGCGCTTCGCATTTCGTCACCACGCGCCGCGGCGCCGCGGTGAGCCAGACGGCCGCCCAGTTGATCATCTGAGTCCCGCGGTCGTTGTCCGTCGGCGCCCGCCAGAAGTTCGGAACGAGCGGCGCGGCGAGGAGCTCCCTGCCCTTCCACACGTAAGACTCCAGGGCGCCGCTCTCGTGCCCGATGCGGAGGCTGAAATCCGCGCCCCGGACCAGAACCCCGTTCTGATGGGAAACGGAAAGTCCGGGAGCGGAAGACGGCGCCGCGGGCGGGTCGGGTATCTCCGCCGCGAAGGGGCACTGATCCCATGCCGCCACATGGCCCTTCGGCGCCCAGGGCGCGTCGGCGGCCAGCACGAAGGACACGGTGAGAAAATACTCGGCTCCCGGCGCCCGCGCGAAGGGCGCGAAGGGAATCCGAACCTCGCGCTCCGCGCCGGGCTCCACGGCGAGCGCGCCGAGGGAGCCCGACTGAAGGGCGGCGCCGTTCTCCTCAATCTTCCACAGCGCCTCGAAACCGGCAAGATCGCTGAAGAAATGCTTGTTCTGCACCAGAACGCGCCCTTCCCCGAGGTCGACGGGTCTGACCTTGATGTTCTGGTAGACCTTCTTGACCTCGAAAAGGTGCGGGTTGGGGGTGCGGTCGGCATGGAGGAGGCCGTTGCAGCAGAAATTATCGTCGTTGGGGTAATCGCCGAAGTCGCCGCCGAAGGCGAAGTACTCGGCGCGCGCGTAGTCCCAGGGCTGCCTCTCGGCCGGCGCGGCCTGCCGGCAGTCCACGTCGAGCACGAGGCCTTCGGAGGAGCGAGGCGCCGCGCCGCGCAGCTCCTCGGCGGACAAGGCCCGCGCATAGATCCGCGCCTCGCGGATCACCACCGAACTGCGGCGCATGGCATGAGCGCTGTTGCGGCCGACGGACACCGGCGCGCGGCTCGCTCCGAGCGGTCCCGCGAGCGCCCGCTCCGCCGCCCGGACTCCGTCGATGAAGAGGCGCATCGTCGCGCCGTCCCAGGTGCCCGCCACCTGGTGCCAGCCGTCGCCCCAGTCGGCGGGAAGCGGCACGGTGAGGTCGTGCCAGCCCGCCGTCGTCAAAACGAAACCGACCGCGAAGCCGCCGCCCCGGCGCTGCAGCCGCAGCAAGTACTGGTGGTCGCCCTTCGAAAGGAGGGGACAGTATTCGCGGTTCGGGGTTCCTTTCACCCAGGCCTCCAGGGTGAGGGCGTTCCTTAGATCGAGGGCGGCGTCGGCATCGAAATCGACCGGCCCCACGATGCCCTCCCCCGGCACGACCTCGCCGGCCACGCTCCCCCTCCGGCCCTGCGGGCTCCGGTCCTTGACGATGAGCCGCGGCGGCACGGGTTTGGCGAGCCCTTGGTCGACCCAGTCCCAGATGAAGCCTCCCTGAAGCTGCGGGTGGGCCTCGATCGCCGTCCAGTAGTCCTGCAGGTTCCCCACGCTGTTGCCCATGGCGTGGGCGTACTCGCACAGGATGAGCGGCCGGGCCTGGGGCGTGCTCGCATACTTGAGCATGTGGTCGATCCGCGCGTACATGGGGCAGTAGATATCGGTGTTGCGGTCCAACCCCGCGCGCTCGTACTGAACCGGGCGGGACGGATCGCGCTGCTTGATCCAGTCGTACGCGGCCTCGAAATTGCGGCCGTTGCCGGCCTCGTTGCCCAGGGACCAGATGACGATCGAGGGATGGTTCTTGTCGCGCTCGACCATGCGGCGCACGCGGTCCAAGTGCGCCCCGCGCCAGCTCTCCGGATGGGCCAGCGACTCGCGGCCGTAGCCCATGCCGTGCGACTCGATGTTGGCCTCGTCGATGACGTAGAGCCCCAGCTCGTCGCAAAGCTCGTACCACGCGGGCGCATGGGGGTAGTGGCTCGTCCTGACGGCGTTGATGTTGTGCCGCTTCATGAGCTCTATGTCGCGGCGCATGGACTCGCGCGTCACGTAATGGCCGGTGACGGGATCGTGCTCATGGCGATTGACGCCCTTGAAGAGGATGGGCGCGCCGTTGACGAGCACCTGGCCGCCGCGCAGTTCGACGCGGCGGAACCCGACGCCGGTTTTGAGCACCTCCAGAACGGCGCCCGAGGGCTCCTTGAGGGTGAGAAGCAGCGTGTAGAGATGCGGCGTTTCCGCCGTCCACCGGGCCGGCGCCGCCACGGCCGCGCGCAAGGCGACGCGGCTCGCCGCCGGCACCTTCGTGCGGGCCAGGACGCCGCCCCCGACCGCCTTGCCGGCGGGATCGAGGAGCGTCGCCTCGAGGACGCAGCTCTCGGGCGCGCCGGCTCCGTAGCGCACGACCTGGGCATCGATCACGAGTTCTCCATGGCGGCAGGCGCCATCGAGCAGCGCTTTCACTTCGAAGTCGCGCAGATGGACCGAGGGCGCCGACCAGAGGTAGACGTCGCGGTAGATGCCGCTCAAACGCCAGAAATCCTGATCCTCGAGATAGCTTCCGTCGGAATACCGGTAGACTTCCACGGCGAGCAGGTTCTCGCCGGCCTTCAGATAGCTCGTGACATCGAACTCCGCCGGCGTCCGGCTGTCCTCGCTGTAGCCCACCCGCGCGCCGTTGACCCAAACGTAGCAGGCCGAGTCGACGCCGTCGAAGGTCAGGAAGACCTCGCGGCCCTTCCACGCCTCAGGCACCGTAAACGTGCGGCGGTACGAGCCCACCGGGTTGCGTTCGGCCCAGGTCGAGTATTCGCGGGGCGGCTCGCCCATGACGCGCGGCGGATCAGCCTTGAAGGGATACGCGATATTGACGTAGAGCGGGCGGCCGTAGCCCTGCAACTGCCAGTTGGACGGGACGGGAATGTCGTTCCAGGCGCTCGCGTCGAACTCGGGCCTGTAAAAATCCGCCGGGCGCTCGGACGGATCCTTCGCCCAGTTGAACTTCCAAGGCCCGTTCAGCGACAGGAAGTACGGCGACGCCGCGCGCGTCCCCGCGAGGGCCTGCCATGCCTCCGCGTAGGGGAGCAGCGTGGCGTGCGGCTCTTCCTTGTTGACGCCGAAGACGAGTTCGTTCTCCCACTCGGGAGCATCGGCCGCCGCAAGGGCGGCGCCGAGGACCAAGACGGCGCGCGCTAGATATCGCATGACATTCCTCCATGAAGGGGTCGGCCTGCATGTTCGCGGGGCGAAACGCCCCTTGTCAACGGACCCGGGCGGAAGGCGCCGCCCGCCTCAGAAGCGCACGGACGCCGTCACGACCTGCCAGGAGAAGAAGAAGCGCTCGCCGGCCGTGTCCCGGGGCAGGACGTTGAAGAGCATGTGGCTTCCCAAGCCGACGCGGTCCGTGACCATGTAGTCGAAGCCGAAGCCGGCGTTCATCAGGAAGCCGACCTCCTCGTCATCGTGGCGCCGGCGCCGCTCCCGATCCACGTAGGCGAATCCGAGGCCGAGCTGGACAAACGGGTTGAGCCGCTCCACCGCCGCCGGCGCATCCTCGATGGGCAGGTAGAACCTGAAGTTGGCCGTCGGCGCCACGATGAGCCGGCGGTCCGAGGCGGCGATTTGGAGGAGGGGGCCGGCGCGGAACTCGCGGGTGAAGGCGTAGTCGCCCTCCAGGCCCATGAGGAAGGCCGAGGGATCGGCGCTGAAACCGACGCCGCCCTTGACGCCCCAGGGGAGCGTCTGGCGGTCTTCGCGCGCCGCCGGTTCGCCGGCGGCCGCGGCGAGCGACGCCGCCAGACAAAGCGCCAGGCCGATAACGCCGCGGGTCACCATGGGTCTCATCATGAGGATGCCTCCTTTGCATGCCTTCGCAGCCTACATGATATCGCAGAAACCGCCCCGCGGCGCGCTGTTTCCCCCGCCCGCGGGAAAGTCGGCGCACACCGCGGGCGCTCGGCGCCGATAACCATTGTGAGATCGATCGCCTCCGTAACCGCGGAGCCCGCGCCGAACGTCGGCCGCCTGTCGAGCGGCCGCGCCGCGCACCGTTTCCGGCTGATTGAAGCATCCACGCATCCCATATATACTGGCAACCGCTGTGGGAGATAATGAGAACCCCGAAGAAAACCGCCGGTCCGAGAGGAGACCCCGCCTCCCGCAAGGACGGGTCCTCCCTATGGAGCAGGCTGCGCCTCCGCCGCCTGCCCGACAAGGACCGTGTTCCCCGGCGCACCCAGCCGGCGGAGGAGGAGCTGAGCCGCCGCGCCGAGCTGTTCGGCGTGAGCCAACTCGTGGACCACGCGCGCATCCTCGCGGCGCGCCACGACGCGGCGGTGGTGCGCGGGCACGAGCGCCTGCTCCACCAGCTCGCGGAGAGCGAGCGCGGCATCCGCCGCGGCCACGAAACCATCGCCGGCAGCGTGCGGCTGGGCCGCCGCATCGCGCCGGCCGCCGAATGGCTCTTTGACAACAGCCACCTGATCCAGGAACAGATCGAGCTGGCGCGGGCCCACCTTTCCCCCGGCTACAGCCGCGCCCTGCCCCGGCTGAAATCCGGGCCGCGCAAGGGCTTCCCCAGGATTTACGACACCGTGCTGGAGCTGGTGCGGCATACCGACGGGCAAGTCGACCTCGAGAACCTCAGCCGTTTCGTGAAGGCGTACCAAGAGGTGCAGCCCCTCACCCTGGGCGAGCTGTGGGCCGTCCCGATCATGCTGCGCCTGACGCTCATCGAGAACCTGCACCGGGTCACCAAGCGCATCGCTTGGCGGCGTCGCCAGCGGGACGCGGCGCTCCTGTGGGCCGAACGATTTCTCAAGGTGCTCCGGAACACCCCCCGCCAGTTCGTCGCCGCGCTGGGAGATTTCGTGCGGGCGGACCCGCCCTTGACGGCGCCCTTCGTCGCCGAGTTGATCGCCAACATCGACGGCGTCGACCCCGCCCTGGGGCTCGCGCTCAACTGGCTGGAACAGGAGCTGTCCAACCGCGGGCAGACCATCGAGCAGATCCAGCAGAGCGAGAACCAGGCGCAAGCGGCCAATCACGTCACCACCCGCAACTGCATTACCAGCATGCGGGCCCTGGCGGCCATCGACTGGCGGGATTTCGTCGAGGCGCTCAGCGTCACCGAGGCCGTGCTCCGCCGCGACCCGGCGGGCGTCTACCCCCTCATGGATTTCCGGACGCGAAACCGCTACCGGGACAGAATCGAGGAATTGGCCCGGCAGAGCGGCCGCTCCGAGGTCGAGGCGGCGGAAACGGCCGTCGCCATGGCGGCGGAGCGCAGGCGCGAGGGCGCGGAGCGGCGCGAGAGCCATGTGGGCTTCTTTCTGATCGACGCCGATCGGGAGGCGCTGGAAGCGCGGCTCGGATGCCGGCTTTCCCTGCGCCGGCGCCTCGGCCGCCTGATCGGCCGGAGGCCTCTGGCGTGGTATCTTCTCGCCATCGCGGCGGCGTCGATCGCGCTGGCGACCGTCCCGCTGGCCTCCATCGCCGCCGGCGGAATTGATCCGCCCGCCATGGCGCTGCTTGCCGTCGCCTGGGCGGCGCTCTCCGGCTCCGCCGTGACGCTGATCAACTGGATCGTCACCCTCGCGGTTCCTCCCCGTTTCCTGCCCGGCTTGGACTTCTCCCGCGGAATCCCGGCGGAGCATCGGACCATCGTGGTCGTGCCGACCCTGCTGGGGCCCCCCGCGGCCGCCGCCCGTCTCCTCGACGACCTCGAAATACGCTTCATGGCCAACCGCGTCGACAACCTTCACTTCGCCTTGCTGACGGACATGCCCGACGCGGAAACCGAAACGCTGCCCGATGACCGCGCGTGGCTGGACACGGCCGTGCAAGGCATCCGGCGGCTGAACCGCCGGCATGCCCGGGACGGCGAGACGAAGTTCTTCCTGCTGCATCGGCCCAGGCGCTGGAACCCCGCGGAAGGCAAATGGATGGGCCGCGAGCGCAAGCGCGGGAAGCTGGAGGATTTCAACCGCCTCGTCGTCGAGGGACAAAGCGATTCCTTCGAAATCATCGAGGGCGACACGGCCGTGCTGCGCACGGTCCGCTACGTGATCACCCTCGACACCGATACGCAGCTTCCGCCCGGGTCGGCCTACCGCATGGCGGGCGCCATGGCGCATCTGCTCAACCGCCCCCGGCTCGATTCGGCCACGCGGCTGGTCACCTGCGGCTACGGAGTGCTCCAGCCTCGGGTGGCGGTCAGCCTGATGGCGGCGCGCCAGTCGCTCTTTTCGCGCCTACAGGCCGGAGTCGTGGGCCTGGACCCCTATACACGCGAGGTCTCCAACGTCTATCAGGACCTGTTCGGTCAAGGATCCTACGTCGGCAAGGGCATCTACGACGTCCATGCCTTTCATGTGGCCGTGGGCAGCCGCTTCCCCGACAACCGCATCTTGAGCCACGACTTGATCGAAGGGCACCACGCGCGCTGCGGCTTCCTCAGCGCGGTGGAGCTCTACGAAAACGAGCCCTCTCGTTACCTGGCCGACATGAACCGGCGCCATCGCTGGATCCGCGGCGACTGGCAGATCGCGCGCTGGCTGTGCCCCCGCGCGCCGGGCCCCGGCGACCGTCTCGCACCCAATCCGCTCGGCGCCCTCGCGCGCTGGACGATCCTGGACAATCTCCGCCGCAGCCTCGTGCCGCCGGCGCTGTGCATCGCGCTGGCCGCGGCGGCGTTCCTCCGGCCGGAATTCGCGGCGCGGTGGATCGCGGGACTGCTGACGGCGTTCTTCCTGCCCGCGGCCGCCCGGTCGGCCCGCGCGTTCCTGCAGAAACCTCGCCACGCGCCCTTGCGGATTCACCTGCGCCATGCCGCGGCGACCGAGCTCCGGCAATGGGCCGCCGACGCCCTGCAGCTCGCCTGCCTCCCTCACCGGAGCGCGGTGTGTCTCGATGCGATCGCGCGGGCGGCCTGGCGCCTTCGGGTCCGGCGGCGCCTCCTGGAATGGAAAACCGCCAGCCACAGCGAGCGCGCCGCGCGGCTCTCTCTCCCGGGCGTCGCCCGGGAGATGTGGACGGCGCCCGCCTTCGCGCTGGCATGCGGGGCGGGGCTCGCACTGGCGGGAGTTGCCGCCGGCGCCGTCCCTTTTCTGCTGTGCGGCGTCTGGGCCGCATCCCCCGTCGTCGCATGGTATGTCAGCCGATCCGCCGGCGGACGCCGCCGCCCTCTGGGCCCGGAGCAGGTCGCGTTTCTCCGGGGCTTGGCGCGGCGGACGTGGGCGTACTTCGAGCATTTCGTAGGGCCGGAGCACAACTGGCTGCCGCCCGACAACGTTCAGGAAGCCCCCGAGTCCGCCGTCGCGAACCGGACATCGCCGACCAATATCGGCATGACGCTGGCGGCCGGCCTGGCCGCCTACGATTTCGGTTACATCTCGGCGGGCCGCTTGGCCGCCCGCACGGAGAGCACCATGGAGGTGCTGGAGAGGCTCGAGCGCTACCGCGGCCACTTCTACAATTGGTACGACACGCGGACTCTGCAGCCGCTGCGCCCGCTCTACATCTCCACGGTGGACAGCGGCAACTTGGCCGGTCTGATGATCGTGGTGCGCGAAGGCCTGGCCGAGATGCTCCGCGCCGCCATCCTGCCCGTCCGCTGGAAGGAAGGCATCGAGGATACCGCGGCGATCCTCCTGCACGAGTTCCGCGCCGCCGAGCGCGCCGTCGCTCCCGCCGTGGCGGCGGCCGCGTCGGCGCGCATCCGCGAGCTGGTCGCGGCGGCGCGGAACGCGCCGCCGCGGCTACGCGAGACCCTGGGCGCGCTGGATTCCATCGCGGAGGGGGTCGCCGGCCTGAGCGCGGCGTTGGCGCCGGACGAGATCGTCTCCTTCTGGCTGGCGTCCTTGCGCCGGCAATGCGCCGACCTGGCGGAGGAGCTGCGCCGTTTCGCGCCGTGGGTCTGCGCCCAGGCGGTGCCGGACCTGCCCGCGCCGGCGGACGACGACTGGGACGAATTGCGCGGGGAACTGGAGCGCATCCCCGCCCTCGACGCGCTGGCGACCCTGCGGCTCCGCTGGGAGCCCCGCCTGGCGCGGGCCGGCGCGCCGGAATCGGCCGGCCAGTGGCTGGCGTGGCTCCGCACGGCCAGCGAGCGCGCCGCCGAGCGCACCACGGCCATCCGCAAGCTCGCCGACCGGTGTTCGGAGCTGAGCGAGCACGATCTAGATTTCCTCTACGATCAGGACCGCCGCCTGCTGTCCATCGGCTTCAACCTTGACGCGCGTAAGAGAGATCCCGGCTACTACGACCTTCTGGCCTCGGAATGCCGGTTGGGAAGCTACGTGAGCCTGGCGCGCGGACACCTGCCCCTCGAGCACTGGTTCCACCTGGGCCGGCGGCTCGTTCCCGGCGGCGGGGCGCCCGTGCTGGTTTCCTGGAGCGGTTCGATGTTCGAGTACCTGATGCCGCTCCTGGTGATGCCCTCTTACGAGGGCACCTTGCTCCACGAGACCTACGAGGGCGCGGTCCGCCTCCAGATCCGCTACGCGCGCCGATTGGGCCTTCCCTGGGGCATCTCCGAGTCGTGCTACAACCAGGTCGACTCGCACCAGGTCTACCAGTACCGCGCCTTCGGCGTCCCCGCGCTGGGCATGAAGCGAGGACTGGCCGACGATCTGGTCATTGCGCCCTATGCGGGCGCCATGGCCTTGATGGTGGCGCCGAAGGCGGCCGCCCGGAATCTCGAGCGGCTGGTGGCGCACGGCGCCCTCGGCCGCTTCGGGCTGTACGAAGCCCTGGACTGGACGCCTTCCCGCCTGCGCACGACCTCGGGCGAACCGTTCGTGCTCGTTCGCTCGTGGATGACCCACCACGGCGGCATGACGCTGCTCGCCCTCGATTACGCCCTCAACGACAAACCGATGCAGCGGCGCTTCCTGGCGGATCCCCAGTTGAAATCGGCGCAATTGCTGCTCCAGGAGCGCATCCCGCTGGCGCGCCCGCGCCTCCGCGCGGCCATCGCCTCGGCGGAGGCCGCCGAAATCCGCAAGGATGAAAAACGGGAGGCGGCCGCGCGGACGTTCGAGACCCCCGACACGCCGGCCCCCGAAGTGCACTTGCTCTCCAACGGCCGCTACCACGTGATGGTCACCAACAGCGGCGGCGGCTTCAGCCGGTGGCAGCGCCTGGCGCTCACCCGCTGGCGCGAGGATGCCACGCGGGACCGCGACGGGATCTTCTTCTATCTGCACGAGGTGGACTCCGGCCACGTCTGGTCCGCCGCCCACCAGCCCGTCGCCCCGGCATTCGACCGGTACGAGGCTGTTTTCGAGCAGGGCAGCGCCGAGTTTCGGTCGGAAATCCATCAGATCCTGACCCGCACGACCGTGGCCGTCTGCCCTGAAGACGACATGGAGCTGCGCGCGGTTGCCATCACGAACCTGTCCCGGCGCGCGCGGACCATCGAGATCACCAGCTTCGCCGAGGTCGTGCTGCTCGACGGCCAGGCGGATGCTTCCCATCCGGCCTTCCACAAGCTTTTCCTCCGAGCGGAGCCGATTCCCGACAAGGCCGCCATCCTCTTCACCCGCCGCCCCAGGTCTTCCGAGGAGACGCCGCCCTGGATGTTCCACGCCATGACCGTCGCCGGCGGCACGGTGCTCCGCGGCTTTTCCTTCGAGACCGACCGGGCGGCCTTCATCGGGCGCGGCCGGTCCGTGCGCAATCCGGCGGCTCTCGACGCGCCCGGGCCCCTTCCGGACCGCACCGGCGTCGTGCTCGATCCCATCGCCGCAATCCGGTACCGCGTGCGCGTCGAGGCGGGGCAAACCGCCAACATCAACGCCTTCATCGGCGTGGCCTCCACGCGGTCCGCCGCCGAAGTCTACGTGGACCGCTGCCGCGACCCCCGCATGGTCGACCGCGTGTTCTCCCTGGCCTGGACCCGCAACCAGGTGCTCCTGGACCAGTTGCGCGCCAGCGAGGCGGACGTGCAGCTCTACACCCGGCTCGCCGGCTCGATTCTCTACGCGGGGCCGCAGCGGCGGGCGCGGGCCAGCGTCATCACCCGCAATCGCAAGAATCAAGCGGCGCTCTGGAGCCACGGCATCTCGGGCGACCGCCCCATCGTTCTGCTTTCTATCGCCGACCAAGCCAACCTGGACCTGGTCCGCAACCTCGTGCAAGCTCATTCCTACTGGCGCCAGAAGGGGCTCGAAACGGATCTGGTCATCTGGTCCGAGGCTTATGCCGGCTATCGGCAAACCCTCCTCGATGCGATCATCGGGCTGGTGCACGCCGGCACCGAGGCCAAGCTGCTGGACCAGCCCGGCGGCATCTTCGTGCGCGCCGTCGACCAGCTGTCCGAGGACGACCGGACGCTGCTGCTCGCCGTCGCGCGCGTGGTGCTCAGCGACCGTTTCGGATCCCTGGCCGAGCAGATCGACCGGCGCGTCATCCCCGAGATCGACGTGCCGGAGCTGGCGCCGCCCGCCCCGCCGGAAAAACCGCCGGCGCCTCCGGCGCCCCTGCCCCCCCGGGATCTGGAGTTCTTCAACGGGTACGGCGGCTTCACCCGCGACGGCCGCGAGTACGTCATCATGCTCCAGGCGGGCGCGGCCACGCCGGCGCCCTGGGTCAACGTTCTCGCCAACCGGGACTTCGGCACCATCGTGAGCGAGTCCGGCGCCGCCTACACCTGGCACGGGAACGCCCACCTATTCCGGCTGACGCCCTGGCACAACGACCCCGTGGAAGACCCCGGCGGAGAGGCCTTCTACCTCCGCGACGACGAGACCGGGCGCGTCTGGTCGCCGACGCCGCAGCCGGCCGGAGACGGCGCGCCCTACGTCTGCCGGCACGGCCACGGCTACACGGTTTTCGAGCATCTGCGCGAGGAGCTGTTTTCCGAGATGACCGTCTACACGGCCGTCGCCGCGCCCATCAAGTTCGCGGCCCTCACGCTCAAGAACCTGTCGGACCGGACCCGCCGCGTCAGCGTCGCCGGATACTGCGAATGGGTTCTCGGCGAGCGCCGCGACCAGAGCGCCATGCACGTGGTCACACAGCTCGATCCGCAGAGCGGCGCGATCTTCGCGCGCAACGCTTTCAGCCTCGACTTCGCCGACCGGGTGGCTTTCTTCCACTCCAGCGCCTCCGAGCGCACGGTCACGTCGAGCCGCGCCGAGTTCATCGGCCGCAACGGGTCGCTCGCGGCCCCCGCGGCCTTGGGCCGCGAGCACCTGTCCAACCGCATCGTCGCCGCCGTAGACCCCTGCGCCGCCATCATGGCCCTCTTCGACATCCCGCCCGGAGAGCAAATCCAGGTGGTCTTCGCCCTGGGCGCGGCGGGCAGCGAGGAGGAAGCCCGCGGCCTGCTCCTCGCCCAGGGCGGCGTGAGCGGAGCGCGCCAGGCGTTGGAGGAGGTCTGGCGGTTCTGGCAGCAACAGCTCGGCGCCGTCTACGTCGAAACGCCCGATCAGTCCGTCAACTTCCTCGTCAACCACTGGCTGCTCTATCAAATCCTCTCCTCGCGGTTCTGGGGCCGCAGCGGTTTCTACCAATCCGGCGGGGCCTACGGATTCCGCGACCAGCTTCAGGACTCGCTGGCCTTCCTCCACGAGTGTCCGTGGTTGACCCGCGAGCATCTCCTCCTGAGCGCCGGCCGCCAGTTCGCCGAGGGCGATGTCCAGCATTGGTGGCACCCGCCGGTGGGGCGCGGCGTGCGTACGCGCATCTCCGACGACCTCCTGTGGCTGCCCTTCGTCGCCTGCCGCTACACGGCCGCGACGGGCGACATTGGAGTTTTCGACGAGCAGATCCCCTTTCTCGCGGGCCGCGCCCTCGCCGAAGGCGAGGAATCGGTCTACGACCAGCCGCGCGTTTCCGAGGAGCGCGCCACGCTGTACGAACACTGCGCGCGGGCCATCCGCCGGGCAATGCGCTTCGGCGTCCACGGCCTTCCGCTGATGGGGACCGGCGACTGGAACGACGGCATGAACCGCGTCGGCCGCGAAGGCCGGGGCGAGAGCGTCTGGCTGGGATTCTTCCTGCACCGCGTGCTCAAGGATTTCGCGGAGCTCGCCGCCCGCCGCGGCGATCGGGAGTTCGCCGAGCGCTGCGCCGGGGAAGCGGAGAGACTCGCCGCCGACCTGGACGACCACGCCTGGGATGGACGCTGGTACCTGCGCGCCTTCTTCGACGACGGCACGCCTCTGGGCTCCGCGCGCAACCAGGAATGCCGGATCGATTCCTTGCCCCAAAGCTGGGCCGTGCTCAGCGCCGCGGGCGACCCCGAACGCGCCCGGGCGGCCATGCGCTCCGCCGTGGAGCACCTCGTCGACACCCGGCATCGATTCATCCGCTTGTTCGCCCCGCCCTTCGACTCCGCGGAAACGGACCCCGGCTATATCAAGGGCTACGTGCCGGGCGTCCGGGAGAACGGGGCGCAGTACACCCACGCCGCCGTGTGGGTCGCCATGGCGTACGCCGCCCTGCGCGAGACGGACAAGGCCTGGGAGTTGTTCCAGATTCTGAATCCCATCCGACACGGCGACAGGCGGGACCGCGCGGAAGTCTACCGAATCGAACCGTACGTCATCGCCGCCGATGTCTACGCCGCCGCGGGCCGCGAAGGCGCCGGCGGTTGGAGTTGGTACACCGGCTCCGCCGCCTGGCTCTACCAGTTGCTCGTGGAGGGCCTGCTCGGCCTCCGCATCGAAGGCGATCTGCTTTCCTTCGCGCCCCTCCTTCCCGGCGGCTGGAGCGAGTTCAAGGTCACCTACCGGTACCGCAACACCTTCCACCACATTACCGTCAAGAAGGCCGGGCCCGAGACTTGGAGCGTCCGCCGCGTCTGGCTTGACGGGGTCGAGCAACCCCATGGGAAGATCCGCCTCGCCGACGACGGGCACAAGCACGAGGCCTTCGTCGAGGTGGGCTGACCGGCGCCGGCGGGACGCGCCCGCCCCGGCGCGGGGGCGGGGCTCACAGCCGCAGAAACAGCCCGTGCCTGTTGAGGTACGCCACGAAGGCCCAGCAAAGGGCGAAGTACACGCCGAAGGCCGCGGCAAGGTACCAAAGCGGCGCGTTGCCCGGCACGAACGCCCCCGCCGCGCCGCCGACGACGTCGTGCACGAGATAGCCGGCCAACGCGTTCCGGCCCAACGTTCCAAAGAGCCCGAGTCCGAGGCCCCGCACGTCGCACAGGTAGACGAAGAGCGCGTAGACGACCAGGGAGAATCCCGCCGAGAAGGTCAGATACGAGACGCTCCCCGCCCTCTGGCTCATGGTCCAGATATCCGGCGGATGCCACGGCGGCACGAAGGGCGGGGCCGCCAGGATCCGCGCCGCGGCGGGCGTGCCGGGCTCCGCCGGCCCCAGCGCCGTCAGACAGGCCAAGGCGTAGCCCAGCGCCATGAGGGCGGCTCCCCACGCGCCCAGCGGCGCGATGGCGCGGCGCGCGCCGCGGGCCAGCAGCGCGTCGTGGGCCAGCGAGCCCGCCAGCAGGGGAATCGTCCACGTCAAGAAGCCGAAGGGCCCGCCGTCGATCACGCGGCGCGCCCACAGCCAGTCGTAGTACCAGCAGTGGGAAAGGAGCGTGAACGCCGCGCCCGAACCGGCGAGAAAGACGATCCGCGCCGCCGGCCGCGCGCCTATGACGGGCAGCACCCAAAAGCCCGTCAAACCGATATGGACGAGAGCTTGAATCGCGCGAGGCCATTGGCTTGCGGCGACGCAGGTCCAGAAGCCCCGTTCCTGGAACGTCGTCCAGTCGTCCGCCACGCGATCGATGTGGTAGACGGCGAGGCCCAGCAGCACAAGCGCCGTGTTGCGCCACAGGGCGCGGGACACCGCCGCGCGCGCCCCGTCCGTCCGGCGCCGGCGCAGATAGACGAGGCGGTACGCGAAACCGACGGCGAAGAAGAACTGCGGCATCACCGTGTCGGCGTAGCTCGCGTAGGTGTGGTGATGCTTGAAGATCGCGGGGACCAGTTCGAAGCCCCCGATGAAGTTGACCAGGAACATGGCGGCCACGGTGCAGCCGCGGAACTGGTCGAGCGACTCGATGCGCGGGCGGGGCGCGCCGGTCGATCCCGCCGCATGGGCGCCCGGCGTCGTCATGGTTGGCCGGCCTCCTTCCGCGGGACGATTCCCGGCTCCTGAGTATATCCCCCGGGCGGGCGCGGTTCGAGACGCCCGCCGCGGCGTTGACCGCGGGCGCCTCCGGCCTCATCCTTGTCCGCATGGCCGCCGCGCCTCCCATCGCCGCCGACTTTCAGTTGATGGCCAAGCCCATGGGCCCGCGCTGCAACCTTGCCTGCGTGTACTGTTTTTACCGCGGCAAGGAGGCGCTTTACCCCGACGAGAGGCACTGGAAGATGCGGCCCGCCGTCCTCGAGGCCTATGTGCGCCAATACCTCGCGTGCCTCCACCGCGCCCCCGAAGTCACCTTCGCCTGGCAGGGCGGCGAACCGACTCTCGCGGGCCTGGATTTCTACAAGCGCGCCGTGGCGCTCCAGCGGGCGGGCGCCCCACCGGGCCGGCGCATCGGCAATTCGCTCCAGACCAACGGCATTCTCCTGGACGATGCCTGGTGCCGCTTCCTGCGCGACGAGAACTTCCTGGTGGGGCTTTCCCTGGACGGCCCCCCCGAGCTGCACGACCCGTACCGTGTCTTCCCCGACGGGCGGCCCACCGCGGCCCGCGTCCTGGACGCCCTCGCGCGGCTCCGGCGCCACGGCGTCGAATTCAACGTGCTCTGTTCGGTCCATCGCCTCAACGCGGCTCGTCCTCGGGAGGTCTACGAATTCCTGCGGGAGCACGGCGTCAAGTTCATGCAGTTCATTCCCATCGTCGTGCCCGCCGAGGGCGCGCCGGGAGCGGCGACCCCCGAGTCGGTGACGCCCGAACTCTGGGGCGGGTTCCTATGCGAGATTTTCGATGTCTGGGTCAGGCGCGATGTCGGCGCGGTCTTCGTCCAGGCCTTCGACATGACGCTTGCCGCATGGACGGGGCGCGTGCCGCCCCTGTGCGTCATGAACGAGACGTGCGGCCGCGCGCTCATCCTGGAGCACAACGGCGACGTGTACAGTTGCGACCACTTCGCGACGCCCGACCACAGGCTCGGGAACATCCTCCAGCGGCCCCTCGCGGAGATCGTCAACTCCCCGCGCCAGGCCGCCTTCGCCCGGGACAAGCGCGACCGCCGGCCCGCGTCGTGCCGCGCCTGCCGCTACGACTTCGCCTGCCGCGGCGAATGCCCCAAGAACCGCCTCGCGCCGCCCCCCGGCGAGGATCAACCCCGCAGTTGGCTTTGCTCGGGGTACTTCCGGTTCTTCGAGCACAGCGCCCCGTTCATGGGCCAGATGGCGGAAGCCCTGGCGCGCGGGCTGCCCGCCGCGGTGGTCATGCGGCAATTCGGAAACGGGTGACTCGGGGCGCGGCCGGGGCCCTCAGGCCGCGGGCGGCGCGGCGAGCCGCGCGAAGTTCTCCACGACGCGCGCGTTGAGCTCCTCCACCGTGAGGCCGCGGAGCGCGGCCACCGCTTCGGCGACATAGGCCACCCAGGCGGGGGTGTTCAGCTTCCCGCGGAAGGGGACGGGCGCCAGGTAAGGCGCGTCGGTTTCGGTGAAGAGCTGCGCCGCGGGAAACGTCCGAACGATTTCCCGGAGGTCCTCGGCCTTCGGGAACGTGACGATGCCGGAGACCGAGATGCACCAGCCGCGGGCGGCGATCTCGCCCGCCGCCCCGGCGTCGCCCGTGAAGCAGTGGAAAACCACCGGCCCCGCGAACCGCCCCGCGTCGATGAGCGCGAGCGCCTCGCGCTCCGCCGCGCGGGAGTGAACGATGAGGGGCTTGCCCATCTCCTTGGCGATGGCGATCTGCCGCGCGAACACGCGCCGCTGGTCCTCGGGCGGCGAGAAGTTGTAGTGATAGTCCAGGCCCGCCTCGCCGATTCCGACGGCCTTGGCCGCGAAGCGCTCCAGCGCCCGCTCGACGGCGCCGTCGTACGCCGCGGCCTTGTGAGGATGGGCGCCCACGACGCAGGCCGTGCGGGGGCTGCGGGCGAGCAGTTCCTCCGTCACCCGGAGCGAGCGCTCCGAGTGCGCGTCGGCGACGGTGACGAGGCGCGCGAACCCGCGGGCGACACAGTCGTCGACGATGCGTTCGCGCGCGCCGTCGTAGCGCTCGTCGTCAAGGTGGCAATGGAAATCGAGGTACTGCATGCTCTCGCCGCCGGGCGGACGCACCCAGCATACACCACCGGCGCCGATCCGGCACCCGCCGGCCCGGTTACGGAGGGCGGCAGCGGGACCGCGGCGCGCCTCGGACCGCCGCGCGCGCTTCCTTGACACTCTCCCCGGTTTGTTGCTATACTGACGCCTTTGTATTCTGCGAGAGCGAATGCCAACGGAGGCTCCGCGGCCCGCCGGCGGCCGGCTCTCCGCGCGCAGCGGCGGAGTGACGCGCGGCGGACCGGACGCGGAGCCGGATGCGCAGGCGCATGGCGGTGCAGGACCAACTGCCGGACAAGCGAAACCCGTCGGCGATGCGCGAGACCCTGCGCTACCTTCACGTGGGGTCCGAGGTCGCGCTCTTCACGGCCGTGGGCGTGTACGGCGGCATGAAGCTCGATGAATGGCTGAACTCCGCCCCGTGGTGCCTGGCCGGATGCGCGGTCGCCGGATTCGCGCTCGGCTTCTACGAGCTCATCCGCGCGGCGCGACGCGACGACTCACGATAGGCAGACACACGCATGCGTGATTGTCTTCGGGAAATGCGGCCCGTTCTGGCGATCGCCGCCTGCGCGGCGGCCGCGTTCCTGCCCTTCTACGAGCAGACCCGCTGGCCGTGGCTCTGGGCGGGCGCCGGCTTGGCCGCGGCCGCCGGCCTGGCGGGCGCGATCGTGACATCCCTCACGAAAGAACGCCGCTCGGCGGCGGCCATGGTCGGCGGGATGTCGGCGCGTTTTCTCACGGCGGTGGCGGGGCTCTGCGCCTGCCTTCTGCTCCTCCCGCGGGCGCTGGCGCCGGCCGCGTCGGTCCTTCTCGCCGCGTACCTGGCCATGCTCGCCCGTGACATCGCGCGCGCGCACCGCCAGACCCGTCCCGCGGAGGCGCGCCGGCCATGATGTTCCTGGCGTCGGCCAATCCCCTGGAGCACTCGCTCGACCGTCCCTTCGGGTGGTTCGGCCGGGGCGTGGGGGAAGCCCTCGCCGCCGTGGGCATTACGACGCAGGTCTTCATGCTGTTTATCGGGGCGGCGCTCATGTGCGCGGTGTTCATCGCCCGCGCGCGGCGCGTTCAAGCCGGCGAACTGGTGCCCCACGGCTGGGGCAATTTCCTGGAAGCCCTGCTGCTCTTCATCCGCGACGAGGTCGTCAGGCCCGTCGTCGGCCGCGACGGCGACCGCTACCTTCCCTTCATTTGGACGGTCTTCTTTCTCATCTTGACCTGCAATCTGCTGGGGCTCATTCCCGGCTGCATGACGGCCACGGGCAACATCAGCGTCAACGCGGCCCTGGCGGGCGTCTCCTTTCTCGCCTGGCATCTGTGGGGCATTCGCAGCGTCGGCGTCGTCAAGTACCTGCGTTACATCGTTCCGCCCGTCCCGCTGGTCCTCTGGCCCCTCATGCTCGTCATCGAGATCGTCGGGCACTTCGTCCGCCCCTTCGCCCTCACCATGCGTCTTTTCGCGAACATGTTCGCCGGGCACATCGCCATCGCCACCGTGCTCGGCTTCACGGCCGCCTTGACGAAGGACACGCTGGTCCTCGGGGGCGCCATCTCGCTGGCGGGCGTCCTCGGCGCCGTCGCGCTGACGCTCTTCGAGGTCTTCGTGGCCGCCCTCCAGGCCTTCATCTTCGCTTCCCTCACGACCGTGTTCGTCGGGATGTCGGTCCATCCCGAACACTGATGAAAGGAGTCGCTGCATGGAGACGTTAGGTCTGTCGCTGCTGGGCCCCGCCGTGGGGATCGGCCTCATCGTGATCGCCGCGGGCGTCGGCATCGGCCGGATCGGCGCCGCCTCGTGCGAGGGCATCGCGCGGCAGCCCGAGGCCGCGGGCACGATCCGCATGGCCATGATCATCGCCGCGGGCCTCATCGAGGGAATCGCGCTCTTCGGCGTGATCATCTGCCTCATCGGGACCAACGGCATGCTCGAGATCGTCAAGACCGCCGTGGAGAAGCTCGGCGCGCGCTGACCGCGCGGGGGCCGCGCGCGCCGCCGCGGCGCGGCCACGGAGAAGAGACAATGGACACACTGCGCGGGATTCTGCCCATGCTCCTGGCCCCCGCCCTGGCGCGGGCGGCCGGCGGGGAGGCGGAACCGGGCGGCGTCGATTTTCTGACGCCGCTCCTGCCCCAGGTCTTCTGGTCGGTCGTCACCTTCGTCCTCGCCCTCTTCGTTCTCGGCCGCTTCGCCTGGCCGGCCATCCAGAAGGCGCTCGACGAGCGCGAACGCCGCATCCGGGAGGCGCTGGCCGCCGCCGAGAACGCCCGCCAGGAAGCCGAGGAAGCCCGCGCGCGCTCCAAGGCGGAGATGGCGGCGGCTCAGCGCCGCATGGACGAGGAAGCCGCCGTGGTGAAGGCCGATATCGGCCGGGCCCGCGAAGGGCTGCTGGCCGCGGCGCGCCGAGAGGCCGACGCCGTCCAGCGCAAGGCCCTGGAGGCCATCGAGCAGGCCAAGCTGCAGGCGCTCGCCGAGGTCAGGCGCCGGGCGGTCGATCTCGCCATCGCCGCGGCCGAGCGCATCATCGCGCGGCGCCTCGACGCGGAGGACGAGCGCCGCTTCGCGCAGGAGGCCATCGACGCGCTCCGGCCTCCCGAGGCACGGTGACTCATGGCGGACGAGGCAGCGTGGGCTTACGCGCGGGCGATAGTCGACCTGGCGGTTCGGCGGGAGACGCTGGACGAAGTCGAGGACGGCGTGCGCGCTCTGGCCGCCGCGCTCCGGACGGATCCGGAGCTTCACCGCTACCTGCTGAGCCCCATCGCGGGGCGCCGCGCCCGCGCGGCGGCCGCGCGCCTCGACGCGGTGCTCCCGCCCGACTTGGTCGACGCGCTGGGCGTGATCATGGCGCACAGCCGCCAAGCTTGGCTGCCGGACATTCTCGCCGCCGTCGCCGATCTCGCCGACGCGGCGCGCGGGCGGGTGCGCGTCCAGGTGACGACGGCATCGGCGCTGGAGACCGGCGCGCGCGCCCGCCTCGCCGAGGAACTCGCGCGCCACATGCGCGCCGAAGTCGTGCTCGACTCCCGCGTCGACCCCGCGATCGTGGGCGGCATGATCATCCGCTGCGGCGACAAAGTGGTCGACGGCAGCGTGAAGGAACGTTTGGCCGTGCTCAAGCGCCGGCTCATGGCGCAACCTGTGGGAAGCGATTACTGCCATGAAAATCAAAGCTGACGAGATCTCCGCGGTTCTGCGGGAGGAAATCGCGCGCTTCCGCGCGGAGCTGGATCTTCAGGAGGAAGGCACGATCACCGAGGTCGGCGACGGCATCGCCCATATCTACGGCCTCACCAACGTCATGGAGGAGGAATTGCTCCTCTTCTCCAACGGCGCCTTCGGCTTGGCCCTGAACCTCGAGACGAATTCGGTGGGCGCCGTCATTCTCGGCGAACACCACACGCTCAGGGAGGGCGACAAGGTCAAGCGCACGGGCCGCGTGATCGACGTGCCCGCCGGCGAGGCGCTCCTCGGCCGCGTGGTCAACCCGCTGGGCCAGCCGCTGGACAACCGCGGCCCCATCGAGGCCGCGACGCGGGTGCCCGTGGAGCGGCACGCTCCCGGCATCGCCGGCCGCCAGTCGGTCAGGGAGCCGCTCCAGACGGGCATCAAGGCCATCGACAGCATGATCCCCATCGGCCGCGGGCAGCGCGAGCTCATCATCGGCGACCGCGCCATCGGCAAGACGGCCGTGGCCATCGACACGATCATCAACCAGAAGGGCGCCGGAGTGAAATGCATCTACGTGTCCATCGGCCAGAAGGCCTCCTCCGTGGCGCGCATCGTGAAGCGCCTGGAGGAGCACGGCGCCATGGAGTACACCACCGTGGTCGTGGCCTCGGCCTCGGACCCGGCGCCGCTGCAGTACCTGGCCCCCTACGCGGGCTGCGCCATGGGCGAGGAGTACATGTACCGCGGCGGCCACGCCCTCTGCATCTATGACGACCTGAGCAAGCACGCGGTGGCGTACCGCGAGCTGTCGCTGCTGCTCAGGCGCCCGCCGGGGCGCGAGGCGTACCCCGGCGACGTGTTCTACATTCACTCCCGGCTGCTGGAACGCGCCGCCAAGCTGTCCGACGAACTGGGCGGCGGATCCCTCACGGCGCTCCCCGTGATCGAGACCCAGGAAGGCGACGTCTCGGCCTACATTCCCACCAACGTGATCTCCATCACCGACGGCCAGATCTACCTCCTGCCCGAGCTCTTCTTCGCCGGCGTCAGGCCGGCCATCGACCCCGGCATCTCGGTGTCGCGCGTGGGGGGCAAGGCCCAGATCAAGGCCATGAAGAAGGTGGCGGGCATGCTGCGCCTGGACTTGGCGCAATTCCGGGAGTTGGAGGCCTTCGCCCAGCTCGGCACCGAGTTGGACAAGGCCACGCAGGCCCAGATCACCCGCGGCCGGCGCATGGTCGAGCTGCTCAAGCAGCCCCAGTACAAGCCCATGCCCATCGAGGAGCAGGTCGCGGTCATCTACGCCGGCAGCCTGGGCGCGCTGGACGCGGTTCCCGTGGCGAAGGTGCGCGCCTTCGAGAACGCCTTCCTCGGACGGCTCAGGGCCGAGCGTCCCGAACTGCTGGAGGCCATCCGCGTCGAGCAGGAAATCAGCGACGCGACCACCGCCGGCATCAAGGAGCTCCTCGGCGCGCTGGCGCAGCGCTTCGCGGGCTAAGCGAGGATCGCCGTGGCAAAGCCTCGGGAAATCAAACGCAAGATCCTGACGATCGGGGGGACGCGCAAGCTGACCCACACCATGGAGCTGGTGGCCACCTCGCGCTCCAAGCAGAACCAGGCGCGCATGCAGGCCGCGCGGCTCTACGCCGACGGCATGGCGGCTCTGGTGGCGGAACTGGCGGGCGGCGAGGACATCGCGCATCCCCTCATCGGGGCGCCGGACGCCGCCGCGCCCGCCGCCGTGGTCGTCATCACGTCGAACCGCGGGCTGTGCGGCGGCTTCAACGCCCAAATCCTGCGGGCGGCCGAGGCCGTGCTCGACGCCCTCGCGCAGACGGGCGCGGCGGCGCGGGTCTACATGATCGGCAAGCGCGGGGCCGCGCGCTTCCGCCACGCCGGCCGCGAGGTCGAATGGTTCAGCGCCGCGTTCGACGACCGGCCGAAGGTCGCGGACGCCGGTGCGCTCGCCGATCGGCTCACCGAGGCCTTCCTGGCCGGCGCGGTGGGAAAGGTCGAGGTCGTGTCGGCGCGCTTCCGTTCCGCCGGCCAGCAGCCCGTCGAGGTCACGCCCCTCCTGCCCATCGCGCCGCCCGCCCAGGGCGCGCCCCACGGCGGTTTTCTCCACCATGACAGCATGGAAGCGATGCTCGACGAGCTGCTGCCCCGCGCGGTGCGCACGCAGCTCCTGCGGCTGCTGCTTGAGAGCGGCACGTGCGAGCAGATCGCGCGGCGCGTCGCCATGAAGGCGGCGACGGACAGCGCCGACGAGATGCTCAAGGTGTACCGGCGCATGTTCAACCGCGCGCGCCAGAGCTCGATCACGTTGGAACTTATGGACGTCATCGGAGGCGCGAACGCGATTCAGTGACGCGCGCCGCCGCCGCGGCGCCGAGGAAACAGGCGGACGATTCGCGACAGACGCAAAGGAGAACACTCATGGGCAACGGCCGCGTCGTGCAGGTCATCGGCGCCACCCTGGATGCGGAATTCCCCGAGAACGAACTGCCGGAGATCTACCACGCCCTCGTCGTCGAGGGCGTCGCCGGCGGCGGCCCGGTGCGCCTCGTATGCGAAGTCCAGCAGCATCTGGGCGGCAACCGCGTGCGCGCCATCGCGCTGGCGTCCACGGCCGGCGTCGCCCGGGGCATGGAGGTCGTGGACACCAAGGCGCCCATCTCCGTGCCCGTGGGGCCCGAGGTGCTCGGGCGCGCCCTGGACCTCCTCGGCCAGCCCATCGACCGCCGCCCGCCCGTCGAAACCAAGGAGCGCTGGCCGATCCATCGCGAGGCGCCGCGCTTCGACGACCTCGACGCGACCACCGCGGTGTTCGAGACCGGCATCAAGGTCATCGATCTGCTCATGCCCTACGCGCGCGGCGGCAAGACCGGGCTCTTCGGCGGCGCGGGCCTGGGCAAGACCGTGCTCATCCAAGAGCTGATCAACAACGTCGCCAAGCAGCACGGGGGGTACTCGGTCTTCGCGGGCGTCGGCGAACGCACGCGGGAGGGCAACGACCTCTGGGTCGAGATGCGCGACACGCAGATCGACGTGGGCGGCAAGCGGGTGTCGGTGCTGGATCAGACGGCGCTGGTGTTCGGCCAGATGAACGAGCCGCCCGGAGCGCGCCTCAGGGTCGCCCTCTCGGCCCTCACCATCGCCGAGTACTTCCGCGATGTGATGGGCCAGAACGTGCTGCTCTTCATCGACAACATCTTCCGTTTCTCACAGGCCGGCTCCGAAGTCTCGGCGCTCCTCGGCCGCATGCCCGCCGCCGTGGGCTACCAACCCACCTTGGCCACCGAGATGGGCGAGCTCCAGGAGCGCATCACCTCCACCACCAAGGGGTCCATCACGTCGGTGCAGGCGATCTACGTTCCCGCCGACGACCTCACCGACCCCGCCCCCGCCCGGGCGTTCTCCCACCTCGATGCCACCACGGTGCTGGCCCGCGGTATCAGCGAGAAGGGCATCTACCCGGCCATCGACCCGCTGCAGTCCTCGTCCCGCATTCTAGATCCGGAGTACGTGGGCGAAGAACACTACGCGGTGGCCCGGGAGGTCCAGAGGATTCTCCAACGCTACCGCGATCTACAGGACATCATCGCGATCCTCGGCATGGAGGAGCTGAACGACGAGGACCGCCTCATCGTCGAGCGCGCGCGGCGCCTCGAGCGCTTCTTCTCGCAGCCCTTCTTCGTCGCCGAGGCCTTCACGGGCGCCAAGGGCGTGTACGTCCCCGTGGGCGAGACCGTTAGGAGCTTCAAGGAAATCGTCGAGGGGCGCTGGGACCACCTGCCCCTCGCGGCCTTCATGTACGTGGGCGGCATCGAAGAGGCCGTGCGGAAAGCCGAGCAGCTCAAGCAGCAGAGCTGGGCGGCCTAGGAGGCGGCATGGCGGAGCACCTGCGCGTCGTCATCGCGACCCCTGAAAAAGCGGTCTTCGAGGGCACGGCCGTCTCCCTCGTCATTCCCGCCGAGGACGGATCGCTGGGCATCATGCGGGACCACGCCCGCCTGATCGGCCGCGTGGGAAGCGGGCTCCTGGAGATCGCGCGCGAAGGGGGCGATGTTCGCTTCTTCGCCTGCGGCGGTTTCTTCATGGTCGCCGACAACGCGGTCAAGATTCTCGTCGATCGGGCGTGCCCGCCCGAGGAGCTCGACCTCAAGGAGGCGACCGAACGCCTCGAACGGGCGCGCGCGATGCCCGCGACCACCGACCGCGAGTACCGCGCGGCCTACACCGCCCGCAGAAATGCCGAGGGCGAGATCCGCGCGGCGACCCGCGCCTAGCGCCGCCCGCAAGGGGCGGAGAAGTCCGCGGATTATCCATAGCCGACGCCCCTTCTCCGCGCCATAATCAATGGTGCCGTGGTCACCGAAAAGCGCGCGCCACCTCACGCCAGAAGCGACGGCCCCCGCCGCCCGACGGTGCGGCTGCCCATCGCGATCAAGCTCGTCGTCGCCCTCGTCGCCCTCACCGTGGGCGTGAGCCTTTGGCAGGGGCTGCGCGACTTCGCCATCTCGCGCCAGCGCCTCGACGAGGCCAAGAACCAGAGCGGCGCCCTCTTCGTGCGCCACCTGGCCGCCTCGATCCCCCCCTACTGGCGCGACGAGGGCGCGGATCCGCGGAGCGCGGACGCCCGGGACCGCGCGCGCGTCGAGGTCCACGGCCGACTCAAGGAACTCGTCGCGAGCCCCGTCGGCGCCGACATCCTCGACATCGTGATCTTCGCGCCCGAGGACCCGAGCCGCTTCTACATGGCCCTCACCGGCCAGGGGAGTTTCACGTGGACGCAGGGCCGGCGGTTGGACTACCCCGCCGCCGCGGACGCCGGCGTCACGATCCACGAGGGCGTGAAGGGATCGGTCCCCGTCCGGAGCTTCACGAGCGACATGACGCGCAACGGCGTTCTGGTGGGCCGCATCGCCGTGTATCTCTCCGCCGCGGACATCCAGGCCGCCGAGCACAAGCTTTGGGGCGAGGTCGTCCGCTCGGTGATCGCGGGGATCGCGGTGGCGGCCGCCGTGTCGATCCTCCTGGGCATGCTGCTCACCCGGCCGATCCGCGCCCTGGCCCGCGACATGCGCGCCGTCGGCCGGGGCAATCTCGACTGTCGGAGCACGGTCGGATCCGGCGACGAGGTCGGCGATCTGGCCCGCACCTTCAACCACATGGTGGCAAGCCTCAAGGACATGCAGGAGCGCCGCGCCGCCCAGAAGGCCATGGAGAAGGAGTTGGGCATCGCCCGCGCGATCCAGAAGGGCCTCATGCCCGAGCGCCCGCCCGAGCTGCGCACTTGGGACGTGGCGGCGCAGTGGCTTCCCGCCCGGGAGATCGGCGGCGACTACTACGACTTCCTGGATCTCAGGGAGGGCGCGTGGGGGCTTGCCGTGGCCGACGTGTCGGGGAAGGGAATTCCCGCCGCGCTCATTATGAGCATGATGCGCTGCCTGCTCAGGCTCGCCGTCCAGGCGGGCCGGGGTCCGTCCGGAACGATCGATCTGGTCGAGGAGATCATCACGCCCGACCTGAAGGACGGCATGTTCGTGAGCATGGCCTATCTGCGCTTCGCCGAGGACGACGGCGAGATCCGCCTCGTGCGCGCCGGCCACAACCCTCCCATTGTCGTCCGCGCGCGCACCCGAGCCGTCGAGGTCTGCAACGTTCCGGGCGTGGCGCTGGGCCTGCGCGCGGGCTTCGGCCACGCCGCGGCGCCCGAGGCGGCGCTGGCCCTGGAGCCCGGGGACTGCCTCGTCCTGTACAGCGACGGCATCACGGAGGCCATGAACGCGCGGGAGGAGGAATACGGCCAGGCGCGCTTCACGGCCGAGTTGGTTCACGCGCTGGATCGGTCGGCGGCCGAAATCGCGGCGCACATCGTGGACCGGGTGGCGGCGTGGCGGGGGGCGGCGCCGCAGTCCGACGACATCACGCTGGCGGTGCTCAAGCGGCGGCCGTAAGGCCCCCGGTCTCACCCGCCCGTTGCGCCCCTTCTCCGCCGCCGCTACGATGGCCTCCCTATGGCCACCACCGCCCGCGTCCCCGGCATTCTCATCGCTTTCGAGGGCATCGACGGCGCGGGCAAGAGCACCCAGGCCGCGCTGGTCGCCGACCGCCTCGCGGACACGAAGACCCGCGCCCTTCTGGTGCGGGAACCGGGCGCTACGCCTGTCGCCGAGGCGGTGCGGCGCCTCCTCCTGGAACGCGGGAAGAACGCGCCCGGCCGGGAGGCGGAGATGTTCCTCTACCTGGCGGCGCGCGCCGACCTGTACCGCCGCGTGATTCTCCCCGCCCTGGACCGCGGCCGGTTCGTGCTCTCGGACCGGTGCTTCTGGTCCACCGTGGCGTACCAGGGGCGCGGCCTGGGCCTGGGAGTCGCGAAGGCGCGCGCGCTCAGCCTGATCGCCACCGGCGGGCGCGAGCCGGACCTGGTCGTCCTCCTCGACCTCGCGCCCGAGGAGGCGGCGGCCCGCCGGCGCGGCAAAGCCGACCGCATCGAGGCGCGCGGCAGCCGCTACCTCGCCGAGGTCCGCGCGGAGTTCCTCGCCCTCGCGCGCCGCGCGCGGGGCAAGGCAATGGTCGTCAACGCGCACCTGCCGGCGGATACGATCTGCCTGAAGATCCTGGCGCGCCTCCGGGCCCTTATGCGCCGCCGCCGGCGCGCGACTCCGCGGCGGAGCCCCGCATGAACGCCGCCTTCGTCCGCGACTACTTCGCGCGCGCCCTCGCGGCCGACCGCCTCGCCCATGCCTATCTCCTCTGGGGCCCGGCCCCGGAAGAGCGCGATCGCGTCGCCCGGGACATCGCCCTTGCCTTCCTGTGCCCCGAGGGGCCCGCCCGCGGCATGGCGCCTTGCGGCGCCTGCCGCCCGTGCCGCGCCGTGGCGCGGGGCGCCTCCCCGGCGTTCTTCGAACTTGCCGCGAACCGCGCCGCCATCGACATCGACGCCGTGAGAGAGCTCATCGGCGCCCTCGCGATCGCCCACAACGGACGGCGCGTGGTTTTCGCGCCGCGCCTCGAGCGGCTCACCCTCCCCGCGGCGCACGCGTTCCTGAAGACTCTCGAGGAGCCGGGCGGGGCGACGCTCTATCTCTGCACCACCGGAAACCTCGGCGCCCTGCTGCCCACGATCGTGTCGCGCTGCCACCGGCTGCCGCTCTACGCGGCGGAGGCCTATCCCCCGCCGCCCGAAAACCCCGATCTGGAGCGGATCCTCGCCGACCCGGCCCGCCGCGACGAACTCGATTCCGACGTGCTGGCCGACTACGCGCCCGGCGAGGATCGGCGCGAGCGGCTGCGCGCGCTGTGCGCGCACCTGGCGGCCCACGCACGGCGCCGCACCGCGGCGCTCTGCGGCGAAACGCCCGCGGCCCCCACGATTTTCGACGCCCTCGATTTGCGCGGCGTGCTCCACATGACCGAGCGCATTGTCGCGGCGGCCGCGGACATCGACGCCAACATTCACCCGGACCTGATCCTGGAGTGTCTCCTCATCCGGCTGCGCCGCGGCGCGGCATGAGCGGCGCCCCCCGGAACCTTCAAGTTTCCTCCCCCCCTCGGCCGATCCATCTTCAGGAAGGCGGCGATGCCCGCCGCGGCGGGCCGGTTGGAGGAGCGCCCATGAGCGAGACGATCTTGACTTCGATCGAGCGCCTTGAGAAGCTGCTGCGCGCCGATCGACGCTATCCGCAGGATGCGTACAATTTCGTCTACGAGGCGCTGGACTGGACGCTGCGCCAGATCCGCGGCGAAGCCTCCGTCGTCGACGTCCACGTCTCGGGCGCCGAGCTTCTGGAGGGCATTCGCAGATACGCCCTCGCGAAGTTCGGGCCGCTCGGCGCGGCGGTGTTCGCGGGCTGGGGCATCACCCGCACCGATGACTGGGGCGAGATCGTCTTCAACCTCATCGACTACGATCTGATGGGCAAGCAGGACTCCGACCGCAAGGAGGACTTCCGCGCCGTCTACGACATCCCCCGCGCCTTCGACGTCGAGCTGGACATCGACTACGACGGCGCCGAGGATCGCTGGAAGGTGAGCTACCGGCAGCACGGCGGGCGGCTGGCGCCCTCGGCCCGCAACTGAGCCGCCTCACCGCTCCTGCGGCGCGTCGATTCCCGCGTACGCCGGCTCCTTGGCCGGATCGAGGCCGAGGCGCTTCAAGATCTCGGCGATCGCCCGCCTGAGCTGCCGGTCGTCCTGAAAATCCGCGGGCAGCTCCCGGCCCTGCGCATCCTCGTAGGCGCGCCAGAGGTTGGCGCGCACCACCAGCCGGACGTCGGCGGGCGTGCAGCGCGTCGCGTCCTTGATCTGCTCGAAGAACTCCTTGAAGCCCGGATAGCGCTCCGGATCGCCGCCGTCCCCGCCCAGAAGCAGCGCCGCGCTGCGCTCCGCGTGCGCCGGCTCCAGGAGCCGCTGGACATAGTCCTTGAGCGCCGGCATCTCCGCTAGCTGCTCGAGCTCGTTGGCCTTCCACAGCGGCCAGCTCGGCGGGGCGACCTCCACGTCGGGGGTGACGCCGCCTTCCGCCGTGACGCGCCCCTCCGCATCGCGGCGCGTGTGAATGCAGCGGCCGCTCGGGAGGTAGTAATACTGGACCGTGAGGCGCAGGGCCGATCGGCCGCCCACCAGACCGCCCAGTTCCGGCGGCACGGGAAAGATGCGCTGCACGCTTCCCTTGCCGAACGTCCGCTCGCCCACGAGGACGGCGCGATGATCGTAATCCTGGAGCGCGCCGGCGACGATCTCCGACGCGCTCGCGCTGGCCTTGTCGATGAGGATGACGAGGGGCTCGGAGAGGTACTGCGGCGGGGCGTTGCGGCTCATCTCGGCCTTCTCGCCGATGCGGCCCCGCTGCGTCACGATCGGCCGCGGGTCCTCCGCCACGAAGAGATCGACGATCTTCACCGCCTCGCTGAGGAGCCCCCCCGGATTGCCGCGCAGATCGAGAATGATCGCCTGGAACCCCGCGGGCCCCAGCGCGGCGAGGCCTTCCAGGAGTTCGTCGAAGGCGCGCTCGCCGAAATGGTCCAGGCGCACGTAGGCGATCCCGCAGGGCAGCAGCCGCGTGCGCACGTTCTCCATCTTGATTTCCGCCCGCACGATGTCGAACTCGCGGGGCTCCTTCCACCCGCGCCGCATGACCTGGAGTTTGACGTGCGAAGCGCGCTTCCCCTTCAGGAGGCGCATGATCTCCGTCATGTCCTTGCCCTTGGTCTCCAGGCCGTCGATCTCCAGGATGCGGTCCTGGGGCTTCAGGCCCGCCCGGTAGGCGGGTCCGTTGTAAAGCGGCCGCACGATGACGAGCTGGCCGGTGTCGCGGTCCTGGGAAATCTGCGCGCCCACGCCGGTGTACGCGCCGCTGATGGAGTCCTCGAATTGCTGCGTCTCGTCGACATCCATGAAGGTCGAGAAGCGATCCAAGGCGTTCAGAAGCCCCTTGGCGGCGCCCACGCGGAGGGCCACCTCGTTCAGCTCCGCCTCGTCGACGTAGTTCTCCCTGATCCGGGCCATGACCCAGTCCAGCAGGGGATCGGCGCCCTTGTCGCCGCGGAGTTGCACCTGCCTGAGCGCCGCGAGCTCCTGGGAGAGCCGCGCGATTTCGGCGTCCTTCTGGCGCACCAGGGCGTCGCGTCCCAGGTCGAAGGGATTGGCCGAGGCCTCGCGCTCCTTGGCCAGGCGCTCGATCCTGAGGATCAACACCGCGCGGAGCCCATCGTCGGTGGGCTCGCCCGCGAGCCTGGCCAGGATCTTCTTGGCGACGCCCTCGACATAGCCCATCTCGCCCAGCGCCAGGGCGGCGCGATCCCGCAGGGCCTTGTCGTCCGAAAGCAGGAAGCGCTCGATGCGCTCCCGAGCCCAGCGGTCCCCCGCCACATCCCAGAGCGTGCGCGCCGCCTCGATGCGCACCCGCGGATCGGCGTCCTCCTGCGCGAGGCGTTGGAGCACCGGCGCCAAGGCGTCATCGAGCGACGACCTGAGCAGCGCGAGCGCCGCGAGGCGCAGCTCGGCGGGCGCCTTGCTGTCCACCAGCTCCCTGAGGGCCTTCTCCCCCGCCTCGGGAGCGTTCATGCCCAGGAGCGCCTTCGCGCAGCCAAGGCGCACTTGCGGCGAGGCGCTCTTCAGGCCCTCCATGACCGCGTCGGCCGCCGCGGCGCCGAGGGCCTCCAGAGCGGCGGCATGTTCCCAAAGCTCGGCCGGCCGGCACGCGGTCATCGCGGCCACGCGCGCCCGCACGGCCGCGTCGATGTCGGCATCCTGGACGCCGCGTTCCTGCGCGGAAAGAAAGAGGACCAGCAGCAGCGTCATGACAGCGTTCTCCGCCCGCGGGAGGCGCGCCCCCGCGCCACTCCCGGCGAGCCCGCGCATGCGCCGATTCCCGCATCGAACCCGATTATAGGGCGCGCGACGGAGCTTGCCAAAGGGCAGGGGCGCGGCGCGGAGGAATCGGAGCCTCACCGGGACCAGGCCCGAGCGCTCCTCTTCCGGCGGGGCTTTCTGCTTCGGCGGCGGCCTCGAGCGCGCCCTCCCCCTTCCCTGCCTTCTCCGGGCTCGCGTGGATTTCCAGGTAAGACGAGACCATGAATTTAACAAAAACCTTCAAATCTAAGCCGTTTCCTGCCGCTTTTGCCAAACGAGCAGTTGCGCTTCGGGCATTTGTGTAATTTGTCTATAAAGTCTTCTTTGTTTTGCCGTATACATCAGCGCCAAAGAGACGATCCAGAGCCCGTCCGAGCTGGTCCTCCGTGAGCTTCTTCGCTTGGCGAGAGCTGAGCCCAAATGCCGGCGGCCAGAAACCGCTGACGCTCTCGTAGTGCCGGCACATCGGCTCCCGCTCGACGGTGATGGAACGGATGAGCACCCCCAACGCCTTTGCGGAAGGCAAAGAACTTCGATCATGCTTCGTCGGGACATGCGCATCGAGCAGGCGCTCCATTTGCCGCAGGCCCGGAAAGTGATTCACGATGGGCAGCGGGCCCAGTCGTTCTTCGGCCAGCTCGAAAGGAGGCATGAATACGGCGCTTCTTTTCATCTTTCTCCCTTGACAGCTTCTTAGTCTTGCCATATAACAATGGCACGATTTCACGGGGTCAATACCCTTGGCAAAAACAATTTCGAAGCCCCACGGGAAGAAACAAAGCCGTTGTGCCCTCTACCGCCGGCGTATTTTGGCGGTAGACACCCTATGTGCCGGAACGTTGGTGAAGCGTTTCAATACCTGCGGCAAGCCCCATTGCCCTTGCATGCAGGATCCCAGCGCGCGGCACGGTCCGTACCATATCTGGTCGCGCCGTGAGGGAGGACGCCTCGTGCAGACCGTCGTCTCGCCCTCGCAAGCCAAGGAGATCGCGCTGGCGATTCAGAACTACCGCAGAGTCCTGCGTCTTTTGGCCGCGTGGAGCCGCGAATCGGCGCGGGCGATTCTGGCAGCGGATGGAGTTAACCACTGACCCCACCGGTCTTTACGTAATCATAAAATTGCCGCCCACAACCGCGGAAAGTGGGGCAGGCCGCACACCGTTTAAGATTTGTGCGGCCTGTTTCTTTTGAGTCGAACCACTTCCTTGCCAGAATCGGGTTAAATTTCAAGATGTCGGATTGGAAGAATCGGGAGGAGTTATTACAATAAGAGCCCAGTCGTTATTGACCGGTATGACCTGATAGATGCGTCCGTCTATAAGTTGCTCTAATTTTTTAAGCATCTTTGTGCGAATAATGGTCAATTGGGGAGTGCCTGCCTTGGCCTTCTTGACCACATCCCTGATCTTGCCCTGGGCGTCCGTCGGATCTTTGAATTCGATTGTATCTATGGGCGACTTCTTTAAATAGAACTGAAGTCCGTAGGGACAGTCCCGATTTAAAATATGTAGGTCATAGGACGAATACTTTTCCAAAGCCGGTTTCAAATCCTGCGCAAGGACAAGCATGTCTTTGGGATCAGACCTGTAAGGGATGGCTCCCTTTGCAATGACCATTACAAGCATGCACGTGATCGATGTCCACTTGATCAACTTGAGGCTGATGTGCCTCTCGGAGACCAGCCACTCAAGTCCTTTGCCGACCGTCAAAGCCATAGGTGCAAACAGAGGCAGCACGTAAAGAGGCAGTCGTGAGGTGCTCAGACAGAATACGGCGAGAGGAATAAAGAAAGCAGTGATTACAAATAACCATTCCGCAGAATGGGGCCACGAGGAAATCCGTTTCCACATATCGGTCGGCCACGGAATCCGTTTCCAACGAAAGGCGATGATAAAAACCCAAGGAAGCATTCCGAACAGGAGAGACGGGAAATACATAGTAAATGGTTTGAACCATTGCGTGCGTGCGCCGCGCCATTCCGGACACCGATTCCGTTTCATTCCGGACACCGATTCCGATCCAATCCGGACAGTGATTCCGTTTGATTCCGGACACCGATTCCGGGCATTCCGGACAGCGGATAGGGGCTTTGACGTGACGCTGGACAAGACGTTTACTGGGCACCCGAAGGAGGTGCCCAGTGGCAAGAAAGCGATT